>NZ_PCOB01000003.1:0-501897 GCF_002975115.1 Bacillus sp. MYb78
CTTTGTCCTCGTTCGTACCTTTATCTTCTGTTACTGTACCATTATCTTCTTTGTTACCCTTATCTTCACTTGTTCCTTTGTCTTCATTTGTTCCTTTATCTTCATTTGTTCCTTTATCTTCGTTCGTTCCTTTGTCTTCGTTCGTTCCTTTGTCTTCGTTTGTACCTTTATCTTCGTTTGTGCCTTTGTCTTCGTTTGTACCTTTATCTTCATTTGTTCCTTTGTCTTCTTCTTTATTACCTTCTACTTCAACTTTTACAACAGATTGAATTGTAGTGTTTAAGGCATTATCTCTTACAGAAACTGTAATTGTTCCATTTCCATTATCCTTAATAGAAACACCATCTGAACCTTTTAGACCTGTAACTAATTTTTCATTAGCGATGTTCTCCACTCTAAATCCTTTTTCAATCTTAATTGAGTCTACGAAATTAATCATGCGAACATACACTTTTCGTTCCACAGTCGCACCTTCGCTATCAGTTACAGTAAGTGTTACTGTTTGCACACCTGAAGCCTGAGGGTCAAATCCACTTACTTTAATTGATTTGCTTAAATCTCCATCTTCTCGGTCACTTGCCGTTACTTTCGCTGATGCAATAATATCTTTAACCTCACCTTGTTTTGCAAATACATAGTCATTTTCAACGCTAATACTTGGTTCTTCATTTACATGAGCTTTTGTTACTTTTACTGCTTTTGAGATTGAATTTTCACCGTCTGTTACTTTTACAGTTACCATACCACTCACTTCGTCAACATTTGTGATAATTGCACGAGCTGTGTTAGACAGACCTTCAACAAATCGAGTAGCATCAATGTAATTAATATTTTCGTTTTGTTCAATTTGTAGAACACCTTTAAATCGAACAACGTTCATAATAACATTTTCAGAAACCGATAGATTAGTATTGTCAGTAACTTTTAAATTAAGTGAACGTTCACCTAATACCGATGTATCTGTATTACCAGTAACTTTAATATTAAGAACACCAGTTTCTTCATCATAACCTTTTGCACCTAACGCATTTAAGACATTAACACCTTGACCTTGTTCTACAAGCACTCTATGTTTGTCTAACGTAATGACAGGCATTGTATTTACAGAAACAGGAATATCATGTGTGATAGTATTTCCGAATCCATCTTTTACTTCAATTTTTACATATTCAGTGTCATTAGCTTCAAATGAATATAACACTTTCGCTGTTACACCATTCCCTAAACCACTTACAACAAATTTCTCAATAGGTTGACGTTTCGGGTCTTGACCTTGCACACGATAGAAGTGGTCTACGAACTTCACATCTTTAACAGTGTGTTGTTGTGGTGCTTGTGCTACCTTCGGCTGAGGTGCAACTACATTTTTTTGTGGAGCAATTGATTTTACTTCTTGCTTCGCATCTTGTTTTACCTCTTGCTTAACTTCCTGCTTTGTTTCTTGCTTTACCGTTTGCTTAACTTCTTGCTTTTTATTTTCCACCACGTTGTTCGATTCTGCCTTTTGTGGTTGTTCAGTTTTTACTTCTTTAGCAGTTTCCTTCACTTCTTTAACTTTCGCTTCTTCTTTTACTTCTTTCACTGGTGCTACTTGAGCATGTTGTGGAGCTACGATTTCAGTCTTTGGTAAGTTTACCTCTGCATCTTTTAATTGGTCTGCATGAGCAGTTGTTCCTAAAGCCCCTAATGTTCCGAAAGCTAATGCTGTTGTTAATGCCGTTCCTACTACTTTACCCTTTGTGATGTTTTTCATTTTTGTTTCCTCCTATATTATCCTAATATATTTTTATAATAATTAATTGATTAAGATTAAATTCCCTTATTGTTTCCGTGTTTCTTATCTTAATTTTATTATAACTCTTTAATATTATTTAGTCAATTATTAATTACTAAATAGTTTTAAAGTTTGTTTTCGTTTTCCTAACTTGATTTCATTGTAACTCAATAACATTCATTAGTCAATTATTAATTACTTAAAAATGTTATTTATTTAATCAGGTTATGCATATAGTTTTTTGTATACATATATATTATTATGACGATTATACAATTGTAAATAGCTGTTAGTAAAAAAGAAGGAGATTTCCCCTCCTTCTTTTAAATATCTATATTCGCTTTATGAGCTTCACTGATAATAAACTCTCTTCTCGGTGCTACCTTGTCACCCATCAATAGTTCCGTTACAGCATCTGCTTCTTTCGCATCTTCTATCCTTACTTGTATTTGCTTTCTTGTTTCGGGATTTAATGTCGTATCCCATAATTGAGTTGCAGACATCTCCCCTAATCCTTTATAACGTTGAATTCTTTTTATCTTATTACCTAAAAGGTTTTTTACAGAAACTAACTCTTCATCAGAATAGGCATACATGGAAGTTTCTACTTTCTTTCTACCTTTTTGTTCTTCGTGTACAATTTGATATAACGGTGGCACTGCAATCCAAACATACCCTTCTTCAATAAGAGGACGCATATAACGATAGAAGAAAGTAAGCAATAACGTTCGAATATGAGCACCATCTACATCGGCATCTGTCATAATAACAACTCGACCATAATTAACTTTTGAAATATCAAAGGCCTTCCCGTGACCCCCACCAATTGCAACTATAATACTTTGAATCTCTTCATTTGATAGAACTTTATCAATTCTGGCTTTTTCCACATTGATAATCTTACCTTTTGCAGGAAGTATAGCTTGCGTTTTTCTATCCCTTGCTTGTTTTGCTGTCCCACCTGCTGAATCACCTTCTACAAGGTAAATCTCTTTCTTTTTTACAGGTGTTTTTGAAGAAGCAGATGCTAATTTTCCATTCGTCTGTAATTGGGCATCTTTCTTTTGGAGACTATTATCCCTCGATTTCTCTTCTGTTTCCCTAATCTTGGACACCCTCATTGCATTTTCAATAATCCGTTTAACTTCTTCTACATGTAAGTCAAAGAACTTGGAGCCTTCATTTTTAATGACTTCCTCTACGGCACCCTTCGCATCCGTACTGCCAAGCTTTTCTTTTGTTTGCCCCTCATATTGTGGGTTCGAATGACGAATTGACACTACAGCCACAATTCCCGTACGGATATGAGCACCATCAATCGTGTTGTCTTTCGTTTTTAGTAGACCAAGTTCTTTTGCATAACCGTTAATTAATCGTGTTATACCTGATTTTAAACCTACTATATGAGTTCCACCATGAGGGGTAATAATATTATTACAATAACTGATAAGATGTTCGTTATATTCTTGTACATATTGAAAAGCGATTTGAACTTCAATATCTTTCGATACACCTGAAAAAGATATGACATCTGTTAATGTAGGTTTTGAATGATTTATTTCCTTCACTAATCCCCCAATTCCATCTTTTTCACAGAAGGTCTTTTCATATCCTGTTCTTTCATCTATAAAAACAAACTTCAATCCCTTATTTAAAAATGCAGATTCTTGTAATCTCTTTTCAATGGTTTCAATATTCCATTCTGTAGTTTCAAGGATTGTGTTATCTGGTAAAAAACGAACCTTTGTACCACGTCTGTCTGTATCCCCAATTGAAGGAAGTTCTCCATTTTCAGTTAACGGTATAACAGGGACTCCACCATTTTCATAGCGGTCTTTATATATCTTTCCGTTCCTATGTATTTCTACTTCTAAATAAGAACTCAATGCATTCACTACAGATGCACCTACACCGTGTAAACCACCAGACACCTTATATCCATTCCCACCGAATTTACCACCTGCATGAAGGATAGTATAAATCACCCTTGCAGTTGAATACCCTGCTTTTCGATGTACATCAACAGGGACTCCCCGACCATTATCTTCTATAGAAATAGAATTATCTTTATGTATCCGAGTAATAATTTCATCGCAATATCCTGCTACTGCTTCATCCACGGAATTATCGGTGATTTCCTTAATCATATGGTGTAGACCTTTGGTATTCGTTGAACCAATATACATACCTGGTCGTTTACGAACCGCCTCTAATCCCTCTAATATCTCTATGGAATCTCCATTGTATTCTTCACTCATACTATCATCTCCTTACTTACTGTCTTTCTTCACCACGTATGATACATTTTATATTGACTATTGTCAATGAAATAAAGGGTTGTAGTCAAACAACATACAAGTTTTAACCCTATAATAAAATCATATAATAGGGATATAACTATGAAAGGAAAGGGGAAATGAAATATGCTGATACTTGTCATTAATGTACTATTAGTTGCCATCTCTTGCATGGCAATCATTTTAACACTTATTAACTTAACAAAAACTTTTAAGGTACATAGTCACCTACCTGATGAAATAAAAAAACATACAAAATCCACAGTATTTACATGCTTCATCTTATTCATCTTTTCTATTGGATGTGCTATTGGAGCAGGATTTTTATGGAATCAATTATTCTTCTACGTATTTATTCTCTTATCTGGATTCTTATCATTAGCGATTTACCAACTAATCAATGAGAATTTAGCTGAATTTGTAGATTAAAAGACAAAAAAGAAGCAGATTTTAGTTCTGCTTCTTTTCCTACTTTCCAAGCCAATTAATCATATGATTTGTCCCTCTAAATCCCTCAAAATCTAATATATCCTCTCCTGAGGCTTTATTTTGATATGCAGGATGCCTACTTTCATAAATATTATTGAACTGCATAATATCTCCTATTTTTCGTGAAGGATTCCCCCATAAAAACCAAATAACATTTGGGTTGTTACTATTAATATACTTAAGTAATTTAGCTGAAAAATCTTTCCATTCATCTCTATGGGTCCCCGCTTTACCTCGTCCCACCTGACAAGTGAAATATACATTTAAGAACAAGACACCTTGATTCTCTAAAGAATCAAACCATTCTTTAGGTGGTTTTATATTAAACGCCCCATTCTTAATTTCTTTTTGAATTTTTTTATATGTCTTTACATCTTTATAATCTTCAATGTTATTTTCCATTCGATAGATACTTCTAATCACATTTTTAATTGACCTCCCTACCCCTTTATCGGTCCAGTCCTTTATTGTTGCATCCTCAAATGCCCGACCTGAGGCTTTCCCCTCTATAGGGTATGGGTCTTGTCCAAGCCAAATTACCTTCACTTTATTTAAATCTCTTTCTAAAAACCTCAATACAAGTTTTGGGTCTGAAGGGGTAAAATCTTGTTTTATCTCATCAAAAATCACATTTACTTCTTCTTTTCTGTCATTCGTCAAGAATTCATCCCATGATGGATGAACATTTTCAGGAATCAACATGTAAGTACCTCCCTTGATAAAGTCATGCAACATTTTTAACGTTCGTTGTTCCAGTAGATTTTTTCTTAAATTGCACCTTAATTAATTGTTCATTTTTTATCATTGGAATGTACTCAAAAATCTCCACACCACCAACGGATTGCAAGGAATCGAAAATATGGTCCTCACATTTCGGCATGACGGTTATGAACCTAACTTTGTTCACATTCTTTATTCTTTTAATTTCATTTCTATAATACAAGCTCTGCCATACAATGTCAGTATCTTCCTCTACTTTTAATTCAATAATTACATACAAACCGTTCGAATCTTTCGCTAACATATCAATCCTTCCCTTTGGAAGCATGTATTGAGTAGCAATTAATTTAAGTCCACTTTCCACTAACGATAAGTTACGCTTCATATACTCTTCTAACATCGCTTCTGTTATCAACTCGACATTTGAACTATATTGAACATCAGATATAAACATTCGACTATAACGACTCTCTAAGGTTTCAATTGACACCCTATCATCAACACAAGCAAATCCTCTGATTCTATTTGGACTTGAAATTTGCACTTGAAACAATTCATTTAATAACATCAAATATTCGTACTTCACTCGATACCAGTAATCACTTTCCTTCTTATATTTCCTGTTCTTCTTCTTAGCCCTTTTCACCAAGTCTTTTTCCAAATCAGACAAATACGTAGTTACATCTTGCGATACATCCTCTTCAGTTGTAACGGGATAGAACGTTGATGAAAAACACCAATCTTCAATAGCATTTGCAAAACAACTCCCTATAATCGGATTGATAGAGATAAACTCTCCCTTATAGTTAACGTTATCCTTTTTAACTTCAATCTGTAACTCATTCAATATGAATTGAATAAAATTCTTTTTATATATAAACTCTTCTTTCTTTTTTTTATCATCTATACTATCACATCCAAATCGCAACACAACATAACGATATAGCACATCAAAACTACTGATACCATACAGAATACTTAGCTCTTCCTTTAGCAATAAAGCTATCTCATCTTCATAATAGTTCACTAAAAAACACCTCAAATTATAAAATAATACCTTGTAATTTCATGAATCAGAAACTATAATAAGATTATATAATTCATTGACTATTGTCAAAGAAAAATAATAAAATCAATTATAGTAAATGAATTGTTTTAAACCAATTTTACTTTTACATATTGATGAAAAACTTAATATTTAGAGGAGCTGATGTAACAATGGCAAGAGAAACTAATCCGTTACAAATTATTCGATTCGATGGAAGAGATTGTTTCATGGAGGTTCTAAACACAGGATTTAACATTGGAAAGGTCTATATGAATTTCATTACTTATGACCAAAACAAAAAAGCAGGAGAACGCTACACAGCCAAAATCCCAATTTATATGGATATTGATAAGTTCTTAGTTCTTTCCGCAGATATCATGTCAGGAAAAATCCATAAGTTAGCTGAGAATGAAAAAGCAAAAGGTGCGAAGTATCCTGGTAAAATCTTTGATGATATGGGTGGAACACCTGCTGAATCATTAAAACAACGTGGGATAGAGCGTGAAGATGGAATGAGTGAATCCCGTGTTCTAAAGTTACTCCCAGGTTCTAAGCTTCCATTCCTTTTCCAAGCAGAACTTGGTAAAGGGGAAAAAAATGATAAAGGCTTAATTGTACCTCGTTATGGCACAAGCCCTGAACAACTGGTTAGAATCCCAATGCAAGGTGATGACCTCAAACGTTTTGCCCTTGTTGTAAAAACACATATTGATGCGTATATTACTGCAAAGTATTCGAACGAACAATCAGAAAAAACTCTTAAAGAACTGAAAGAAACTTCAAAAAAACTGGAAGAGTTAATTACAAAACTAACAAAAACAGATACTGGAAATAGTAAAAAGTAAACAAGGGGGCTATTAGCTTCCTTGTTTTTATAAGAGGTGGAAAATATGACTAACACATTTAGCAAAATCGAAGAACGGCATGTAAATAATTTCATTTTATTATCAAGCTATTATTTATTGATGACCATAGCGTTTTGGATTTTATCTATTGTATTTGAATCACATCGAGTCGTATCTTTAATTTGTATTGGATTAGAAATCGGATGTATGCTCTTTTTTATAAAGAGATTGAAAATCAAATCTCAAAAAGAATTAAACGGATATATCATTGGTCTAATCATTTTGGCTTTAGGTAATATCTATATTGGTGGTGGTGGCGTATTCTTCGTAGGTATTCCACTGTACATCAACAGCTCTCTATTCGTTCACTACTATTACTTGTTAGGGTGGGGACGTATATTCGTGGAATTGTTATTATTCACCATACCGTACATCATTACATTTAAATTGGCATTTCGTAACTCACAGGGGGATTAAATTCCTCCTGTTTTTTTAATAAGAAAAACCCCTCCGAAACATAAACCTATATACAAGATATTTTATTCATGTAAAAATTTAATTTATTTATTAAAAATCACCCTTACAAAAAAACAGGAATAGTTAAGGACATAAAAAAATACAGTAACTTTATTATTACTGTACATTGATAAAAATATTATTAGGCAACCTTTTCTTCTTTAATTAATCTCTTAATTTTTAACAAGCAGTGTTTTTGGATTTTAGATACATTCGCTTGACTCATGTTAATATCTTCAGCTATTTGTTTTTGTGTCTTTTCTGTTCCATTTTTATCTAAACCATAACGAAACGTCATAATATATTGTTCTTCTGGATTTAACATCTTAATCGCTTCTCGAATCAAACGCTTGTGGTCATCTTCTACTACTCTATCTTCTAAAGACTTTTCTCCGTTATTTTTCTCCGCAACAATATCTTCTAAATGAAACCCGTTTCCATTTTTATCAACAGATAAAACAGTGTTTAAAGAAACATTATTTAATCTATGTTTCTTTTCTTTTCTTAAAAAGAATAAAATCTCATTCTTAATACAATTAATAGCATATGTAGAGAATTTCACTTCACGAGTTGTATCAAATGCATTTAAGGCCTTTGCATATCCTACCATCCCTGCATTCACCAATTCATCTGGGTCAATTTGAGAGTTCTCAAACATCTTTACTACATAATAAACAAGCCTCTCGTTTTCTACTGCAATAATTTCTTTTTCCATTTCTGTTAAGTGTGTCATATGGTTTATCCCCTCTTCCAAAGTTATTAATCTTACAATAAACCATATTTTATTCATTAACTATAGTAAATATGACTGACAATGTTCTATACAAAAACAATAACTAAAACAACAAAAAGAGTGCTATTGTAAGCACTCTTCTAATAAATTATTCATCGTTGTTGGGTCACCAAATTGACATAACTTTTCTCTTAGTTGATTCACGCTCATAAAACTATTTTTCGCTGATAACAACAATCCTTTTATCATTTCAAAGTTGTATATATCGAACAAAGCATCATATAACTTTCCATTCATGAAACTTTTTCCTTCATTTGTTTTAGAGTTGTACTCTCTAATGAAATCTTTATATGCAATTGAACCTGCATTTTTCTTAAAAATAATGTAGTCATTGTATATAACCCCATATCCTTTTTCTAATACTCTTTTGTAATATGTTTTATAATCTAAAATTTCTCCATTACAAAAGAAATCCGCAGATTTTGAAAAAATCGGAAACTGGTCATTCTTTCCAAGAAGACGATATCCCTCAACATTTAACCTTAATTCTGCATTGTAACCTTCTATTTTGTTTGGTAATTTCCCCATTGTAAAATCCCACTCCTTATAAATTTAATTTATATAAATACCTGTTTTTATAATTTTTATATTATATGTGAGTAGGGTAGTAAGAATCATCAATCCATCAATTTTATTGACTATAGTTAATGATAATGTTAGAATTTAGTTACATAATAAAAGGAGTTGATAATGTGAAATTTCGTAAGTCTTTTATGGGACTCATGGCGTTTGCAGTTGTTGGAATGATGTTGGGTGGATGTCAATCAAAAGAATCACCTAAAGAAAAGGAAACACAAAAAGAAGTAACATATAAAGAAAGAAAAGTATCTGTGGACTATTCTAAACCTGCTGAAGAAATTCTTCTTTCTTATAGCGAAAAAGGGATGAATGAATTCAAAAGAAACTTTCCCGATAAATTGGCAATGGATTTTGCTTTGACGTCTATTGGTAAGACTGCTCCTGACTTTGAATATAAGAACATCAAAGGGGAAACAGTTAAGTTATCCGAATTAAAAGGAAAAAAAGTTGTTCTTGATTTTATGAGAGATGATTGTCCAGTATGTAAAGAAAGTTCACCTACTGTAGCAAAAGTAAAAGAATCTTATAAAGATGTAGTATTTCTACCTATCTTCCCAAAAGATTCAAAAGAAGATGTTGAGAAGTTCTTTAAAGATTTGAATATCGAAGTAAATGAAAATTCTATTGCAGGAAAAGATAACGGAGATAATTTATCTATTGTTAAAAATTACAACTTAAAACTCGTTCCAAGCTTTGTATTCATTGATGAATCAGGAAAAATTTCATATACATGGATTGGTTCAACTGATGAGAAAATCTTCAAGGATACAATGGATACAGCATTCGGTAAAAACAAACTATATGACCTTATTAAAACAGAAAAAGTAGACAAGAATGGTAAAGTCGTAGAAGAAAAAGTCGAACCGAAAAAAGAAGAAGCTAATAAAGAAAGCAAAGAAAGTAAATAAGTAGTGCTCTTCTATAGAGCACTTTTTACTTGAGAGGAGACTGATACATAGTGGAGAAAGTAAAAGCAATCCCATTAGAAGCTTATATCTTTTCTTTAACAGATAAAGAGGAGCGACAAGCGTTACTTAAGGAATATCGAAACACCATGCACAATTATCATGTAATTAATTTAAAAAAATTCGTTGCATCTCTATCTCGGCAACCAAGAAGAATCGCAACTCGTGCATTTAAAAAAAGTGGTGTTGATGTAAATACGACTACAAATTATATTATCTCGAAGGAAGAATTAGCTTCTTTTGGAATAGATTATTTTGATGTAAGAGATATGATTAATAAGTAAAAGAGCAAGGGAAATCCCTTGCTCTTATTTTCTTTCAAATAATTCAATTAAGAAATTCATTAATGTTTTAGAGCTCTTTTCAATTTTCTTCTCGATTTTCTCAGGGAATTCTGTATATCTCATGTATCCCTCTGAAGTTTCCTTAAAGGCAAACCCACCATCTGCAAAAATCATTTTATTTTTATCGTCTGTCGGATTGTTTTTAACAGAGTAAATACATGCCACTACGTCTTTTCCCTCTTTCATGATTCCTAAGTATATATTATCTGAAACATGTAATACAACTCTCTTGTCATATTGTAGTAATTCAGGTAATAACAATTCAGTCAGAACATGAATATGAGAATAAGGAACGGGTGAAATTCTATCGAATTTCCCAAATGCATCAATTCCAATTTCCCAGATTTTATGAACTGGTGTGTTTTGGTCATCAATTAATGCAAAATATTTCCCTCCAATTTCATGAAACGATAGTAACTCTAATGAATCAGATTTGTTTACATGGTGAATTATTTCGCTCTTTGCCTTTTCAAAAGCATAATCCATGTACTCATACACATCTATTAATTCTTCTGGGTCTACATGAACATCATCTTTTGGCTCTGTTAACAATTTTAATGCTGTCGTCTTACCTAAACTTTCTACACTAACCGATTTATAGGTATCATCTTTTTTCTCCAAAACTTTAATATGGATAAGATGTTCATTCATAACATAAAAAATTTTTATATATGTTTTATCTTTCAAACTCATTTTACTAATCACAATATTAATCATGAATTTCACGCCCTTCTTTTTTTATATAAAAATCATATCATATAGTCAATAAGAAAAAGAGGCGTTTCATGCTCTATAAAGTTCTATTACGCTTCATTCAATTATTCTTTCCACCTTATTTTTAAATTCCTCACCTGGCTCAAACGCAGGGATTTCCTTTGCAGGAACTCTTACTTCTTTTTCTGAAGAGGGGATTCTAATGTTCCTACTTTTTCTTTCTTTAGTTACAAATTGTCCAAACCCTTTTAAAGATACCTTTTCTCCATTTTGCAACGCTTCATAGATAATATTAATAAATGTATCTACAGCTAATTGATTCTCCGATTTGGACAATCTATTCCTTTCCTTCATTTTTTCTAAGAGTTCATTTTTATTCATTTTTCTCCCCCATGTTCTAAAACATTATATTTATATATAGGGATTATTTTACAGTATGTAATCGTTTTATTCAAATATAAAAAATAAAAATTTTGTAATTTATATAGACTACATTTCATAAAAAAAACATCCGATGACTTTTGTAAAAAAAGTACAACCGAATGCTATATATTAGAGATATAGAAAACCTAATAAAGTTAAGATACTATACGAAATACAGAAGAATGGTGCGAATGGTACCATTGTTTTCTTGTTCTGTCTCTTAAATATAAATATAGATACAATAGAATAAATAAAGTGAATGAGACAAGATAACAATAATAAGACGATTGTGTAGTAGCCACCTAAATACATCCCGAATATAAACATGAACTTGATATCTCCACCCATTTTATGCATTAATACCATTGCAGGTATTAATAGGAACAAACCTCCTATCAGACCACCAATTAAATGGGTCCATTGATAAGTAATTCCAAACGGTAGAATAATGATTAATAATCGAGTTACAAAAAACACTGCATTAAACTTATCATAAATCTTCATGTTTTTTAAATCCGTATAAGTTGCTATAAATAAAAATAATAACAATATGGCTACAATAAAAATATGACTGTTTACATATAATATTTCATTTTTAATATTTAATAAAAATTGTTGTATCTCAGGCACAAAATCCCCTCCTAAAAACTTTTATTTTATAGTAGATTTTTAGAAGCAAGTACATACCTAATTTTTGTTTGATTCTGTCTAATAAAAAAAAACACCATTTTACATGATGTTTTTATCTGTATACCATTCTTGTAACACTTCTAATAATTAATTCCACAGTACCATCTTCCTTTTGACCATTATATGTTACTGTGAAGTTTGAACCATTACGTGCATTATACATATCTTTTGATAAACCACCTAAATCATCGAAATATGAACTGTTTTTAATTCTGACTTTACTCACTGTATCTAAAACAATTTGAGGACGTTTCTTTTTTGTTTCTCCTAATCCCCAAGTATCATTGCCCCAATCCACTTTTACTTGCTCAACGTTTAAAGCAACAATGTTTTTGTTTGTTTTTACGTGTTTTCGAATTTCTTCTTTATATTTAGCAGATATTTTTCTTTCATAATCTGTTAAGTTTACAGAATTGATTTCAGTGTCTATTTCATTTTCCTTATCAATGGAGAATATCTCATCACGTAATTTATTTGTATCTACAGTTGTTTGTAATGCATTCATCCCTGATGTATCCATAATAGACTGGATTTCATTTACAGCCCACGATTTAGATGCTATATCTGAAAAGGCTGTAATCGCTAAAAGAACAATAAATACAGTTATTACAATTAGGATAGAGAAGACACCTTTTGTATTTTTTAATGTTTTTTTAATTCGTCTCATTTCTTTCACCTTCCCAAACATCGTAGTTATACTTAAATTCGGATGTTACGTATCTTTTTTGTATCGCTTCTTTTTCATCTGATGTACCAGGAATGATTTGACCCCAAACGTTCCATTTATATTTATAAGTCAACTCAATATCCATTGCAGATTGATAATCTACTTTAAAATTTGTGGCAGTTGTTAATTTCTTTGTCTCTACAACTCTTCCATTTTTATCGTATCGAATTAAATTTAGGTCCCATTCATTGCTTTTTATACCAGCTCCTTCAAGATGGTCATTCACTTGTTGTACAAGCTCTCTTGAGTCTACATACGCTTTATCTCCACCTGGGAAGCCTTTTGGTACTTGATTCGTAATTCCTCCTTGTACACCTAACTGACGTGCTATGACATTTGTTTGTTGTGATACAACATACTGTTTATAGGTAATCGTAACAACATCAAATAAGAAACATATAAGAGCAACAAAAATTAATAAGCCTATTACATATTCAAACAAACCAAATCCTTTTTGTTCTTTTAACTTCTCTTTCAATCTACTCATATTCGCACCCCTTTCTCTTTTCCTATAAAAAAAGGAGCGTTATACCTATACGCTCCTTTTACGTTGTATTAAGCTACTTTTAAGCCATCTACAGTTCCGCCCGCTTTTCCTAAGAAGCCAACGATTTTATCTTTAAATAAGAACAATGCAGTTGCTAATACTAATACTACCGAAATCCAAACAATAATCTCTACGTTTGATGCACCATCTTCCCCATTTAATACAAATTTTGCTCGATTCATTAAGTTATTCATTCTATCACCTCTGTTTCTTCTTTGTGATTTTTATGGATTATATTAAACTACTTAACTTGTAGTTTATCTACAGTTCCACCTGCTTTCCCTAAGAAGCCAACGATTTTATCTTTAAAGATAAATAATGCAGTTGCTAATACTAATACTACCGAAATCCAAACGATAATCTCTACGTTTGACGCACCATCTTCTCCATTTAATACAAATTTTGCTCGATTCATTAAGTTATTCATTGCAACATCCCCTCTCTGATTTATTATCTTATTGTATTAAAGTTATATCTTGTTTATAACGATTAAACCGTCTGGTAATTGTTCAATACCTGTTTACTATCGTTTATAACCTTAATTATTTTTACTGATGTATCTTACTGTAAATAGATAACATCTATAACAAAAAAAAGGTCGAACTATTGTCCGAACCTTGTCTAATACATAACTTACATAGATGATAGAGTTGTCATAGAATAGAATGTTGGTAATCCAAAAGCACCAATTAATGTAAGTAATAGAGGTCCCTGTAATACCATCGCTAACAATTGTCGTTTCGCAATTCTATTCATAATGGCTTCCAGTTGCATTTCTCTTACTTTATCAATCTGTCTTTCGAAACTTTCTCTAACGTCAACACCTTGTTCTAAGTTTAAGCGTACAAGAGATAATAATTCTTTTACCGCAAACACATCAACTTGGTCTTTTAATTTATCAATTGCTTTTTCTACAGAATGGATATCGCAATTTACAATAAACTCCTGAAGAAGCGGTCTCCATGCGTCACCTACATATGGAATACTACCCTCAACAGCTTTTGTAAATGAAATATCTGCTGTTAAATATCCTCTTGTAATACGGATGAAATCTGGAAATCCTCCAAGCAATTTCTCTTTCGCTTCTGTAACTGAATTATTAAACAGAAATCCAAATAAGAAGAAAAAGGCAGAGAACCATATTAATGCGAATGGAACAGATACAGGTATTAGTACAATAAGAGCAACTACACCTATGATTTTCAAAGTAATATTCATTGCGATATATTGACTCGCATTAAAGTATTTATCCCATTTCGTTAACTTTAAATCTTTTTCTAATTCTTGACTATCTCTAACTTTCATTTTAGGTACAACGTATTTCAATACAGGTCTGGTTACTTTGTCGATAAACGCTCTTGTTTGCTCATCATTTGTTAACTCTTCCTTATTATTGAATTGTAGTTGTTTTAACCGTTTTTTATGTGTTGAATGGTTTTCATTTAGAAAAAGGAACATGAAAACATTCCGAATAAAAAACAGAAAACATATCGTCCCCAAAACCATAAAAATATACTTCATTATTACCATATCGAAAACATCTCCCTTCTTACTCTAATGGTGCACCAATTTTTTTATTAATGAACCAAATAGACCCCATAATGATTGCACAAATTACAGTTGAACCAATTTTCCCTGGTGTCGTGTTTAACATAAAATCTACATAACTATCAGAGGTTGCAATTTGATAGCTAATAAGCAGAGGAATGGCCGCAACCATAATATAAGCTTCTCGTACAGGTCCTGCTATTTCTTTTCTTAGAGTAGATTTCATTTTTCGATTCTCTTCAAATTGTTGGAATGCTTCACCTAATAAGTTTTCTCTTGCATCCTCTGTACCTAAGGTCATAGCAATTTGATAATAATTAGATAATCTTTCTAAATATTTATTTCCTGTACGTCTTGCTAAGTTATCCATTGCATCTGTTGTTGGTATCCCTAACTCAATATCTAATACAGTTTGTCTAATTTCACTGTACATAGGTTCTTGCCCCTTGAAATCATATAGACTTTCTTTTATAGACTTAGGGAAATCATTTTGGGCTTTATAACGTTCTACGACTAAATTCATAAATGAACCAACTTGTTCTTCAATCATATTCAATCGTCTATTTTTAATAAACGCAATAATTTGACCAGGAATCATATACCCTACCATAATAAATAAGCAAGCTAAAATTGGGTTTGATGTCATCACCAGTACAAGGATTGGTAGTACAATAGCAGATGTGAACGACATTAATTTAAATTCACCATATGTCAATTTATACCCCGCTTGTAAACACATCGTTTCTACTGTATTCTTTGTGGAAACTTTCGCTTTTGTTTCTACCATTCTTTCTAACTTTAATTTCAATGCATTTTCCCTTAACTTTGAAGATGCTTGAGATTTTCTCATTGTTAACACCGATTTATCTTCTTTCATTTTTTCTTTGGTAGAAATGAAAATAATGGCTAACATAAAAACTGTAAATACAACTATCGCATATCCCATATATACAACACCACCTTTTATTTTTTATGCTCATGTTCCTTTTCAGCATCTCTTTATTTTATTATTACATTTTGAAAATTATTTAATAGTCTTTCATTGGCGAATATCGTTCTACAAAAAGAGCTTGTCATAAAGAACAAGCTCTCTTTTAGTAAGACATGTTTATGCAATTTTTAACTCTTCGGACCATCCCTCAACAAGAGGTTTCAATGTCTCAATTTTCACGCCTCTTCGTAGCATATTTTTTGCTTTTTCTTGAGAGATTTTATTGACCATTTCAAAGTCTCCTTTTAAGAAGTCATATTCGAAAATCGTTTTTAAAGCGACTCTACCTTTTTCGAAATCAAAGCTAACCTCTGTAATACTTGTTACTTTTCTTCCGATATCAGGGATGTCATCTTGTAATACGATATAATCCACTGCACTACCTATAATACGCTCTACTACATCAATGCCTAACGTTGGCATAGCACTCAGATACTTCGTTACAAGCCTGTTTACAATATTCATAGGTTTACCACCATGCATGGTAAATATTGTACTGTGACCTGTTTCCATAGCCTCTACCGCACTTTCCGCTTCTAAGCCACGAACCTCACCAACGCAAATATATTTCGGCTTTAAACGTAATGCAGTATAGATAATTTCTTGCAATGTAATTTCCAATTTAGGGTCATCATTTCTTACGGATACTAACTCTAACGTATGGTCATTTTTTGGGAATAGCTCCTGCGTATCTTCACACACTAACATTCTTTTATTTGCTTGTGATACATAGTGGTCTAATAAAGCACGAATAGATGTTGTTTTCCCTGAACCTGTTAATCCACCATAAATAACGTTACATTCTCCTAAAATTATCGTACCTAATAAGTCTGCAATTTCTTGACTCATTACATTGAAAGCAATAATATCTTTCAATTGCAGTTGGTCTTCTTTATGTTTACGAATTGTTAACGAGAAATCTTTAGGCGAAACAGCCTTAGATGTAGCAGTATATCTATCACCATATAGCTCAAAGTTAACAATTTTCTTATTACCATTGTTAATCTCGTTTCCCGATTCTCGAACCAATCTATCAACAAACGCTTTATAATGTTCTGCACTTCTAAATGTCTTATGATATTTAACATTGACACCATTTTGCTCTACATAGATTTTATTCCATTGAAGGCAGAATATATCCGATACACCAGGGTTGTTCTGAGCATCAGCTAAAATTGAGTATCCCGAAAATTCCTCAACCATTTCTGCAATGAATAACTCTATGTCATGTTCATAACCTCTGACTTTTATGTTCTGACCATATACAATAGATTCAATTCTTTTTTTATACTCTTCTTTTCGATTTCTTAGATATTTCTTGTCTTTGATTATGGCATCTTCTTTTGTTTCTTCTTTTTGTTCATCCATCTCGGTTGTTAATTTTTTCGCTACTTCCCCTCTAACGAGTTCTAAAGCATCTTCAAATCCTAACACTCCCGAAGTATATTTTGCACCTTTTACCCGTTGTAAATCTTTTCTTATTGATTTGAAATCTGTTTCCATTGCCATTTCAAATTCCCCCTTTTTCTATTTGCTATTGTTGTTTTAGATAAAAAGGGGATGAAATATAACAAACAAGTGGGTTTACCTTGTTTTGCATAAAAAAAAGACGTTTCAATTAGAAACGTTTTTTTCGTTCTTTCGATTTGTCTATGTTTTCATATTCTTGTTCTAAGAATTGTAAATTTTCCATTTCCCAAATCTGATTAGCTAATTTTGCAAATTCTAATCGTGCCTTTAATGTATTTGCGTTATTATCTAATACTACTGGTGTCCCTTCATATAATCTATTTAAGAAAATATTCTTTGGTAGCAATGGTATTTTTACATCTACATCAAAACCAGTTTGACTTAAATGCTCAGAAGTGAAGATTAATTTTTCTCCTTCATTCTCGTTAGATGCTCCAGTTTCTTCAATATCTTCATTAAGAATATATTTTACTCTGTCTAACACATCTAAATCTTTTAGGGTCTCTTTATAACGAGCATTATTTCGAACGTTATTAAAGTCCAGATTAATAATGTAGTAAGCAGTATTCGATAATCTTAACAACGGATATGTAGTGACATGAGCTAATGAGGAGTTTGTGTCGATAATAATAACATCATACTCATCCACGATAGCTTCAATTAAATAAATATAATGGAATGGTTTAATATCTTCAATTTCACTCATTGTTAATTGTGACCCTACTAATGCTTCTAAGTTTTTGCAAGGGTAATAGGATTTAAAACAAGTTTTAATATATTTATTTACTTCTTCAATTCTTGCTTCATCTTCAATGAGCCTTCCATCACTTGTCATAATAGTCGCTATTTTATCCATTACAGTTTTTAAATTGTGTTTATCGTCTTCAATTTGAAGTAATGTACCTACAGATAAGTTTTGTAAATCAGCTTCAATCAATCCAACTTTTGGTGGTTTTCCATCTTTTTTCTTTCCGTACTTTGCAATTGTCGTTGCAAGGTTCGTAGAAGCAAATGACTTACCAGTTCCAGGTTTGATAGATGAAACAAGATATACATTTTTATATCCGTATTTTTCAATATCGTATTCTTCTGTTTCTTCAATCGCTTCTACTTCTATATCTTCTGTATTATCTGTTGATGCACTTCTGATATTACGAAGTAAATAATCTACACTCTCTTTATTTCGAGGATTATCTAATAATTGTTTAATTAACACTGCATTTAACTTGCTCTCTGTTAAGATATCATAAATACCAGATAGTACTAACATTCCTAATTGATTTACTCGTTCTACATTTTTCATGTCTAATGTTTTTGTCACGTAAACAATTCGAATTTGCGGGTGTTTTTGTTTTACCATAATCATTTCTTCTAACAGAGATTCTTTTCCCGTTAGAAAATCTGAGATAAGAACAATATCAGGATTATAGAAAGAACACGCTTCTACTAAGTCCCTTTTATATTCAATGCTTCCGACAAATTCATACTCTTTTATTTTTTTAATTACATTATCAAGAGCTTCATGACCTGTAGCTAATAGAACTTTATTCATAATTTACTTCCCCCTTTGTATTAAAAACATAACGGAGAATACAATGACTCTCCATTATTAAATTTGTTAACTATTTATTGCTTTCAGCTAAACCTTCTCCAGAGAATACTTTGTCATATTCACCCACAATAAATCCTGCTGTGTCATAGTTTTGACTATCGTCAAATCGTCCCACAATGCGAATGTTTCCAGATTTTAATCGAGCAGAAATTTGTTCAGCTTGGTCAAGCGTTACAGCTAATGTTACAGTGGATAATTTACCACCTTCTCCACCAGATTGAATGTCTTTACCATCTTGCATATCTCCTGCTTCGTCTCCTTTCACACCCTCACTTCTATCTGTGTAACGGAAACCATCATCTGTTGTGACATTATAGACAAGAATATCTTGTAAGAAAGCTTTTGAATATTTAAATCCTTTCCCTGAACCTTCTCCTGCCTTTTCACCTTCTCCAACAAATACAAGGTCTACTTTATCTCCTCGTTTCACATTTCCACCTAATCCATCAATATAAGTAATAGGAAGTGAAATTTTTCGATATTTTGTTAAATCCATACTTTCAAATGGGTCAATATTCTTTTTATCAACTAATTTTTGCTTCAATGCATATTCACCCGTAACTAATTTTGAATTATTGTATTTACCAACGATATCTTTTGGTGAAAGAGCAAATCCTTTTGTTACTGCTTGAGCAGGAATAGTTGTTTTTACCAAATCACCCTCTGTAATCTGTGTATTAGCAGGGATATCTCGATTAAATTGCCATACTGTTGTTGGCTCCATTTGTTTTTGCGTGAAGTAATAAAACCCTCCTGCAAATAGAATAACCGCTCCCATTTGAGCAATCGTAATTGCTACTTGTTTAGTTTTCATATATCCTTCCCCCTTTTAACTTTATTCGAATATTATCTTCTCAATAGAAGCAAAAGCTTTTTTAAGCTCTTTGTTCTTTGAATACAACAAAACAGGAAGACCAATATAATTTGCATTAATAAAATCTTTATTCAGAGAAGGAATGGTAATAGGGATGTCTACTTTCATCCACTCTGAAATATCCCGTTGGTTTAATTCTGCTTTTTCGTATTTGTTGATAATATAATATATTTTTTTATCTAAATTTATTCGTTTAGTAAGTTCGGGCAATTTTCTTAACCATCCTCCAATGTGTGATACATCTTGTGTTAGTGTTAAGAATATTTTTGTACTATAGGCCATGGCTATTTTCGTGAATTCATTCTTCAAATCAGAAGGAACATCTAAAATGATGAAATCATAGTTTTTCTGAATAATGAAATACATGAATAAATCTTTTAAGCAAGCACTATTGATTTGTTCCTTTTCTTTATCTTTTTTTGTAACATAATCTTCTGAGTAAAAGAGTAAATCTAACAAGTCTGGAAACTGTTTGTAGTTTTTCAGCATCATAGAGTTTTTCGGTGTATTACTGATAATGCTACTCATTGAAATAATAGAATCTTCAACTTGTGTATAGTTTTGATTCTCCATGCCACGCAAAGCGATATCTAAACCTTTTTCGAATGTACCTAATTGATATAAGTACTCCACTGTTGAGCCTGTTTCTTTAAAATCAATGTACATTGTTCTAAAGCCACTTTTCGCCAAATGTAATGCCGTGTTAAAGGCGATTTGAGAATTCCCTACACCTTGTTCGCTTCCTAAGAATGTTAGGATTTTTTGTTTCATATGAACTGGCATAATCGTTTCCTTAATTATCGTTTCTGTAACGATTTTAGGTTCTGGAATTGGGACTTCGATTTTAGGTTCTGGAATAATTTCAGGTTTAACTTCAACTTCAGGTTCAGGTGGCTTTTGTTCAATAATTGGTTCCTGTATTGTTTGAACTTCGTGCTCATTATTTTTTTCTGTATTTTCTTTTGCACCCATTAACCTTGCGAAAAATCCAATTTTTTCGGGCTTTTCTTTTTTCATTTCCTTTAGGTTTTCACTGATATTCTGAAGTTTCTCATCCACTTTTTTATCTAATTCTGGATTTCTTTCTGGAAGAGGTTCTTCTGTCATTTCATGTTCTTCTACTACCTTTTCTTCAAGATTAATGATTTCTTCTTGATTATCCGTTTCTTCTTTCTTTTCAACTTCTTCAAGATTGAAAACTGCCTCTTCAATGTCAATCACTTCATCACCGATTGATTCTGATTTCGTTTCTTCAAGATTCACACTTTCATCTTCAGTGATTTTTTCCATAGTTTGTTCCGTTTCGGCTTTCAGATTTGTTTCTTTAGGAGCTTCACCCTCTTCTTTCCCAGATTCATTTGGATTCGTTTTATCCAAATAGATTTCTTTGATTACTGGCTTTTCTATTACTTTTGTAGGTGCATCATACAATTTTTGATTTGTTTTTTCGTCTACTGTTGTTTTAGGGCGTAAATGAAACACATCCGAAAACTCATTCTTTTCTTTTATTAATCGGATAATCTCATTCGCATTTATTTTTTCTCCATATAAAATGTCATAAATGCCATACCCTACAATTGTTGCTAACAGTACATCCCCTGGCTCACGTTTGTTGGAACCGAAAATAATTCTTACATTCTTGTAATTTGCTCTAATTTCATAAATAATGTCTGAAATATTTTCATTCCCTTTTAATGATTCAAATAACACAATAACATCAGGTTTGTTTTCTTTTATCGCTTTTATAATCCCTCCACGATACACAGTTGTACCTACAATTGCATACTCACCGTTTGACTTTGCCTTTATAAAATCTTCAACTTGTCTATGTCCAATCGCTAATAAAACCTTTTCCATGGATTTCACCAACTTTCATACTTTTATTAACATACTATTTAAAAAGAGGAAAATTTATTGAGGATTAATGATTGAGGTATGTTCTATAGGGAATAAAAAAAAGAAGTATCGGCAGATGCCAATACTTCTCATGTTTCAGTATTCAAATTTCAATATTTTTGTTTAAGAATCCATTTTAAAAACATGTTGATTAGATTTACAAAATAAAAGTTTCGTAAAAACCATTCTGAGATTATTAGTCCATTAGAGAGATGAATTCCTCAATTTTTCGAATCAATTCCATGCTTTCTGCAATTTTTGTTTCAGGTGTCCATTCTGCTTTCATTATTCCATTAAACAAGGAAACTATAGCCTCTTTTTGTTTTTTCGATGCTTTCTTTCCATTTAATGTGAAGTTTTGCAGGATAACCATTTCAGCAAATCCTGTCATAGCAGTATCGTTTGCACCGTTACCTTGTCCTCTGTTTTTGAAGAAATACTGTACAGGTACCTCAAGACCTTCAGCCAGTTTTTCAACAGTTTCAAGTGTAGGGCTTTGTCTTTGTCCTTTTTCAAGTAAATGTATATAAGAAGCTGATACTCCTGAAAGTCTTCCTACATCTTCTAAAGCATATCCTTTTGATAATCTTAGATGTTTAAGTAATGCTCCAAAGTTCTCTTGGTCATTTTTCTTAGTTAGATTTGCATAACCTTTTTGTTTTTTATTGAATTCCCTTTTCACTAAATCTTTATTAAATGGAGATAAATTTCTCTCTATAAACGGCATTACATCTTCTTTATATTTTTGTTCAAACCTTTTTGCGTAATCTTCCATTTCTTCATCTGAGCTATTATCTATTATATTTACTAAGTCTATTAATTCTAATACACATTCCCAATTATGCCTTTTCGCTTCCAGTACAAAAGCATCCCATTTAGATAGTTTTATACCTTTCTTTCTATATACAGTATCTCTTATGTCATTTATATATGTTTTGATTGTTTTTTCTACTTGAGAGTATTTTGTCTTTTTATATAGTTTCTTTAATTCTTCTTCTATTTCATCGAATTTATCATTTAAAGACTGAACATCTTCTTCTTTAGGGTCCCTTAAAGAGTCATTAATTGTTTCAACAATATCTTTTAGAATATGATTTTCATCATTTTGTATTTCGTTATTTAATTCTTTCCATTGGTCTTGAATAGCCATTCAAATAACCCCCTTAATTTTTAGAGAATTTCCATTGACTTTAGTCTATGAAAAAGTTATAATTTATTTGTAGGATTTAGTTCATCCATAACGCATTTCCATTCATTTTGAAAGGAGAATGGAAAAATGGAAGTTATGGAACAAGAAAAATTAACAAGAGGTACAAAAAAATTAATTCAGACTGCAATAGATGAAGTCAAGCCTGGTTATGAAAATAATCGTTATGAAATCTGTGCAAAAATCGCTGAGATTGTCGAAGAACGATATGAAGGTTTTAATTTAGACTACCAATTAAAGAGGATGGGTTTAGAAACAACGAAAAGTATCCTCGAAAAAATTGATATGTACTTTTACAAATATGTAAAAAACTCTTGATTTTTTCATTATTTTTTACCTGTGATTCATAAATATCTTATCATTGACTAATGTTGATGTCAATCAACTTTCATTAAATTCATTGAAAACTTAATTTAAATTTTTAACAAACTTTAGTTAATGAATTAGGTCTTGTCTCTGTTATGAGATAGGGCTTTTTTTAGTATAAATAGTATATATAGAACAAAATGAAAGAGGTGCATGATTTTGAAACCTTCAACTTACGAAATAGCAAAAGAGCTAAAAAATCAAGATTTAGATTTTCTTTATAATGTCTATCTATTGAGATGCTTAACGATACGTCAAGCTTATAGATATTTTTTCTCTGATACAATTGATTCTTTTGAATTGTTTATGGAGACAAAGTTTTTAGATTTAATCGAATTAGAGGTTATTGATTGTGTAGAATTTAATTTAACAAATCAAGCTGTTTTCTTAACTTCTCAAGGTGTTGAAATTGTTCGTTATCAGTTTGACCTTCCAACCGACATCTTAGACCCTAAACGAAAAATAATCAAAAGAGGTTACTACCGTGCAGGAGAACTAAAGATGAATCCACGTTTAATCAATCATCAAATTCATTTAAATCAATTTGTTTTAGATTTTAAAGAAAAGACACAAGAAAGTGATATTAAATGGAGATATTTCGATGAGAAATATGTATCTCAATATAAAAACATTCGACCAGATGGGCTTATTCAAATATTTGATACTGACTTTTTCTTAGAAATGGACATGGCTACAGAGAGCAAAAAACAACTGAAAGAAAAGTGGAATCATTACCGTTCTTTTTTACAATCAAGCGAGTATTACTATAAAGATAAAGATAAAAAGATTATTGTATTATTTTTAATTGATAATACAGAGAAGATTGAAAGTAGAAAAGACCTTGTTCGTTTTACAGCCGTAGATTCTTTATTGGATGGTTTCGATAATGAATTTGAATTATACATTGGCACAACAAAGGAATTATTAGAGTTAATGTGTAATAAGCTGATTCCAAATCTACAACATAGTAATTGGAGACAGGAAGAGGTATTAAGGATTATCCATGAAAAACACGGATTTCACTTTTCAAATGGGGAGAAATTAAGAAAAGCTTTACACGATACGGATTATGGATTCTATATAAGAAAAATCAAACAGGATAATAATCTACTAATCGAAAATGGTCGAGTACAAGAGTTCCTATTTGATGATTACACTTCTCAACCACTCTCTATTTTGAAAAAAATTGCTTATCACGAAAGGAATATCGCTTCATTTCACAGAAGGTTTGGTAGAGAAATTGGATATTTAATCCTTGTTAAAAATGAAGTAGAAG
The DNA here is from genome assembly GCF_002975115.1 of Bacillus sp. MYb78. Taxonomy (NCBI): domain Bacteria; kingdom Bacillati; phylum Bacillota; class Bacilli; order Caryophanales; family Bacillaceae; genus Bacillus; species Bacillus sp. MYb78. The sequence goes on from NZ_PCOB01000003.1 coordinate 24,712, forward strand.
CTTTTCACGATTTGGAAATAGCCAATGATTTGGTAGGTATTAAAAACATATACTTTACAACTTTAGAGAGATTAAATGCCAAGCCCCTTCATGAAGCTGTTTATCAATATGACAGTTTAGGAAATATCCATCACTTTTCAAATAGCGGATTTCAAGAGAGGGTCTATGAAAGTAGCTTAAAATAAAAAAAGAGGTTAATTCGAATTAACCTCTTTTTTCTTTAGACTTTTTTGTAATGCCTTTAGTTCATTTCTTGCTAATTTTCGTTCCTTTTCACTCAATGACGTATCTTCCATCTTCTTCGTTAAATAAATTTCTTTAATGATATATGTAGCATCCATCCTTTCCACCCCCTTTTTACATTTTATTGATTTCTGATACCAATTATTCATGAACGTAATATCTCAAATTAAATATTTTTCTATCTCAATCGCTAATTTATACGCCATCAATGATGGAATGCCAGAACATCGTTCATATTGCTTATTCAACGGGACATCTTCTTCAAAAGAAAACCAATCTGGGACAGTCTGTAATCTTAAACATTCTCTCACTGTGAATCTCCTTGGTGGTAAGACGTCATATGTATCCATTTTGCGAATATCATAATTAGCAGGTTCAGGATACAGAGGTAATTGACGGGCTTCAGACACAATTGTATAGGATGCTTCATTCCATTGTTTTTGTCTATTCCTACTTACATACCTTGGAGAAAATCCACCTTCGTAATACTTATCTTGATTATCAATGATTTGGGCGTTATTTTTTCCGTTCATTAGACTTGTAATGGTATAAGCAGGTTGGTCAAAGGATACTTTTCTTAAGAATCCCGTTCTTCCTCCACCACTTTCAAATGCTCCACCCATAAATTTACGAGCATCATCTTCGTTTAAATCCTTCCAATTTCCACCCACAGGAATTTTATGTACAAATTCTTTTTCATCACTTCGAATCCCATATCCTACGTGGTTATGAACAGAACTTTGTTCTTGTGCTTCGTATTGTATATCTTTTAAAGAATTCATCACCTTATCAGGATTAGGCAAATCGCCTATCGCATCACGTATCGTTTTCCTTTCACTTATAGAAACGATTTCTGGGAATTCAAATGTCTTTCCTAAATTACTTCGAATCCCTACCATAAACACTCTTTTTCTATGTTGCGGAATCCCATATTCATAGCAATCTACAAGCTTCCATGTAACATTATATGAACTGTTTTCAATCTCTTTCACAAAGGCTTCAAACCCTGGTCTATTCTTCTTATTTACCATTCCATTCACATTTTCAAATAAAAATGCTTTTGGTTTTTTCGCTTTTAATATTCTTAAGAATTCATGTGGTAAATCACCGAAATCTTTGTTATCAAATCCATCTCCTTTTCCTGCCACACTAAAACTCTTGCATACAGGTGTAGCAATCATAAAATCATGGTCTGGAATATCATTTGGATTTATTTTTCGAATATCAGCTAAAACAGCATGTGGACCAATCATTTTATTGTAAGTCTTAACAGCATACGGATTATTGTCTACAGCATAAGCCATATGATAACCTGCTAATTTAACCCCACAAGCACCTACTCCTGCTCCACAAAATAAATCCACACAAATCAATCCGTTTTGAGGTCTTGCTACCATCCCCCATCGCATTTCGTTCATTCTCATCCTAATTCCCCCTAATCTCATTAACTATTGTTAATAAAATTATAGTTTGGATGGTTGTAGACATAAATAAAACAAGCGTTTAAGCTTGTTTTATCCCAACGTATCCTACAAAATGCAAGCATCTAAAAAATTCTTCAACGAGCATTCCTTTTCTTTCTAAAAACCGTTTATTTTCTTCTACCTGACTTACTCGAAACACACCCCTTAAAGACTTATCTTTATTCCTAATTTCCTTTGTTGAGAAACCTTGTTGTTCTTTAAAATCATGATGTAGTTGCGTGAAAATATCCTGATGCATGGAATGTTTTGCGTAAGTTTTTTCAACAATAATCAACGCTCCACCCTTTTTCAGCTTTGCTACTAATCGTTTCATATGTTTCTTTCTCTCATCTACTGAAATAAATGGATTTGTTAGACAACTGATAATAACGTCTGCTTTTGGTAATGCCACTTTTGAAATATCTTCATCGAATAAATAAACATCTTCAGTGGTAGACAACTTTTCTTTTGCTTTTTCCAACATAGATTGAGAGGTGTCTAATCCAAATGCTCTAAATGTTTTAGGTGTAACTTCTTTTAATTGCTTTATCGTCTCACCCGTTGAACAACCTACATCAATTACAACACCGTTCTCAACTATAAAAAATTGAGCAATACCACATATTATGTCTTGAAGCATTTCATAAGATGGAATGGATTGACGCACATGTTCATCAAATATTTTTGTTACCTTCTCATCAAAAGACCAACTTTCTACATTTTGCATTTTTTTACCTCGCTTCTTTACATAAAAATAAGGAGAAAAACTCTCCTTATTTAATATCCATATTTTCATTTTTAAATTCTTTAGCAGTAATGCCATTCATATTAGGCAATTCAATGTACGAAAACTTCACTTTATCGCCTTCTTTACTTAAAGGTAATTCTTTTGAAATAGAAGATGGAACCATAAGTAGCGTGTTTGGCTTTTCTTTTAGTAGGATATAAAAGACTTGTCCATTCTCATTTGTTAGAGAGCCAATTCTTTCAATTGTTCCCACTTCACTTTTCTCAAGGCCATTTGAATTTAAGTTTGTATGCGAGCTCTTACCCGCTAATGATTTGACATAATTATTTAGTGTAGCTTGCAATGAATCTCCAATCGCTACAATGTTGTAATTTTCTACATTGACCATTGCATAGGATTTCACTAATCCTTTTTTATCTTTCAATGTTAGAAAGTACGTTGGCTCGTTTTGTACGTTTATCAATATAGGGAATGTAGCTGTATATCTTAATTGTTGCACACTACCTTCTGCTGATTGCATACTCGCTGTTTCTGTAGCACCAGATACCTTATAGAAGCTCGTTTTTCCTGTACGAGTATTCGCTAATACAAATCCTACTGTAGATTCATCTTTTCCTACTGAAGAAATTCCTGTATAGAAATAGCATTCGCCATTATTGTAAATCACTTGCATTCCTTCTGTAGTTTCTAATTTATCTTGATTTGAAAAGTTAATGTAGCCATGTACATATTCTCCCCAATAATCTAAGTAATCCGCTATTGTTGATTTCGGCTGAATAATATCCACCCATTTAGGAGTATCTTTTATACTATATTCTTTCATCTTGCCTGTTTGAGGGTCAATAACAAGTGTTCCTGTAATGACTTCTCCTGAACGTCCAATCGTGCGTTTGTAAACAGATGCCACCCAATAAGGATTCCCTTCATCATCAAGTTCAAATGTATAACCTTTCACACCCTTTGTTGGGTGATTTAAATATACATGTCTATACAGATTTGAGTTGAAATAAGAACTTGGCAAATACTTTAGATTTACATCTTTTCCTTTTACAGATGTTACAAGCTCAACATCTTGAGAATCTGTTGCACTTACTTTTATAAAACCTTTCGTACCCTTGCTATTCTTAAACCACTTAAAAATCCCTGTATGTTCAAGTGGAGCAACATAATACAACTTCCCTTTTATCTGTTGGATAGTTAAATCACCAACCTCCATCTGACTACCTAAAGCAGGAATTTCACCTAACTTTTTGTCTGCATAATTCCTCGCTAATTCTTTATCAATTGTTGGTAACTCTTTTAAGTCCACATGAGAAACATCTTTTTCAAATTTCTTTTCTTCAACGTTTCCGATTAAAGCTCGATAATCTGAACTATGGAATAAAGGTGTTGTTATACAAAAGAAGATAATGTTCGAGACTACTAATAGACCACTGGCAATCAACACCGAATATATTGTTTTCTTCTGTGTTACACCTTCACTAAAGTATGCAAATGCACCACTTAACAAAATAAAAAGAATCAAGAAAATGTTTAATTTACTCCCCCACCTAATGTGTAATGGCGTTGTATTCAGGTATGTATACAAGCTCCAAATAATAAGTGTAATAACAAAACAAGTGATGAAACCCTTCAAAAAGGAATCTTTTTGTTTCATATAAATGCACAACCTTCCTAATATATTAAATTGTTATTTTTATGATATCATATAGACTATAGTCAATACAATATACTTTTATTTATTATAGTAAGCGGAGTGAGTTATCGAGATGAATATTATTGTTAAACGTGGAAATATAACAGATTTTCATACAGAAGTTGATGTGATTGTGAATGCATGGAATCGAAATTTTATTCCTTATTGGATTTTACTTCCTCATGGTGTATCAAAAGCAATTAAGAAGAAAGCAGGTTTAAAACCATTTAATGAAGTTCAACGTAAAGGTCTATTGTCTTTAGGGGAAGCGGTGCTAACTTCAGCAGGTAAATTAAATTGCAAAGGCATCATACATGTTGCAGGAATCGGAATGCTATGGAATTCATCAGAGAAAGCCATTCGATTATCCGTAAAGAACGCATTGGAGTTATGTATAAAACACTCATTTACATCTATTGCAGTTCCTTTGATTGGCTGTGGTGCAGGAAAATTCAGTGAAGAAAAATGCATGGAGATTATATATGAAGAATGTAATGCATTCAGTGGAGATTTGAACGTGATAATTGTTCAATACTAATAAAACACAAATTGTTACTAATACAAAATTATATAACCATGAGTTTTTTTGCAATATTTATTACAGAAAACAAGAAAGATACCAAGAGATAGAGATACTATCTCTTTTTCTATTATCGAGGAAAAAAGAAGATTTTTATTTTAGTAAAAAATAATTGACAAATAAAAGTAAAATTGCTATAATTGTTTATAGAGATACAAGAAATATATGATTTATATTCAATAAGACAAAATTAAAAAATATAATTATAGATAAAACATTTTCTTTAGGAGGAAAATATTATGAAATTTAAAAATGTAATCGCAACAGGTTTAATCACTGCAACTTTATTTGGAGCAACAATGACAGCACAGGCACAAACAACAAAATTTAATGACGTACCAAGTGGTCATTGGTCTGAAGGAGCTATTAGCTATTTAGCTGACAATGGAATTGTGTATGGATACGGTAATGGAGTCTATGGATTTGGTGATAACGTCACTCGTGGACAAGTAGCCTCTATTATGACTCGATACTTTAAACTACAAGATAATGGTTCACAAAATACTTCCTTTACAGATATTCAAAATCACCCATTTGAAGACAATATCAACGCTGTTATTCAAGCAGGGATTATGAAGGGTGATGGAACGGATAAATTCCGACCAGACGCTACGCTAACTCGCTATGAAATGTCATCTGTTTTACAACATGCATTTGATTTAGCAGTTAAAGGAAACATGAAATTTAATGATATTCCGAATGGTCATTGGGCAAAAGAGGCTATTCAGGCCTTATATACAAATGGTGTAACAAATGGCGTTGGTCAGAATCAATATGGTGGACAATACGATGTAACAAGGGAACAATTCGCTAAGTTTATGTATAATTCCATCTATAAAGACCAGAATCAAAAACCAGTAGAAGATAATCAAAGTGACATGACCAAATTAAAACGTGTTGCTGAAGAAAATGGATTCTTCACTACAGAATTCGGATATGCTTTTAACCCTTATGGAAAGGAAGGGGATTCCTCTTACAATTCAATGAGTATGTATATTAACGAAGGTAAAGAATTAGAAGTGAATCTATTTATCTATAATGGGAATACGACTATTGATGAACCTCTAAAAGCAATATTAAAAGTTATTCTACCTACTCAAAGCGAGAATTTTTATAACGCTATCAATAAAAAGGGACCTAAAACAGAAATATTTGAATTAGATGGTAGAACTATGAAAGTTACAAGACAAGGAACAATGAAAATTGAATTTAGTTCAAAAAAATAAGAATGAGAAAAAGAGATGGAGAATTCCACCTCTTTTTTTATTGAACAATATGACCTTTTAAATCATCTGTTGCACTGCCTGTAACTTCAAGTTTTAAATCTGTTAAATTGTCACACAGCATATTTCCAATACTCGTTAACGTATTACCTTCTAATTTTGATTTAGTAGGTATTCCATTAATTTCAGGCGTAAACACCTGTAATTTATACGTACCATCTTTCGTGTTAGGGTCAACATAAATTTTTGGAGTCTTTTTAATGCCCAATGTGTCTTTTGGTTTTATCGAATAGGTCATAATTACCTTATTTTTATCACCTGTACGCTTTACATCAAGGCCCTTATTTGTGCCATGAACACCTGAAACAGATAAGATTTTTCCATCTGGAGTTTTTACATAGAGCTCATTCGGAATGTTTGGCTCTACATGTTTCGGACGAACCCATTGACCTGACCCATTCGAAACCCAAGGTTGAGGCTCTGTCTCAAAAGCATTTGTATTATAATCTACATCCACTTTTAATTCATAGCCATATCCCGCTTTAATTTTACCAACTTCACCTTTAGCTAAATCCACCCAACCATCTTTCGAAGAGCCAAGTTTTAAGTCTTCCGTTAACTTTGATTTAAACAAGACTTTATTAATTTTATATTCTTCTTGTTGTGGAACATTTGTCCTCTGTGTATTTCCTGCACTATATTTATAGAACTCATACGATTTTCCATTCGCAGAGTATCGTTTTAATTGACCACTCCATCCATGTAATTCGTAGAATTGGTTCCATGTATTTTTTGTGTTTTTACCAAGAGCACAAGCCTTGTCAAACGGATTTAATGGTTGTTCTATTTTCGCTCCTGCTGTTCCTGAGTCTCTTACAGTTGTCGCAGAATCTCCTTTGTTATCTGCTTGGGTACTCAAGTCTTCTTCCCATGCATTCTTATCAAGATTCACATAAACTTGAGCATCAACCTTAGATGTTGTTTTAGGGTCAACCCATACTTTAACTTCTTTTACAATGTTTTTGTTTTCTCCTATTCCCAGATGCTCTGTAAATACATGTCTATCACCATTTACAGTAACACCGATTTGAACATCTTTTTCAAAATCATTCACTTCGTCAGGTACTTCGTTTACAACATCAAATTTCACCGCAAAGGTTTGATAACCAGCTTCTGTAGGTCTTTCTGTTTTAGGAAGCACTTCTACATTTTTCACTTTGTAATTATAGAAACTATGCCATTTTTTTCTGGAAGTATCATCATCTTTATCTATATTCGCATAGTCATAGTTATTTTCTAAGCTCATACGTATAGAAGTATCAATAATTGGCACTTCATAAGTTGTATACTCTGGAGTGATGAATTCGAAAGTTGTACCGTTTCTTAATTGCATTCTTTGTGTTAGATGACCATTAAGGGCATCACTTTCACCCTTAGGTAGTTTTCTATTAATAGTGTAGTAAGCGTCAATATTTACCTCTGGATAGTAGTAATGGTCAAAGACTTCTCTTGTCCCCCAAGATATACATGCTCCACTATCATTGTGAGCTTCACAAAAGCCTTCATCCCTATAAACAGCTTCCCTAATGTCAACACCTTGATATTTGAATTTATACTTAATTTTGTAGTCTTCGCCTGGGATAGGCTTTGCAACTTCATTTCCATTCCTATCAATTAAAGTGATATTTTCAGCATTCATATTCCCTGAGCCCTCAACTGGTAACACTAAGTTAGCATCATCATCATTCGGATTCGTATTATCTCCTGCAAAGAAATGGTCTTTATTAATATTACCTGTTAATCCAATATATTTTTTCGAATTTAGTGGAACAACGAAATTATCATATGTAAATGTCGCAGATTCACCTGGCACGAGTGTTTTTTCTTGCGGTAAAGTTGTTTCCCAGTCATTCCAACCTTTATTCGCTGTTGTAGATGATAAGCTATATCCAATGTCTAATTTAGTTGGTTTTAAAGTCGTTTCTTGTTGGGAATCATTTTTCACTCTAACAACAATTCTATATTTCTCTCCTCTAATCAATTTTCTAAATGATTGAGAACTTCCATTGTCTACACCATCTCTTCTTGTATAAGTACCTACAACATTACCGTTGTCATCTAAAACTGTATAATCAGTAATGCGAAGATTCTTCGATTCATCAGATTTTACGGTTAATGTTCTATATTTACGACCACCTTCTCTTGTCCCGTTAAATACAGCCATTTCAGCCTCTGGGTCCGAAGTTAAAGATAATCTGTCAGCCCAATAATAAGGATTTGGATTTTTATACTTCATAGATGGTTCTTGGTCTAACAATCTTTTAATCGCATTTATTTTTTGAGAGAAAAAATCTTTATTATCAGTTTTATCCCATTCAGAAGGACCATCCGGTAACCATTTTGAGCCTAAGTTATACGGAAATAAATCCCAAGGATAACTACCTGGTGTTTCACCAGTAAAGATATCTGCTGGGAAATACGGGTTCTCAACAGGTGAGCCAAATTGGGTGTATCCTAAGTGTCTCCACTCACCACTTACTCCGCGATATTCATTATATTGGTTATAATAGTTTGGTGCTCTAAGTGACTCTCTATTTGTTTGATTTAGCACCGTAGATTTCGTTTTGAAATTAGGATAAGACTTATCATATCTCTCCGCATAACCACCGCCCACATTCCTATTATTGAAGTTTTCAAAGTCATAAAAATAGGTTCTCATAGAAGTCATATACTCTAATTGTTTAGGTGGAACTGGTGAGTAGTAAACAACTCCATGATAATTCGTTCTAAACATAAGATTCCCACCAATTCCATGATACCAAGATTGTCTCTTTCCATCTTTATCTGTAAATCTCATGATAGGAGGCTTTATCTTTCCTTGTAAGTGTTCAGGAACCCCATCCCATACCGATTCTAATGTGCTGTTTAGTCCCTCATTTCCTTCCACACCATCAAAAGCATGAGCTTGCATAGGGCTCATTAATAAGGCTAAGAATCCCAAAGATACACCACCACCTATACTTATAACAAAATTTTTGTTATTCATCATAGACATCCCCTTTCGAAATATATTCAAATCTATATTAATAAAAATATTTTTTATTTTAATATTTCATTATAGTTATCTTGAGGAAGATAATATTACTTTTTATTCAACTTTTTCATGTGTATCGAGTTCTATATAAAAAGAGTATCCAAAGGATACTCTTCAAAAAGTACATTTAAATTTAACAATGTTTCACATGAAACATCATGATTCGACACTAATTTTCTATTGGTCCAAATTTAATCGACAATGTTTTTGTTTTATCAATTCTAATTTTTCTTCCATCTAAAATTAATTCTTGAGATTTGACCTCTGGTGTATTTACGACAGTGTATAATTCATTTCCTTTTGTCGGTAACATTTTATTGAATAATGCTTTTAAAGGTTCATCAATAGCTTTGTTTCCATTATAAATAAATATGGTCACATCCCATTCTCCATTTCCAGGTGTGTATAAATTAGAAATAATGTAAGAATTATCACCTTGTTTACCATACTGATTAAATTTTAACCCTTGTTCTCCATCGAAAAATCCCAATGAATAAGCCAACTGTTTCACTTCAGGAGCTGTATATGTTTTTCCATCAACAGTCTTATTTTCCCCCTCATTTTTTTTCTGATTTCCATCTTGATTGTTTTGAGGTGGTTGAACTGGCTTGTCTTCTTTTACTTGTACTTCTTTATTATTTGTATCATCGTTCTTAGGATGAGTTGGCTCTTTCGGTTTCACTACCTGTTGCTGAGATGTGTTCGGTTGACCATTCCCTTGTGTTGATTGATTCCCTTGATTCGTCTCTCTTTTTTGAACGTTTGTTGAATCCGGCTTCTTTTCTACCACTGATTGTTTATTACTTTCTTCCTGTCCTTTCGGGATAGGGATATTACTTTGTTTTTGCTCTTTAATCTCTGTTTTCGGTTCTTCCTTTGGAGCTTCTTGTTTCTTTTCCACATCAAATTCAATCTTGTCTCCGTTTAATTTAACAGGCAAAACATCCACTACGAAATTTGCAGGTACTAACACATCATCTGATGTATACATCGGCTCCCAATACGTAGGGAATGTAAAGCCTCCTACTTTTTCTTTTTTATATGGTTGTAATTCACCATCTACATAAGCACAGGCAGATTTTTCGTGTATTTTAATTGATTTGTTACCTACAATGTATACTTTGTAATCACCATTTTCATCGCTACCTTCTTGGACTTGACCTTTCATTTCATCAAGTAACTTTTTCATAGGGACTACCTTTTCTCCTTGAACGTCTTGTACTGCAATTTCTTTCTTTTCTGTATCAGCATGAGCTGTAAGAGGTAACCCCGCTGTTAAAACAACTCCTGTCGCAAATAAAGAAAGCATTTTATTTTTATTTTTATTTTTATTTTTAATGTTCATGTTATCTACTCCTCTCAAAATTATATTAACTATAGTATATAATTTAACTGATGTTCAGTAAACTATATTTCACTATTATCATTAAATTATTTTATTTTATGTTGTAATTATTTTATATATCATTGTTATTACAAAAAAAGAGTTGCACCTTTAGAATGCAACTCCTCTTTTTATTTGTTATTAATTTGAATTGTAGATGTTTCTCCATCCCAAAGCATATCGAAACCAAAAATATCTATCATTTCTTGAATTTCTGCCATAAATATATCATTCTTGTATTCAGGACTTGTAGCTATTTTTACGTCTCTTCCATTTAGAGAGATTGTGTCGTTCTTGTCTTTGTACACGACAACGTTATTATCCTTCTTCAATGTTAAGACATCTCCTTTTCTCTCAACAGTTGCTCCAAGCTCTTTAGCTATTTGCTCAACAGGTAATAACACTCGCTCATCTTTTACGATTGGATTTGTTTCTAACTCTATTGATTTATCAGCAATTTTTACGTTCTTCGCTTGCTTACTTACAATTCTTTCTTCTAAGCTTTCAGACTTCCCGATTCTTGTTTCCATAATTCGTATATCTACTTTTTCAAAGTCTTTAAAAATTGACTCTATCTCTTCTTTCGAGTATTCTTTTTTCGCATCTTTCACGAGGATGGGTTTCCCTTCCACAATTACAAGCATCTTTCCTTTATCTTCTACAACGTATCCTTTAGACTTAACAGATACTTGATAGAGAATGTCCTTAAATTGTTCATAGGAAGCTGTCCCGTTTAAGGCTACACGAATACCCGAATCATAGTAGTAGGGTTTTTCTCCCTTTTTATCTACAGTGTATTGTAGCGTCAAATTGCTTTCAGGGTTTTGTTCTTTCACAAGATAATCCCAATTCTCAGGAACCTCTTGTTTCACATTTCCACCACCATAATCCACGTAATCTAAGATGCCACAATATACATAGTCCATTTTAGGTACTTCACCTTTATCCTTCTTTTCCTGTACACCATCAGCATAGAACGTTGTAATTTTGTAGCACATACCCCCCTCTTTTTCATACGTAACAGACTCTGAGCGAATCGGCTCTGGTTTCACTGACTCTTGATTTTCTTGCTTACCTTCCATTTCCCCACTTTTTTCTAATTCCGCTAATTTATTCTCTCTACCTTCATCTATGACTCTTTGAATCTCTTCTTTCGATGGTGCATCGGGTACTTTAATAGAACCATCAGGGTTCATTGCTTCCATACCAGGAGGACTTGTTATAATAAATTGGATGTCAGAAACGTTTTTCATCAGCGTATCTCGAATCTCAGGGATTTGATTTGTGTTATTGATATAGAATAGATACGTTTTATAGAAAGTACCAGTACCTTTCTTGATTTGAGAAGTCAATTGATTATGGAATGATACTATCTTGTTGTTTTTCTCTGTACCTTCTAACTTATTTATCGTATTAAAGATTTTATCAAAGGCTTGGTCATAGATATCGTTGTTTTTATGGACAATATAATCCTTAGGTTCCAACGGTTTATGCATATCTATAAAAGCGACAATAGCCTTATCAATATCTTCTGGATTCATTGTCTGTTCCGCATTATCAATTATCTTCATCAATTCATTTGCATTATCAATAATATTTTTGTTAAATTCTTTTTGAATTTGAGCTTCTTTTACATCCTCATCAGCATGAGCCATTGTTGTGTTGCCAATAAAACTACTCGCTATAACTCCTACTGAAAGAACTGCCATTAATTTTTTATTCATATTTTCCCCCTCTTTCGTTATGTAATATCAAAAATCAAAAATTCTTTTTTGTTTTATTTTATTTAAATTTATTTTTTAAAATTTTACCAACAACTATTATTTAATTTTACTATTTAACAAAATATTATATTCTACTATCAACGCTTTATTTTTTCTTATAAAATAATATTTTGTTTTATGTTTATAATGTTTTTTCTTAAAACTCCACAACATTCGCTAATATTTGCTAAATCCAGTCCATAATAAACAAAAAGTCTTACCCATTTTATATGGATAAGACTCTGTTTAGCACCCTGCAAGGTTTATGCCTTCTATATTAAATTGAACACTAACATTATTATTCCATATGTTAAGAGAAGGATACCCTAACGCTTTTATATTTCTTGGTTCTTGCATTTCTTGATAGATATCAGCTCTATTAAACATAATGATTTCTAATTTTTTCTCTTTTAACTTCAGATGATTTTTATTTTCGCCCATATAGTAAACTTTATCCACTTTGAAACCCTTCAGTCCAAAATTTGGTTTGGAAAATGCCTCACCAAATGGTTTTAACACATCTAATTCTTCCACCAAATCAACTGTAACATCTTTAGGTTCTACAACTGTATCTACCATAATACGAGGGATAAAATCAGCTTCCGTTAACTGAGATTCGGCAAGACTACAAATTTTTTCTTCAAATGCTTCTAAATGCTCTTCTTTTAAAGATAATCCTCCTGCCATTGGATGTCCACCATAGCCAATTAAATATTCTTTCGTTTCATCAAAGGCTTTCTTAATATGAAAATTAGGAATACTACGAGCTGAACCTTTAATAAATCCATGCCCCTCCGCAAGAACAATAACAGGTCTAAAATATCTTTCTTTTAATCTACCTGCAATTAATCCAACAATCCCTTCATGGAACGAAGGATGATAAATAACAATGACAGGTTTGATACCTTTTTCTTCTACCATCTGAATTGCTAATGCTTCTTGCTCTTCCGTAATTTGTTTGCGATACTCATTTGTTTCAATAACTTTCTCTACAATCTCAGGAATTTTTTCCTCATCTTGCGAAACAAACATTTCAATGGCTTCATCAACATCACCCGTAATTCGCCCTAATGCATTAATCATGGGAACATATTTGAATCCGTATGTCTCTTCCGTAATCTCCTTAACTCCCGTTTTCTCTTGTAATACTTTAAACACATGTCTTTGGGCACGTTTTACTTGGCGAATGCTTTCTGTTACGAACACCCTATTCTCATCAATAAGAGGCATAATGTCTCCTACTGTTGCAATCCCCACAATATCAATCATATCTTGTACATAGTCTAAATCTTTATCTAATTCCCAATAAAGCTGAAGCATTACTTTATAAATAACACTTGCTCCACAAAGACCTTTAAAAGGATACTCACAGTCATGTCTCTTTGGGTTTACAACTGCATCAGCTTCTTCTGGAAGATGGTCGCCTGGGTCATGGTGGTCTGTAACAATCACTGTTAATCCTAATTCTTTCGCTTTCTTAATTCCTTCATATGCCACAATCCCATTATCAACTGTTAGTACAACATCTACATCAGGATATTTCTTCATCATATCCTCTAATCCAAGTACATTCATTCCATATCCATGTTTGAATCTATTATTAACAAAGTAACTAACCTTTGCTCCTAAATTCCTTAAAGCTAAAACAGCAACTGAGGTTGCCGATACCCCATCACAATCGTAGTCTCCATATACTACAATGTGTAGGTTGTTTTTAATTGCGTGACTAAGAAGTGAGACTGCTTTATCACTATCTTTCATTAATTGCGGATTATGCATATCAGTAATATCCATATGTAGAAACGATTCAATTTTTTCTATCGTATCAAATCCTCTATTATATAATATCTCCAAGACACAATCTGCTAAATGATTTAACTCTTTAGCATTTCTTAAATCCTGTAACTTACCTCTTCGTTCAACTGTATTCTCTGGGCGAATCCACTTTGTCTTCAAATGTTTATTCATATTACCATCACCTTCCTTTTATTAACTATAGTCAATAAAAATATTATTGTAAAGTATTATAGTCAACAAAAAAAGGTTTTACATAAAAAAAGATTATCGAGAACTCTTATAGAATGTATACTAAAAGATAAGACAAAATAGATAGATACAAGGGGATGATAGATTGATATTTGCAGGAAAAGTAGCCCTATGGTTTGCTGTCGTATATCTTTTTACTTATTTAATATTGTTGTCTTTTACAGATAAACTAACAAAGAAGGATAGTAGGTTCAATATTTTGCTCTTTCGAAAATTTTGGTATCTACTATTTGTAATCGGTGCATGTTATGTTGTTACGAATTATCCCATTACTGAGAAGAACTCATTACAATTCCTATATGCGTTTATCTCTGCTGTATTAATAGATATAGCAGTCTTCCAAACACCTTTAGTCAAAAAAATAGGTCCTACCGAATTAAATGAACCGATAGAAGCTTTAAAGGATAGTAATCAATTGGTACTATCCTTTAGCGAAAAAATGAAGTCTCTTGTTACATATATAGGAGATGTAACTATTGAAGAAAATATACAAAATGATACAATGTACATAACAGGGTTGTCCAATGTATTAAAAAACTATGGAGAAGATAATAGAATTGATATATCATTAAATCGTTTCAGTTCTCATGCCGAAATGAGAGGACTTATTGACCTTCTCTCTTTGGACAACCGTACAGAAGCTATTGGGACATTAGTTGACAAAAAAACCTTTTATAGCAAAGATAGTAAAATCGCCCTTGCTCCAATAACAGTGTTAGAACAAGAGTATATTTTGCAAATCTCTTCTAAGAAAGTTATAACAGAAATAGATGTAGATATTTTTTTCTTACTAATACATGTCTATGATTTAGCAATTTGTGAACGTGATGAGAGAGGAGCTGTTGAAGATGGGGAAAACGTCTGAAAAATCTAATGGACAAGCTGTACAAAATGATTTTCGCAATATAAGAAAAAAGAGAAGAAGTAGGGTTTCTACTCCAACAACTGCCAGTATGAGTCCATATACAAAACGAATCATTGATAAAAATGAAAACATTCTTAAAGAATACAGTATAAACTCTCGTTAAAACGGGAATAAATGGAGATGTACAAAGGTACATCTTCTTTTTTATTCCATTGAGAGGTGGTTAATTTATGAGTAAAAAATCTGGTTCAAAAACTCCTGATTCAGGGATGTCTCCACATACAAAAGAGATACTTGAGAAATCTGAGAATGCTATTAATAATTCATCTTCCAATAGATAATTACATCCAAAATAAAAAGGCCCTTTTAAGGGAGCCTTTCTTAAATCTCTTTTAGCCTTACATCATCTTCTAATCTACGAAGCATATAAGCTATTTGTTTACCAACATCATTAATATTCTCTTTAGAACTAAATTCAAATTGAACATTAATATTATACATTTCTACATCTGATGCAAAGTATGATTCAGAAGTGGAAATACGTATTCCTTGCTTGTGATTGTCGCTAATACCTTTTAATACTTTATTAATTACAGCATATAAACGCATATCAACATATTGATGTAAAAAACCATTCTTCCTCATTAGAATTTTTAGCTTTGTATCATCCGATACCTTAAAATAATTTTTTAAAAACTCTGCACCTAAACCAATATGTTTAACAACTACAGCAGTGTTTTTTTCGATATCTACATCAACAAAAAATTTTAAATGATACTGTTTTTGCGATTGCCTTTGGTGCCGATTTCTACCAGATTGAACAGGCTGTGCATGTTTCTTTATTGAATCAGTAATCTCAATGATTTTTTTTAGCATTATCTTTTCTTCAGGCATTCTATATTGGCTCATTCCTTCTAATTGTCTCATAAGAGCATTAGCAGAGGGAGCAGATAGAACTATTTTCGCTTCTTCCGTATTTAATTTCTTATGGATTAAATCCGTCATAGCTTCCTTTATAAAATTATCAGCTAAAGCACCTTCTAATCGAGTCTTTAATTCGACCAATTCCATCCCTTTTTTGTTTAAAGTTGTGTTCATAACTTTTCTCTCCTTAGTAATTAAATTTGTAAAATCCCTGTTTTTTTAATATCCATTTATTATAGTTTTACAAATTAAAATCCATTACAAAAAAAGAAAAAAGCGTACACACTATTTTCAGATTAAAATTGCAACGATTGCTAATGTAACCACAATACATATCGTTGAAACTACAAATTCATCACGATTTGTCCTGAACTTAGCTATTCGGAAATGCTTTTTGGTAAATGGATAGAAGAGAGGCACACCTGCTTTCGTCATACTATCTAATAATAGATGGCTTAGACACCCAACTGTAATACCTATAACAAATTGCGAATAGAGAACCTGTAAATATCCATCAAAGAACGTTGTACAAAAGAAGAGTAAGATGGATAAAAGCATTGTAAATATAAGAGTATGCGTAAGCCCTCTATGACCAAAGACCTTATTTATACCCCAAGATAGGAATCTAAATTTCCTTCCCATTTTACTATCAGGATGGTCAATATCAAGTAATAAACCACCTATAAAACTTCCAATTAATAACGTTCCTGACAATAAGCACTTGTCGTAAGTAATCGGTGCATTCATCATGGCCGTACAAGCAATAACCCCTGCACAAACCCCACCAATTTTATGAGCATGATGATTCATTTTATATCACCCTTTCTTTATTGAAATGCCTTATTGTATTCATTTCAAAAGAATTTCAATCGAAAAAATGGGCGTACAAAAAAGAGCCTGATATATTCAGACTCAGCTCTAATCTATTTTCTTTTATTTACAAGTGGCATTACAATTTTATCTAATTTTTTATATCTTTCTGTATATCGCTTATTAAACTCTGCTTGAAGTTGTTTTTTCGCTCTTGATTCAACAGCCTTTTTAGCCATACCACGTTCTAATGCATTTTTAACATTTTCAATTTCCTGATGAATACGTTCTGAAATAAATAACTCTAACATTTCATCATATCGCTCTTTTGATACCTTTTCGTTCGTATCTTTATCGAAATAGGTATATCCTGCTGTAGTGGAGTTCGAACCTTCTATTTCATCATTCGTTCTTTTTTCCATTTCCTTATCACGAATAATCTCCATTTCATACATATCTAAAAATAGTGTTTCTTCACCTGTTTCTTTTATACCTGAAGTCCATCCAATTTCTTTTAAATGGAATAATTCCTCTACTGCCATATCCAATACATAAGCTATTTTTATTGCCGAATCAATACCAGGCTTTACATTTTCTTTTATTACAGAACTAATGTATTGCTTTGACAACCCTGTCATCTTCGCTAAGTCTGCTTGTTCTAAACCTCGTTCTTTTAAAACTTCTTCTACTTTATTTGTTACGGTAATTTCACCATCAACAATTAAGTATCCTTTCCGCTTTAGCTCATCAAAATCCTTAATTTTCATAATCAAAACCTCACGTTCTCTATGATATCTTTCATTTATTATATTTTGTAATTTGACTTCATTATATAATTCCCTTTAGTGTTTAGTCAATTATTTTTAACTAAAAAGAAATAATCACCTGCTATACAAGTGATTATAAGATATTTTTTATATATTCAATTGATTGCTGTAATACTTCATCTTTAGATAATGACGCATCCACTTTTTTAATTCGATTCGAATGTTTTTCTTCAATAAGCAAATACCCCTCACGAACCTTTTTATGAAATTCTATAGATTTTTCATCAAATCGATTTGTTTCTCGATTATTTTGAGCAATTCGATTCAATGCTATAGTAGGTTCTACATCTAAATAAAGCGTTAGATGTGGCATGACTAATCCTTCAAGAGCTTGCGAGTTGATACTTAAGACATTATCCATACCAATACCTTGCACATATCCTTGATACACAATTGAGCTATCAACAAATCTATCACAAATAACGATTTTTCCTTCTGTTAATGCAGGGGAAATTTTATTTTTAAAGTGTTCTCTCCTTGCAGAAGCAAACAATAAAGCTTCTGTAATGGCATCCATCTCATTTTCCATAATAAGTTCTCTAATTTCTTCTGCTACTTTTACACCTCCTGGTTCCCTTGATGTTAAACATTCCATACCCTGTTCTTCTAAATAAAGAGAGAGACCTTGAATTAAAGCTGATTTACCTGAACCTTCTCCACCTTCAATAGAAACAAACAATCCTCTTGTACGCATTTATAATATCCTCCTATTCAAACAAATATGTTTATATACCAAACTTATATAGCCATAAATAAATATAGTAGGACTATAATACTTTTATTAACTATAGTCAAATTAATTATAAAGAATGGTAGAACGAAATATCATAGAATGTGACCTTTTAAAAACATATGATAAAGAATCTAAACAACCATAGAAAGGGGATATTCGAATGAAATTAATACGAAATACAACTCAAAAAAGTCTATTTATTTTTACACTTGTTTATACATTTCTATTGTCTACATATTTAACACATGCACAATCTCTTTTAGGTGAAAAGTTTGCAGATGCTTTTAATGACTTTATGGCTGAATATCAATTCCATATTGCAGGTGGTATTGCATTTGGAGTAATGACAGGTATTTTAGCTTTTATCACTTTATTTATGAAATTAGGGGCACATGCAGATAATCCAACAAAACGAAAAGAAATCACGCACGAGTTATTTATTGTAGGGATTTGTACAGGTTTATTAGGTGCAATACCTCTTGTGTATATGCTATTTGTCTATATCTCTATAGGAGCATAATAAAAAGTACCGTAATTTACGGTACTTTTTATCGTTTAAAGGTAGAGGCTTTTGTTTCCATTAACGCTTCTACATCTGGAAGGTATCTTAAAAATGCACCTTTTTCATATAAAGGTCGTTTCATCCTTTCATATGTAGTAAAGCGATAATTTTTAATTTCTGTACAAGTATCTAAGATTTTTCCGCATTCTTTCGCTAAGACATCCGTTTCACTTACCACAAATAAAACTGGAGCAATATCACTATCATAGTAGTATTTCTTCCATGCATTTGTAATAATAAGTTGCTCTAATTTTTCAGCTTTTTGCCTAAATAATAGAGGGACATCAGCATCTCTACCAATTTCACCAAGGAAATATCTATGTTGACCTTCCAAGCCACCTATTTTCATGCAAAATTCAAAAGATGGAACAATGTTTTTATTTCCTACTCGCAATTCAGGATTTACATTAAAGAATACAATTTTCTCAGGACAAGTCTCCATTAACTGCAAGTAAAATTGAGTAGAAAGCAAGTCTTTTGCAATGATTTCAGATGATTTCATATTTGTAATCATATACCAATCAAATGTATCTTCTTTAGAATAGTGCGTAACTAAGTATTTCCCACCTAAATCCAAGCAATAAAAAGGATACGAATCTTGTTTAATATGCTCTTCTTCGAAATCACCAAGCATAAACTTGTTTAAAACTCGATTTTGCACTAATTTTTCCAAACGATTTCGAATTGCATAAATGGATGCACTCTCCTCAGAATCCTCGTTTAAAATCTGTAAATATTGTTGAATTTGACTTGCTGTTGCAAATCTAAATTTGAATAGGAATTTAGCAATCTCTAAATCTCGCTCTGTTAGTTTTCCATCGTTTTTCATTTTTATAATTTCATTTTTAGAAACGGTATTTGTAAATTTATTTTGAAACGTCTGTCTTAAGTCGTCAGGAATATCAGATATTTTATTTAACTCATTTAGATACATGACAACATCTCCTTTCGTGATATAAAGATAGCAAGAGATAAATACTCTTGCTATCTTATCCTCTGTTCTATTAGAATTCTATTCTTCAATGTCATCTGGTAAGATGTTAATGATTTTACCTCTGACTTTTTCTTCTTCTTTACGTACTTGTGTAATTCGGAAGCTAACACGCATATCTTCCTCGACTTCAATTGTTCCAGGAATTGGACATAACGCATCAATATTTTCTGCGATACATACGAAGCAACCCCAAGGTTTCACACTTCTAATTCGACCTAATACAACTTGATTAGGTTCAAAGTTCTCTAAATTCATAGGCGAATCTGTTTTGTATTTCTCAACCGCTTGAACTAAAATACGATTATTTTTCGTTACTTTCGCTAATTTCACTTGTAAAACATCACCCACTTTGCTTACTTCACGTAAAGCAGTATAGCCTTCTGCGAAGTCCGAGTTGCGTAATAGTACAGCAATTCCTTTAATCTCTACATAAGCACCAAATGGTAAGATTTTTGTGATTTTAGCTTCGAACTCTGTTCCAGATTCTAATTCAGAAATTAACGCATCACGTTGTTTTTCTTGAACAACTTTACGAGAAGCGATTAAAACTCCTTTGTCTTCATCAACTGATACGATAACAAATGAAATTTTTCGCCCAATATAATTAACAAGTGAAGTTTTAACATCTCTCATATCAACTTCCTCACGGGCAATAATTACTTGCATTCCATTTAATTCAGTCATCAGAATATCCGTATTTAACAATTCACTTCGCTGTACTAAACGTACCATCCCATTAAATACTGTTCCTTTTTCGATTGCTTCTTTAATTTTTGTCATTTCCATGTGTAATTCCCCCTTATTTTTTCTGAAAAATTTTTCTTAATGAAGAAAATAAACCTGTTTTATTTTTATCAGCATTTTCTTCTGGCTTTTCAACATCTTCTGCATCATAAAACTTAGGATAATTTCGGTATTGTTCTTCATACATTTGTTTCAGAACTTTATCCCTTGGTGGTCGAATTGAATGCACCACTGGATGTGAACCATTATCTTTTGTTAATCCATTATATGATGATTCTTCACTAATTAATTCATTAACTGGTTCTAATGGTGTTTGACCCCCCTCAGATGGAGATACCTCTTTCCCTTCTAAGTTCACCTCATCCACATCAGATGTTTCTATTTTTTCAATATAATATGTTTTATCAGCAACATTATTACCAATAATGTTTTTATCATGTTTTATAATATGTTCATCTTTTTTTATTTTTTCATCATTAATTATTTTATATTCTTTGATTATGGACATATCATTTTCTTCTTTTTGTATATCATTGTCATCTTTTGTCATAATTTCAAGATTAATTGTTTCCTCATTATCGCTTTCTTCTATAATCCTTGGAACCTGAAATAACGACTCGCTC
The DNA here is from genome assembly GCF_002975115.1 of Bacillus sp. MYb78. Taxonomy (NCBI): domain Bacteria; kingdom Bacillati; phylum Bacillota; class Bacilli; order Caryophanales; family Bacillaceae; genus Bacillus; species Bacillus sp. MYb78. The sequence continues at coordinate 46,034 of NZ_PCOB01000003.1, forward strand.
TCTTTAACCTCTTCGAACTCTTCATTCTCCAAAATAACAACGGTCTTTTGTTCCGTTTTTTGAGGTGTGATAGCAAAGAGCTCATCTTCTTCATCATCTGAAGAAGAGATGACTACGACACCCTCTTTAGCTTCATTGTTTTGACTTTCATCACTTTCACTTACTTCTTCCCAAATAACTTCTGAATTAAGCTCCTCCTCAGAGCTTTCGTAGGGAAACTGATACCCTTCTTCTCTTAATCGTTCTATGATTACATCTACGCCCTTCCAAAGAAATGCATTTTGAAATGGTTTTGGTACATAGTATGTAGCTCCGTTTGCAAGGGCTTTTTCTTTCATAGAATCGCTATAGTCTTCTGACATTGCTATGATTTTAGCATTTGGTTCTTTTGAAAGAATCTGTTTCATCGCATCAAATCCATCCATATCAGGAAGACTTAAATCCAAGACAATAAAATCAGGTTTCATTTTAAAATAATCAATAATCCCTTCTTTTCCTGTTTCAGATTCTTTTACAACTTCATACATAAATTCATCATCTGGTTTTTTTTCCATCGCTCTTTTTATTAACTCACGAACAAAATGAGCATCATCTATAACTAAAACTCGCAGAACCTTTTCCATTTTTCTCACCTTCCTCAAACATATTTCCTATCAAAGTATGTTATATTATATGTTTTTCAAAAAAAATATTCGTTTTCAGTCAGACGAACATCGCTTTACCCACTTCGATTAATACGTTTTAGTAAAGAATAATTGACAAAATGCGATTGAAATGCTAATCTGAAGAAAGATTACTATAGTGAAGGAGGATTTATTCCATGACTGAAATCATCGGGATTTGTTCTGTCGGAAAAATGTTTCGACCTAAAAAAGTTTTAAATGTGCCTCATAGAGGATTTATTTTTTATACATCTTATAAATCAAATTTTGGGGGAGAAGCGAAAGAAATCTCAATTCAATTCAATTTAAAGAATATTTATCCTGACAAAGAAATTATTCGAATTAATGTATCTACCGATATACCTGTTCTTATAAGAAAAGAATTGTTTACTGAATTAGATTCAAACACTGCTTTATCGAATGCACCCGATTGTTTTATTACGGAAAACAGACATTTAGTAAGACCTGATAGATACAATTTAAGAAAAAGAGGGATTTCAGAGGGTATTAAAAATCATAAAGGTGTTTTATTCTTCACTATCCTAATCGAAAGTGATGTGCCTGAAGAAGAAGATAACCTTAATTTCATGCTATATCCATCAGTAGTTGATGGAGAAGAATGTATCGTTGTCGAAGGTGAAGCGAAGACTCCACTTATTATCCATTCAGAAACAGGATTACTTTTACACAGTTAAGAGAGGCGTATCATCATGTTTAAAACAGGAAAACAGTTCACATTAGAGTTCGAAGTTAAGAAGATACTACATGAAAATGCCGAAAGTAGATTCTATATTATTACGGCAAATATTTTGAATCACGATTCTGAAAATCAATTCCCTAAAGAAATGAGAATTCAAGGGAATTTCAACACGGTTCATAAAGGTGACAAATTCGAAGGGACAGGCGTTGTTCAATTACACAAAGTATATGGATATTCCATTAAACTTACTGCTACTCCAACTGCTACCATCCCTCAAGTAAAAAAAGGATTAATAGATTTTATAAAAAAACGTGTTTCACGAGTCGGAATGAAAACAGCAAAAAAAATCGTAGATGAATTGGGATTAGAAGCTATTTCACTTATTGAAAAAGACTATAAAGTTTTAGTAAATATCGGTCTTACAGAAAAACGAGCAAAGAGTATTCAAAACCAATTAGTTGAACATAAACGATTTGAGGAATTAGCTACATTCATTCAATCCTTTGACTTGGAATCCTCTGTAGCTATTCGAATTTACGAAGATTTAGGAGATACCAGTTTAGTAAAAGTAAAAGGAAATCCATATGTCGTATGTTCTATTTCAAAATTAGATTTTACACATGCAGATAAAATCGCCTATGCATTAGGAAAACCGAGTGATGGTGTAGAGCGAATTAAACACGCTATCTTGTTCTACATCGAACATAGAATGCAATCTAAAGGTGATATTTGTATTTTTAAAGACGAGTTACTGGATTCATTAGAGGAATTCATTGTTCGAGTCGGAGCATATCCGAAGAACCAGATGATATCTGTACCGATTCAAAAAATAGATGCGATACTACAAGGATTATTTACTTCTGGTGCTCTTGTGACCGAGGAAAATAACGATGGAAAAGTGTGCATCTATCGAGCAGACTATCACAGAATTGAAAACAACATTGTTTCTGGCTTAAAAGAATTAGTGCATTCTTTCAAAACACCATTATGCCAAAAACATCATATTGATGATTTTATACAGGAATATGAAAAAGCATATTTCCCATTAGCAGAGAAACAAGCTGAAGCTGTATATATGGCTTTGCTAAATGGTATTAGTATCTTAACTGGCGGCCCTGGAACAGGAAAAACGCAAACGACAAACACGATTGTACAATGTATTAAAAAAGTAAATCCTAAAGCTACTATCCTACTATTGGCACCTACAGGCAAAGCAAGTAAACGAATGACAGAATTAACAAATATGGATGCATCGACAATTCATAGAGGATTAGGTCTGAATAGCTTTGGTGGAACGAAAGAATTGAATCAATTAACATCAGATTTTATTGTTGTAGATGAATTTAGTATGGTCGATGCATATTTAGCTAACAAACTGGTAAATAATATAGGTGAGAATACTCGTATTCTCTTTGTTGGGGATGTTGACCAATTACCTTCTGTAGGACCAGGATTAATTTTACGAGATTTAATTGATAGTGGTAAAATCCCTGTTACGAAATTAGATAAGGTATTCCGTCAAGCTGAAAACTCACAAATCGTAATGAATTCATACAAGGTTATTCACGGAAAGACAACAAAAGACCCTGATGGAATTCGTTTTGACCACACAAAAGGTGACGAGTATTTCATTCAAGAGAAAAACTCATTAGTTATTCGCAAAAAAATTATTGAAAGCATCCAAAGAATGATAGATAAATATCATTACAAATTAGACGATATCTGTTTACTATCACCTATGCGTATTGGAGATTTAGGAACTGATGAATTAAATCGTGCGATTCAGTTACATTTCAATCCTCCTAACTCTTCAATGGACTACCAAAGAGATGAGTTTACAACATTCCGCACTGGTGATAAAGTAATTCACACGGAAAACAATAAAGATTTAGGGGTATACAATGGCGAAGTTGGTGTTGTCTCTTCTATCTATACATACGAAGGCGAATTTAAGGTTGATGTAGAATATCCAGATAGAGAAGACCCTGTTGCTTATACAGAAAAGGATATGGAACAATTACAACTGGCTTATGCAATTACTATTCACAAAAGCCAAGGTAGTGAATTCCCTATTGTCATCATGCCTTTCCATGAATCTCAATTAAGTATGTCTACTCGTAATTTAATTTATACAGGGAGAACCAGAGCAAAGAAAATTTTAATTAGCATTGGTGATGAAGAAACACTGAATAAAGGAATTTTAAAGGTTAGTGATACAAATAGAAATTCAAGAATCAAAGAAAAATTGCAGAAAGAATTATAAACTTCTTACAATATGTAAGAAGTTTTTTATTTACATATATCAGTTAATGAATTATAATTTTGTTGACTATAGTCAAATTCGTTATTTTATCCATTTACATACATATAATATTTTGTATATTAAAATCAGGTATTTGAAAAAATGAACTTAATTTGGAGGAATAAATGATGGTAAACGTAGTAGTAATGGAAGAAGTTTCAAGTGATAAAAAAACAGTTGATACACAGTTGATTAGTGACAAACAGATTAACAGTAAAGATATCATTCTATCAGATTATATGATGGATAAAAACGATTTAATTACATCGTGGAGAGAAGTCGATGGCTTATTCAAGAGAGAAAGATTAATTGTTTCTATTCATTGATTTCTGGTTAGATTAACGGATGGACTATATGTTTCATCCTTTTTTATTACAATAAAGAAAGCAGGGTCTATGAATGAATCATGTTAGTATAGGTGTCTATAACAACGAAACACATGTAGTAAACATTGTTCCAGATTATAATTTAGAAAAGCATATAGAATACAATAAAATCATGCGATTTGGAAGAGCCTTATTTATTGATGGAGAGTGTGTTCATACTGGATATTTATCAGACAAAAAGATTGAAACTTGGTCAAATAAAATAAAAGAGATGAATATTGATACACATACACCTTCAACAACATATTATTAATGAAAAGACAAAAAGAATTCAGTAATGTTACTGGATTCTTTTTTGTATACATTGTCTTTATTGAGCTATATCCCTTAGAAATCGCTCCGCTCGAAAACCAAATAATCTACCTCGTGAGTTAGCAGATGAGCCCTCTTTATCTAAAATCATTTCTTTATGTATAGAATCAAATAAACTTTCCTTATCCAACTCTTCACAAATGCAGACCCACATTAATTTCTTTTTATTTAGCTCAATCTTAATATCAAGCACTTTATCATTTTTAAAGATAATATACGCATGATAGACCATAACTGCTCTATGAATCGTCAATGTATTTTTTATTTCTGTATTCAAGGAACTTGAAATTTCTTCGCAAAATCGAGAAGTAGATTCATCTAATGTACAGCATTGATATGTATTTTGATAAGTAAACATAGTATCCACCACCTAAAAGTTATGAAGATAACTTTTACTTACCTTTCATTTCTTCTGGCATCGGAATCCCAAAACCCTTTAATACTGTATCTAATTGACCTTCCATTCCCATTGCTTTCATTCGTTCTCGAATCTCTGGTAAATGTTTTACGCCATCAGTTAGAAAATCAGACGCCATTTGCTGAATGCTTCCTAAGTTTTCTTCATTCACAACCCGATTAAGTTCACTCTCACTAATAGTAGACTCTCCTTTCTTTGTACCACCAGACAACATATCATTTACATTTTGACCACATTTATTGAATGTATTTTGTTGTTTCATATTAAAACATCCCCCTTTTATAAAATAATATTTTTTATTACCATAATTTATTTTATTTTTTTATATAAAAAAACATCTTATTTACAAGATATATTTTATTTTGTTAATCGTAAACCATTTCAAGCATCTATCATGTTCGACATTTTTCTCACTTCCAGTCAACTGTCTACTTTGGTATTTTACCTATTAGGAACAGCCATTGTCTGTTATTAGTGAATATTGTCTAAGTAAATCTTAAAAAACGCTACATATCTACAAAAACAAAACCCCTCCGAAACATAAACCTATATACAAAGCAAAAAATATATTCAACATAATAGAAAATATAATTTTATTAAATCATTTACAAAAAACATAGAATACCATGAAAACGAAACATAGTTGATAAACTTACTTTTTATTGAATATAGTCAATAAATAACATATAATATTGACTATAGTAAAAGAAACGGAGATGATAAAAATGGCAAGAGCTTTACTAATTGCAGAAAAACCGAGTTTAATGAGAGAAATCCAAAGTGCTTACCACACTTTTGGTCATAAAGATACTATCGAGTTTAAATCCTTCGCAGGACATACAATGGGATTGATTAATCCTGATAAGTATAAAGAAGAATGGGCAAAATGGGATTTAGCTACCCTTCCATTGGTTCCTGACAAATTCCTTTATGAACCAACCAAGGATAAGTTAGATATGTATAAAGACATTAAAAAAGCCATCAAAAATGGAAATTACGACTATATTATCAATGGATGTGACCCAGGAAGAGAAGGTCAGCATATTTTCTTTAGTTTCTATGATTCTATCGGCTGTAACTTACCTGTTAAAAGAATTTGGCATAGCGATTTAACAGAAAAAGAACTTAAACGAGCTCTTGATAATCTACGAGATGAAAATGAACCCGCTTTAAGCAATATGACAAAAGCAAGTAAATTACGAGCATATTTCGATTGGTTGATTGGAATGAACTTTACAAGAGCTTTTTCAATTGTAGGTGGTAAAAAGATGAATTTGGGACGAGTTATGACTCCTGCCCTAAAAGTTTTAGTTGATAGAGAACTTGAAATTAAGAATTTTGTTCCGAAAAACTTTTGGGAAATAGAAGCTGATTTTGGGAAATATAAAGGCGTTCACTTCAATGAAGATGGGGATACACAATTTTGGAAGCAAGAAGATGCACAAAAGATTATTGATTCTTTAAGTACGGATAGCACAGTTAAAATTGTTAATCAGGAAAAAGATGTAAAATACGCTCCACAGTTACATTCTTTATCAGCCTTACAAAACGAAGCAAACTCAGTATATGGATACACAATGCAAGAAACTTTAAACATCACTCAAACATTGTATGAAAAAAAATTCGTAAGTTATCCTCGTACAGATAGCTCCCATTTAACAAAAGCTATCAGTAACGATTTCGCTATTATGCTTAGACCTTTACAAAACATCCCTGAGTTAGCAGATAAAACAAAGGCGATTATTAATGATTCTAAAATTCTTTCAGATATAGCAAATAATAAAAAATATGTTGATGATAAAAAAGTAAGCGACCATTATGCAATCGTGCCGACAGGATTATCACCTGATTTTGGTCGATTAACAGATAAAGAAATTAATGTATATATGTTAATTGCAAAAAGATTTTTAAGTATCTTCTTACCTCCTATGGTGAGCCAAAAAACAAGTGTTGTTACCGAAAATAACGGACATTTATTTAAAACATCAGGAAGTGTATTAGAGTCAATCGGATTTATGGCCTTATATAATTACAAGGCTCAAGACAACATGCTTCCACCACTAAAAAAAGGCGAAATGGTTTCCTTGAAGAAAGCGGAATTAATTACCAAACAAACAAGTAAGCCTGGCAGATACACAGATAGAACACTGAACATCGCAATGGAAAATGCAGGACGATTCATAGATGACGATGAACTAAAAGAAGTTTTAAAAGAAGCAAAAGGTATTGGAACGCCCGCTACAAGAGGCGGTATTGTTGAAAAATTAGTTTCACTAAATATGATTGAGCGTAAGAAAAAATCCTTCTTTGCAACTGAATATGGAATCGGAATTATCCAATCCTTAAATGGTCACGATATTACGTCTCCAGAACTAACAGCGAAATGGGAACAAAAACTCTCAGAAATTGAAGCAAATCAGTTTGACCCGAATGTCTTTTATAAAGAAATGATTGCTTACATACAAAAGGAAGTTGAGGATTTGAAGAAATTAAAAGTATTTGTATCCTCAAGCAAAGACTCCCTTGGCTCTTGTCCAAAATGCGGAAAACATGTAATTGAAGGTAAAAAATATTATCTATGCGAAGCATACAAAAACGGATGTGACTTTTTATTCGGAAAAACATTCTTAGAAGCAAAAATCACGAAAGCTGAAATTAAAAAAATCTTAAGTGGAAAGTCCTCTAAAGAATTAGACTTTACAAAGAATGGAAAGACATGGAAAGCAAAACTCGCTGTAAATAAAGATAAAGGTTCCATTGATATGATTTTTAATTCCGATACTAAAAAATCAAAAGGTTCCAATTCTTCAGCATCTAAAAGTGAAGCGATTTGTAAGTGCCCTAAATGCGGTGGTGGTATTAAAGAAACAAGCAAATACTTCCTATGCGAAAATTACAAAGACCCTTGCACTGTACTAATTGGTAAAGAGTATTTTGGAGCAAAAATCACAAAAAAAGAGGCGATAGACTTACTTAATGGTAAGGAGACGGGTGAAAAGACCATGACTTGGAGTTCAGGAAAAACAAGTAGCGCTAAATTAAAATATACCAATAAATTGCAAACTGTTTCTACCAAATAGTTAATAGAAACACTAATTCATAGACTACAAAGTGTATTAACACATCTTGTAGTCTATTTTTTTTATAAATATTTCTCTCCTTGTATATGATATAGCACATATTTTTTTAGGAGGGGATTTTTATGAAAAAAGAAAAAGTTTTACTTGGTCTACTTGGGGCAACTGTGGTTGTTGGAATCGGGACAAGCATCTGGTTTGCAGTAGCAAATCCATTCGCTACTGAGGATAAGACAGTAAAAGAAAAAGTTATAAAACAAAAAGAGGAAAAAAAGATTGATAAGCATTTAGAGAAATATACACCACTCAAAAAAGAAGAAATCTCAAAAATGACAATTGATGAGAAAAAAGACATGATGGGTGGCGACGGTGCCAATTATGAAAGTAACTTGATGAAGATTGGTCAAGGTCAAGGAAAAGAAGAATATCCTGAAGACAAAGCAAAGGCGTTTGAAAAAGAGTTGATTCAATTAGCCTCTTCCGCAAGTTATGACAAAATACTTAACAAAGTAAAAAATGAAGTGAAAAACTATCAATTCACAACAGGCACGAATACAAATATTGCGTCCATTTATTATGATGCATCTATCATGATGTCTACACTGACAGCACCAGATTTCCAAAAAGGGAAAATCGCTAAAGGTATGCGTCACCCTGAAATGATGGTAATCGGCACTATTATGTTACCTGAAAAAGAAAGACGAGCAGTTATTCATGATTTCGATAGTTTATCTCCTATTGTAAATGGTGAAGTAAAGATTTTAGACCATGAGGTTTTACGTGGCGAAAGTGATGACCCTATGTTAAAAACTATTCAAAATACAATGGTTGGTGCGGAACGAGTTCACAAAATAGAATTTCAGATAGAAAAGAAAAACAACTTAATTGCATATGTTATCGAATACAATAACGCAACTTTAGAATATTACGGTATATATGCACCTAAAGATAAAACGTACCACTATAAAACAATTCAATTCTTTAAAGAAATGGATAAGGATTTTGATAAGCACCAATCCTTGAAAACGGATGGTGGTAAATAATGGGCAACAAGATAGCAGAACTAAAAAACAACCCTACATTAAAGCAATTAGGTGAAAATATCAACGGCATTATGATAGGCTTATTCGCTTTTCAATGTAGCATGTTCATTACCATTCTTTTATTTAAGAAAAGCTTCTTTTTTATTCATCTGGGAATTGCATTGTTAATTATTTTAGGTTTTTCGTTTTTAAAAGACTTTGCAGATGAAAAGAAAAAATCATTTGCAATCAAGATTATGAAAATCTCTTTAGTTATTGGTGCATTGTCTATATTTGACCACTTTATTGTATCTGGATTAAATCATATAGAAGACCCCAAATTATACAGTAGTATGACAAAGGTTATTTATCTTGTTGATTTTGCAATTATTATCAGTTCTATTGCTATTTTTAGAAATGAAGAATTCCAAAATAAAATGATTGCATTCACAGAGACATCTATATGGAATGCGTTAGCAGGTGAAGAAAAAGAAGAAATTAAGCAAGGAGATGCGGTACTGGGTAAAAACATAGATACGCAAAACCCTGTAATTCTACCTTTAAAAGATAGATATCTTCACATGTTAGTTTTGGGACCAACAGGTTCTGGTAAAACCTCTCAAACAATTATTCCAATGATTCATAGGGATATGCAAAATCCTGAATTAGGTGTTACTGTAATTGAGCCTAAAGGGGATTTAGCTGAGAAAATCTTTGCAATGGCTCGTTATTATAATCGAGAGGTTCAATACTTTAATCCAATTTTACCTGATTGTCCGTATTTCAATCCTTTATTCGGAGATGAATCAGATGTAATTGAGAATATGGCCACAACATTTAAAATGTTAAACCCTGATTCTCCTCAATTCTTCTTAGATATGAACGAAAACTTAATTCGTAATGCTCTGAAAGTGTTAAAGCGTTTATATGGAGATGATGCTACATTAATTGATTTATCAACCCTGTTACATAATACAGGTGGTGGCGGTAAAAAAATGGTGCAGGATTTCTCTAAATTACCTTCCGAAAGCGATTCAATGGCAAAAGAAAACAACGATATCGCATTATGGTTCTTAAACGATTATTTCACTGGTGCAACAGGAGATAAAGGGGCAACAAAAACATACGAACATTGTTCTGGTGTTCGTTCTCAGGTAGCAAAACTTGTTTCTAATAAATATTTAAGACGAGTTCTGAATCCTCCTAAAGGTCGTGGTTCAGATGTAGACTTTGATAAATCACTTGCAGAAGGTACGATTATTACAATCGCTACCGCTCAAGGTAAACTACGTGATTTAGGTAAATACTTAGGTTACTTTATTATCCTACAATTACAGTCTGCTGTATTTAGAAGACCAGGGAATGAGAATACAAGACGAGGAAATATGCTTTATATAGATGAATTCCAAACGTATTCAAATCCTGGATTTGCTGATATGTTAACACAAGGTCGTTCTTATCGTGTAGCATCACATTTAGCAACACAAAACCGTGCCTTAATCGGTATGGGTAGTGGTAAAGATGGAAAAGACTTTATTGAACTTGTCTCTACCAATGCTCGTAATACAATCATTTATCCTGGTGGTAATGCTCAAGATGCTGATTACTATTCAAAACAATTTGGAGAAATTATTGAGAAAACAATGCAGAAAGGCTACTCTCAAGAAAAATTCAGTGTGTTGGGCGGTTTAGGACGAAGACCAGTAAATGAAAGTTTTAGGGAGGCTGAAGAAACAAAAGCCAGATATTCTGCAACCGATATTATTTATCGTGAATTCGGGCAAATTACATATTGTTTAATTAAAAACAACAGTATACAAGCTCCAGGTGTTAGTAAAATCGAGTATATTCCTAAAGAATTAAATGATTTACTTGATAGAATGGTAGCCGAATATAACGAAGAACAAGATAAGAAGTATCACAAAGAATTTGGTGGCTCTCAAAAACCTACAGAAGAGAAAAAAGTGGAAGTAGTAAAAGAAAAATTAAATGAAGAAGCTGTCGTTACAGATATTCAACTTGAAAAACCTAAGAGTAACTATTCTTCAAATGATGTTGTTCTCGACCCTCTTTCTGAAATTGAAGATGATACATTCGTTGATGCAGAAGATGTCGGTGCAAAAGTTAAAAGCACTACGGTTATTTCAGAGAATGAATACCAAAGAGGTGGGAATTCTTTTCAATCGAATATTAATGATGTAGAGGATGAGTTAATTTAACTCATCTTTTTTTATTTAAACAATATAAAATATATTTACAGAACATAATAAAAAGTAATATGGCCAATAAATAAAAAAAGATACACATTTTATTGTGTATCTTTTTGTTTTATTATAGATATCATTTTATTATTATTTTTATTTTGCTTTTATTATTTTATATCATGCACAACTTTCAATCATTCCATACTTCCCGTCTTTTCTTGTATATAAAAGACAGATTGTGTCGTTTAGTTCTGCATTTACAAATAAGAATTGCTTATGACCTAAAACCTCCATTTGTAGAATCGCTTCTTCTTCATGCATAGGTTTTAATTCGAATTGCTTGCGTTTTACAATGTTATCTGTAAGTTTAACCTCTTTCATTTCTGTTTCATTTGCAATAGGTATTAAGATATGTTTTTTATGTAATCGTCTCATTGATTTTTCTATATCTTTTGCAGTTGTAATTTGTCTTTTCACCTTATCAACTACACTGTCTAATGCTACATAGAAATCTTCATCTTTACTCTTTGCATAAATCAACTCTCCATTAAACGGAACAGATACTGAAATTGTTAATCTTTTTTCCACTTGTACAGTAACGCTTACAACTGTATCCTCCTTAAGGAACTTATTTAAAAAATCCAGTTTTTTATTCATTGTAAATTTCATTCCCTCAGTTAAAGATACATGCTTTCCAGTCATTGTTAAATTCATATATAACATCTCCTTCCCAAAACCCTCTTAGTTCGAATAATAGTTTTTAGAATAAAATTTCTTTATTCTGTATGTTGTATCTTAGTAAGATTCGACTGTTTTCATAAGTTTTCGGGTGTTTGAGGTGTGTTCGAGTAGGAGATATCCGCTATTACTTTCTAATCCGTTGCATAAACTTCATGTCTCGCTCATGACCATCTTCTTTTTCTACTATTATATGTTCTCGTCTTAGTAACTCTCTTATTAGTTCTGATTGACTAATCTCTTCCCCATATAGCTTTTCATATCGCTCTTGTAGAAACTTAATATGCTTTAAATCATCGTTATTGGCACAAAATACTTCTCTATCTCCACTGTTGTATTCAATCTCTATTAAACGCCTTAACAAATCACTTTGATTAATAGTAGCTCCTCCATACTTTCTTTTATGTCTTTCTTGTAATTTTTCAATCCTATCAGCATCAACCTTTCTCGCTCCAAAAGATATAGTTTTGAATATATCCACATATACGCCCTCCTTTATTTCTTTTTATTCATCCTATCCTTTTCGTAAAAAAAAGTGTGTCAGTTTATAGTCATTATTTTATATTATTTTTATCAAACCCTGTCAGTCTCTGTCAGTTATTAACGAGGCAATTGCGAGGAATTGCCAAATATTAGCGTATTTTATACTCTTTTATTTATAAGACCCTATCTGTGAATACAGAATTTCTGAATTGAATAGGATGAGAAAATATAAAAAGGAGATGGTTTTATGCCTAAATGTTTGATGTATCTAATTGTATTTCTTATAGGTTTTATATGTACCTTATTTGTTTGTTTATACTTTCAGTCAGAAACAGTATTTCAAATTTGCCCAACAAACCTATCGACCTATTCTTTACAAGCAATTTTATAGCTCTAAATGTTTTATTGACTATAGTTTATAAAAGTGTTATATTTTAACTACATTAAGTAAAATAAAATTTACAAGAACGGGTAATTAGGAGGGTTTGATTTGAAAAATGTTTTGAGGTTCCTTTACTTCGGTGATATGCATGAGAGACCTTCTACTCCAAGTAATCGAATAGATAGTTATCAGCAAAGTATTTCAGAAAAAAGAGAAGAGATTAAAGGATTAGGAATTAAATATAAGGTAAACGCTTTTTTACAACCTGGTGATTTTTTAAACTCCCATACCTTTCAAAATGATTTTCTATTAGATGTAGTAGAAAAATGGAGCATGGTAGATACCTTTGATTTAATCAAACAATTTTCTTTAGGACAATTATCTAATGAAGAATTCCAAAATAAATTAATAGATGCCAAACCAATCCCGATGATTGGTGCGATTGGAAATCATGAATTGATAGGTGATTCTTTAAATAGTTACAAAAAAACAAGCTTACGATTTTTAGAAAAAATTGGTTTTATGCAATTAGCTTCAAAAGAAAATCCTATTATTTTTGAAATGGAGAACGGAAAGACCATTGCCATTACAGCTACTCACTACCATCATGGCATGGATAAAAAAGAAAATCTTTCAGATTATATCATTGAGGAAAAAGCGGGCGATTACCATATCCATATTGTACATGGTTATTTAACAAATAAAGATATGGGAAACTTATTTCCACATACATTAGTAGATGAAATAGCTCATCTTACAAAAGCTGATTTAACAGTTACTGGTCATGACCATATTGGATTCGGTTTAACAGAAGTAGATGGTAAGTATTTTATAAATCCAGGAGCAATCCCTCGGATGAAAAGTGATTTAAAAGAAATGAAACGAAAACCAAAAGTTCTTCTCATTGAAATTGATGAAGTAAGTGGACTTAAGGTGAAAACAATTTACTTGAAGAGTGCCAAAAAAGCGGAAGAAGTATTAGATAGAACAAAGATTATGCAGAAAAAAGAAAAACAAGGAAAGATGGAAGAAATAAAATCCATTGTAAATAAGGCGAATATCGGAAAGGCAACAAACATTACTGAAGTTATCGAAGTTATTTCTGAAAACGAAAACGTAAGTAATGTTTTAAAAGATGAAGTTATTGAACGAATTACCTCAAAAATGAAATCTTTAATGAAAGAGAATGTTGTAGCGGATTCCTATTACATTACAAAAATGGTATTGGAAAACTTCCAGTCACACGAAAATACTACACTCGATTTCTCAAAAGGTCTCAATCTATTTACTGGAGAAAGCGGTCAAGGTAAGAGTGCAGTGATACGCGCTTTTGCATTTATCTTTGAGAACTTCGGTAGGAACCCTCGTAGATTTATCAAAAAGGGTGCTAATTTTGCAAGGGTAACAATTTATTTATCCACTGGTTATGTTATTTCTCGTATTGTAGAAAAATCTAAAAGCGGAAAGAATGGATATGAGATTTATAACCCGAAAGATGGTTCCGTGGAAAGTACAAACACAAAAGGATTGTCACTTGTACAAGAAATTCTCGGATTTAATAAATTAAATATTGATACAGATAATGATGTTCCAATTAACTTCATGAAGCAAGGTACTTCTTGGTTTTTTGTTGGAGATGGTTATACTTCTTCTGAGAGAGCTAAAATTGTCGGTTCCATCTACGGCACTCATTATGCCGATGCTGTAATTAGAGACCTTGAGGGTGACTTGAAAAAATACAACAAACAAATTGAAACGGCTGATAAAGAGCGAAAAACCATTCAGGAAGGTATTGATTCCTTTGCCCATCTCCCTCAAACACATGTGCAGATTACTGAATTAGAACAATTGAGTGCAGAAGTAGACGCATTAATGGCCAAGAAGGCAAAGATTACTACTCTACTAAAAGAGCAAGAATTAATTGATAACAAAATTAGTGAACTTAATGATGTGATTAAAGATTTGGGTCAGGTTGAAAATCTTTATTCGGAAATATATCAAATCAAAGAAATGGTACAGAAACGAAATGAAATTCAAAAACTATATCGTTCTCTTACTACTATTATTGCCGATGGAAAAGAATCTAAACATGTATCAGAGCAATTAATGAATTTACCAAATGCTCAACTATTGTTAGATGAAATTAAAGAATTAGCAAAATCTAAATCAGTTCAAGAAGAATTGTTGACGCAATCAACAAAACTCACTGAAACAAAGAATCGTTTAGTGAAAGAAATTGATGTTAGTAGTGAAGTTATAGAAAAGACAAATAGCTTAGTAGAAGCCGAGAGCACGTTATCCGAATTAAAAGAATTAATGGCGAAAAAAGATACCGTTCAATCTCTAACAAATAGACTGTCTTCTATTAACGAAGAAGAAAAACAACAGAAACAGAAAATTGAACACGTCATTTCTAAAAATGAAAAATTGGTTAATGATTACAAAATTTTATTAACCGAAATCGGAAAGTGTCCTGTTTGCCACGGCACAATAGATAATGCTGTTATTAATCGAATCACTGATGAATATAGCATGGAGAAATTAGTTTCCTAAAAAAACTGTAAGTATATAAAAAATACATAATAAAACAAGAAGGAGTGTTTATTTATGGCAAGTGCTACAAATATCGCATCACAAGTTGAAGAGTTTGAAAAACAAATTAAGCAAGGGGAAACCATTCGTATTCAAGCATCTACTGTAGTGAAAACATTACGAGACCAGTACAAAAAAGTTGCTGATGATTTAGAGACGCTTGGTGTTAAACCGTCTGAGGCAAAAACAAAAATCGAAGAAATAGATGCACAAATTCAAGAAAAGCTTCAGCAAATGAAGACCTTATTACCTACAGATATCATTAAGAAATATGCAAATCATGATTTTACAAGTAATCATACTTCAAGCGACCAACCATTTTGATTCTTAGGAGGATTCTTCCTCCTTTTATTTGTGAGAAATGAGGGGATTTTATGAAAGAAATACTAATAGATAATATTCGATATAATGCTGTAGAAGTCGATGATTTTGAACAAGAAAACACAGTCGAACATGTTGAAATGTTATACTCTCAGGTTACACATTGGATGAGCTTTGTAACAAAAAAAGAGGAAGGTCTTGAAAAAGGTAAAATTTATCCTTTTTATTTGGAACCTATCCGTAAAGAAGACCATGTGGTAGAAACAGTCGATGGAAAGTATGGTGTTTATCATTTAATGTTCGAGGGGCTATTGTTGATAGAGAAAACAGAAGGAGATGATATGTAATGAAATTTTCTATTTTACGAGATGAGGTATTGTTAATTAATCAAAGAGGTGAAATGAAAACAGTTAAAGAAATTAAGGACATTTTGCAAGGGGATGACCAGTATGATAAAGATGAACTATTTGAAGTGAAATGGTATCATCCAGAAAAAGAAAACTTCCATTTTCATGCTGAATCTTTAATTAACTCCACTTTATCGAATATAAATTCGGATATTCCAAAAAACTCAGAGTGGTATATGTCAGGATGGTATCAAGAGGCATACGAATGTTTTAATCAAGAAGATATTGAAGAGATTCAACGAGTATTAGACCGATGTTTTGCACGGAATACAAATGTTTTCTCTTTTTATGTTGGCAGAGGTGAAATTATTGATTTAAGGAGATAATCAAAATTTTATAAAGGGGCTATTTGCATGAAAAGAAAAAATAGGGATATAAAATGGAGAAGAAGAAGACCTATCCACCCTACATATATTACAACACAAGAAGACTACGAGACTCTGATAACCCATATGAGTAAAGAATCTCCTCAACGCACATCAGTTCGAGAAAAATTCACTCAATTTATGGAAGCAAAGAAAAAGAATTTAAATCCCTCGATGGGTATTATGGAAATACGTGAACTCATGAAAGAACGAGGATGGATTTCTGAAGATAAGATGATTGATGCTAATTATACAATTATATTTAGACGAGAAGACTGGCATGGAATTCAAGTTCCAAATATCTGTTTTTTAACTTGTACAAGCGATAGAAAAGAAATTCATTCCATTGTATATGAATTAGCAAGAACATGCTTGAATATTTGGGAGGAATTTGAGGATTCTGTTCCCTATCAAAAAGAGGATGGCACTATTGAAGAAAGTCTCCCATTAACTAAATGGTATACATTAAAGAAAAAACAAAGTGGATTTTGAGATATCCACTTTGTTTTATTTTTATATAAAATAATAATTTATGACTTTATAAAACAAGTTATTTTATATTATCAACATATCATTTTATAAAATATTTAATATAGTTTTTTTATAGTTATGTTATAAAATTAACAACTATATTTACAACATGAAAACATCATGATATTTTCTAAAACAAAACAGACAAATATTTTATTATTTCGACATACTCTTACTTATCTATTATTGGTGTTTACAGTCTATTAGGGGCAAATATTAGTGAAATTTATTAGTTATTGTCTGATTAAGTGAAATATTTTTTACTTATTATTAAGTATAATATTGACTATAGTTTATTAAAAGTGCTATATTTAATTTATCAAGTGATATATTTGAGGTGAAACAATGGGCTTTATGCACACATTTAAAAAAATTTTTAACATACATGATTTGAACAAAATCAAATTAACAGAACCTCAATCTAAGCTTGTACGTGTTATGAATAAAAAGAAAAATATAATTCTATTAAGTCCTTGTGGTTCAGGAAAAACTGAAGCATCCTACTTGTTGACAAAACGATGGGATAGAAAAACAACCTATGTGTTGCCTATGAAGACATTAGCTACTTCTATTCAAAAGCGACTAAATACATATGAGTCTTCATTAAAATCAGGGAAAGAATGGAGTATTCAGCATTCTTCCATAAGTAATGACCCATTTCTTGATAGTTATTATGCTGTAACAACCATAGACCAAGTACTATCTGGTTACTTAGGGATTGGAAGGCAAGCTTTTATCCGAGGGAAAAATGTATTAAAGAGTAACTTTATATTTGATGAAATTCAATTACTTGAAACCAATAAAACTCTTAAAACATTATTTGGCATGTTGGATTCTATTCATGAAAACGGAAATCAATTCATGATAATGACTGCAACAATGCCGACATACTTAATGGAATTTATGAGCCATAGATACAACGCTGAAATAATAGAAGTTGAAAACCCCGTTATAGAAAACAGGCAAGTTAAGGTTTTTTATGAAGAATCTCTTGATTGTACTTCTATTGAATCTCTTAAAGAGAAACAAATTATTATTTGCAACACGCAAAAAGAACAAATTGAACTATATACACAGATACAAGACAAGAGTAGAGTTATTTTGTTAAATAATAAGTTGCAACAAAAAGATAGAGAACAAGTTGAAGCAGATGTATTTAAGTATTTTGGAAAAGGTTCTCTTTCCAATGACAAAATCTTAATATCGACACAAATTATTGAAGCAGGGATGGACATTTCAGCACCTACCGTATATTCCTCTCTTTGTTCTATTGATAGCCTTATCCAACGTGAAGGGCGTGTAGCCCGTTGGGGTGGTAATGGATGTCTAACTGTTTTTAACGGTCATTACCAAGGGATATACGATGAAGAGGTTGTACTTGCTACAAAAGACAAGCTTCTTGCTAATCAAGGGATTTGCTTTTCATGGCTACTACAAAAACAATGGGTGAATGAAATTATGAATTCATATTATGAGAAATCCATTACTGATAGGTCTCTACAGAAGCATAAAAGAGCAATGAAAAATGGCAGTCGGAATGATTTAATACGTGCGATTCAAAATGTGAATCTGATTGTTGATAATGAAGTGAATCAAGATAGCTTTCTAAAAGAATCTATATCTATCTCTCTTTCATCCTTACAAAAACTTGCAAAATCAAATACTTTATATAGATTATCGAATGGAACATCTGGCAGTATAGAAGAGATACAGCCTCATTCTGTCCGTATTGGAGATTCTTTAGTCATACAAGGATTAAATAGTTTTTATGATGCCTGTGGATTTCGTATAGAAGATGGAGTAAGTTGTCTATCTTTTGCAGAGAGTCAAGAAAAAGTAGAAAATCGGAAATATGAAGATTACATAGAAGAATCATGGATTACACATTCGAAAGAGATAAGAGAGGTTATGAAGACAACCTTGATAAGAGATGGTGTCATTCGGAAAGTAGATAAAATACAGAGATATTCACTCATTGCAGGGATGCATGACTTAGGGAAGTTAACAACCGCTTGGCAAAAGTATATTGGTTATGAAGACATACCATTGGCTCATATGCCATTTCAACCAAGAAAGATAGGTTTGATTCGAGGAGTAAAACATAATATAGTCTCTGCATTATCTGTAAAGCCTAATGTTAACAAGTTGGAGTTCAATCTTATTTTGCAACATCATGGTAGATTTATGCCAAGTGGCAGTATTCATAGAGTTAACTCTTATCAACTTATAAAGGAGACTCCTTGTTTACTACGTGAGCTCGGATGGACTGAAAAAGTAATTACGAAAGCAGACTCAGGTGAGATTGTAGATGCAAACCTTTTAACACCTGGAGATGATGACTGGCCTTTATTTGTATATCTCTTAGGGACATTAATGCAATCAGATATACAAAGTATAAAGAATGTGAAAAACCGAATGATTCACTTATTTGAATGAACACTGATAAAAAAACTACATGGTATTGAAATGCGATAAATATTCAGAGATATGATTCTTGAACTAAATATAAAACTTATTGTTATGAAGGAGCTAATAAAAATGAAAAACATTGAAATTATTAATACATATCTTGCAGGAGAATTACTTTCAATCCCCACTTGGCTAAAATATTTAATTGAAGCCGATGAAATTCATCAGAACTATGAGAATGTGGAATCTCTTAGTGAGCTATCTACGAATAGTCTATTGCATTATGTATTACGCACTTTAGAATCGTTAGAAAGAATTTCTGTTGATGAAGAAACATATCGAATCATTGAAACAGTGTTAGTTTATAGCGAGGTAGCAAAAGGTGGTTCATTGAGACAACGCAGAAAATGGTTAGAAAATGGCTTTAACCTCATGATTCATAATGAAGGCTCTAAAAGTATTTATTGGGAAGAAAATTTGACAGCCTTACATGTAGAAAATATAGATGAAAGAAGAGAACGTTTTTTAATTGGTGATTTAATTTTAACCCATGGATTAATCGGTCAATATATTCGAGGCGAAGCACGTCTTGATTCACATGTAAGCATGATTCATCGTTTCTATGAAAGATACACGGAAGAAAAACTTAAAAATATTCTGTATTACTTAAATCTGTGTATTATCGAGGGTGTTTCACCATCTTTGTGGAATGAAGTGAAAGAAGACGTAAAATCTGTGATTGACGGGTTATTTAATGGGAATGTAGAACCATTCTCTTCTCGAATGCATCGTTTAACACATAAACATAGAGAAACGGTAGCAGAAAAAGAACGAATTATGGGAGATGAAGAACTTCTTGTTCAAAATTTCTTAGCAGATAAAGATTTATGGTACGTGGAACCTGCTATGCATGATTTAAGTTTCGAAGATATTTGGACGATTTTCTTGATGATAAAAGATGCTGTATCTGACAGTAAGATTCATCACATTCACTTTGAAACATTAATGCAACAACTACATTATGATTTTAAAGGGAAGAAACACAACAATGTATACCGTAAACGTGTTATTGAGAAATACCTACATGAATATCGTGAAAATAAGAATCCTGATAATACTCATGTTTCTTTCCATGTTGAGGTGGATGAATCTATGCAGACTGCACATGTTTCCTTTAAATTTTCTGCGGTTGGTGAAGCATTAATTACTTTCTGTGTAGAGGCAGAAAAAGTTGATATGATGCATAATCGTGCAAATATACTTTTATTTGATTTCTTTGGATTACGTAAGGATGCATATGATAGATTCCATAATGAAGAACTTTATTTGGAACATATGAATAGTTCTGCTGATGACAAAAGAATCATTTTGGATTATATAAAAGGCGATACCATTGTCGATGTAGGACCAGGCGGTGGAGTCATGTTAGATATGATAGAAGAAGAAACAGAGGGAAAAGATATTTATGGAATTGATATTTCACAGAATGTTATTGATTCGTTGAAGCAGAAAAAACAAAATGAGTCTCGTTCATGGGATGTTATAAAGGGCGATGCTCTTAACTTTGCTGATACTTTCAAAAAAGAATCGGTAGATACAATCGTATATTCTTCTATTTTTCATGAGCTATTTTCTTATATTGAATATGATGGGAAGAAGTTCAATAAGGAAGTAATAAAAAAAGGATTACAGAGTGCATATGAAGCATTAAAACCAGGTGGTCGAATTATCATTCGTGATGGGATTATGACCGAAGACAAAGATTTAATGCGTGTCATTCGTTTTAAAGATGAAAGTGGTCTGAAGTTTTTAGAAGAATATGCTCGTGAATTTAAAGGTCGTGAGATTCAATATGAAGTGCTTTCGGACAATACAGTAAAGATACCTATTAATGATGCTATGGAATTTTTATATACATATACATGGGGGGAAGATTCATTTGCTCATGAAGTGCAAGAACAATTTGGTATCTTCACACCAAATGAATATAAAGAATTCGTTTCTAATATTTTCGGAGACAAAGTAAAGATTGTTAAAGCTGTGAATTATCTACAAGAAGGGTACACAATCAACTTGAGAGAGAAAATTGATTTCGAAGATGAGTCTGGTAATGCTGTAGCACTTCCTGATAGTACATTCTTTATGGTGTTAGAAAAAGCAGAGTAATACTTTTGTTTCAGAGTGATAAATAATAAACATCATCTTTTTCTCCTTATTAAGGTGAGAAGGTGATGTTTGTATAGGAGATGAGGGACATGTCTTTAACATATGAAAAATTAATGGCGTTAATGGATGCTAATAAAAATATAAAAGAATTCTGTATCATTGAGGGAAAACCTTTATTCCTTGGGGTTGTAAAAGAGTTAGAGAAACCTATCATTAGAAATGGCAGACTTGTTACTCACGGAATTTTAAATGAACAATGTGAGGATTTTGGGGTCATTCAAGGAAATGATTGTTTAGATGTACTGAAAGGATTTGAAAGGAGCACACAAAATATGCTTATACCTGATGAAAATAATCAACCTATTATGTTTAGAAATGATAAGTTTCGATTAATAGTTTTCGATAAACCACTGACACCAAATGGATTCAATATTCAATATTGGGGATATTAAACAGAATGATAGCTAACCAAAGAAAGTATATATATATCAATATGTTTTAGAAAGTCAGTAGAATGTATCTACTGGCTTTTCATTTCATGCTAAAATAAACATTAAGAGTAATACGTTGAGAAAAATGGGGTGTTAAGAATGGTACTGAAAAATAAACTTGGTTTGACGAACTCAGCCGAACTTGCTCGTGAGGAAGAACGGCTGTCAAAAATTAAAGCCAAAGAGCTATTTGATACGGGCAAAATTGATGAAATCGAGGTCGGCACATTCAAAGGTTTAGCTGATATACATAAACATCTTTTCTCTGAAATTTATAGCTTTGCGGGTAAGATGAGAGAGGTCAATATTGCAAAAGGTAATTTCCAGTTTGCACCTCGTATTTTCTTAGAGCAGTCGCTGAAATACATTGATGAATTGCCACACAAGACTTTTGACGAAATTCTTGACAAGTACGCTGACATGAATGTGGCACACCCTTTTCGAGAGGGAAATGGTCGTTCAATGAGAATATGGCTCGATTGTATGCTCAAGCAGGAACTGGGCAAAATCGTGGACTGGAATATTATAGACAAAGACGAGTATTTGAACGCCATGATTAGAAGCAGTGTAAGCACTGGAGAGCTTAAGTATCTTGTACAGAACGCCCTGACGGACGACTTGAGTATGGAAAGTCTGTTTAAAGGAATTGACGCAAGTTATTACTATGAGGGTTATACAGAGTTTAAAACAGAGGATTTATAGGAATATCAAAAGCATCATATTTGATAATGAAAAACCTGACTAAACCTGCCTTAAAAATCTGATATAGAAAAATAGTCCTAAAACCTAATGCCAAAAACTATATAGAGAAAAGGTAGTGAATACATATGAAAATAGAGGAAATAGAGAAAATAATTTTTGATTGGCA
Organism: Bacillus sp. MYb78; assembly: GCF_002975115.1. Lineage (NCBI taxonomy): Bacteria > Bacillati > Bacillota > Bacilli > Caryophanales > Bacillaceae > Bacillus > Bacillus sp. MYb78. Next base: position 68,870 of record NZ_PCOB01000003.1, read on the forward strand.
CGAACGAAGTATAGGTATTGAAAATGATGAAAGTTTGACCGAATTTGATGAAAAATGGACAAAAGTATTTGAAGAGTTACAGAATAACAATGATGAGTTAAAAGATTTAATAGTTGAGCCTGAAACGTTGCTATTTAGAGTTCATACTGGTGGAAATGACGAACCACAACGAACTGATTATGATGACCAACCAAATTACCCTAAAGTCTTTGAAGAAGCACATAAAAACTGGCGAACTGACAATAATATGAAAGCAATTGACTTTAATAATCATTGGTCATCATTTACAAAAAGCACTGATGTAATCGGTTCAGCCTATTTTGCAGAAAAGGGATTACGAGGTTTTGTTATAGTTGTTCTATCTGACAAAGCAGTTGATATTTCTTCAAGGGTAGCTAAGAAAGGGGTCTTTGATGAGCAGGAAGTTGTTGCACCAATGGACGAAAAAACCGTAATAGACAAATTACCTTTCGAAGACTTCATGAAGAAATACGGTAAAAAAGAAACTGAGAAAATATAATACCTGTTTTTTTGTAAAATGATATGTAACTAAAAAAAATTAACGAAAAGTAGAGAAAGAAATAGAAGGGAACCTTATAAGGTTCCCTTCTTTCTTTATTTTTAATTGACTATAGTTTATAAAAACTAATATAATTTATCTATAATCAAAATGAATTGCATTATTTGTGGTTTTAGAAAAACAGAATTTTAGTTTATTCGATAATCCATTTATGCATCTTGAGGAGTGGTTGAAGAGTGAGTTGGAATTTCTTTATGGTGAGTATTATTATAATTACGCTAATAATCCTTTGTATCCATGTTATTAGATGGTGTAATGCGGTTAGAGTTGGAGCAACTATGGAAAGTGAAAAACATGCAACAAAATGCATGGTGACTGGAACTATCTGTTCTATATTAATCTTTATTCTTCCTATAATTCATATTTTTTATACAATCTATCAGCACATGTAAATTTGCGAAAAATATAAAACAAAGAAATAAAAGATATATACAAAAGTATCAGGGAGCCTTTAAAGGTTCCTTTTTATTTCTTGTTTTATTGACTATAGTTAATAAAAATATTATAATTATCCTATAGTCAGCATATATAAGACACATTTCGTCTTGACATACATAATAATCATTGAGAGGAGTATTAAATATGAGGATTAAGATTTCTGGAAAGATTCTTTCCAGATTAAAACCAGAAAATTTGTTTTATACTCATGAAATGTATTCCATGTTATTAGGAATAATGAATCCCAATAGAGCAAAAGAACTACATAATCGACACTCTAAAAATTTCCGATTATTCACATTTTCTAATATTTACATTCATGAGGATACATTCCATTTTTATTTGTCAGGGACAGACAGTTTAGTTCGAGAAGTAATTGATAGTATCGAGGTATCCAATATGAAACGAGTTGGGGATATGATGCTTTCCATTACAAACATTATTACAATCCCTAAATTGCCTGAAAAAGAGAAATATATTTTAAAAGGAAAAGTCATTACAAGCTATACCATTGATGGTACAAAAGTACGAATTGAAGATGAGAAAGAAATTGAGGAACGTTTAAAAGAAATCTCTAAAAGAAAATTAAAGGCATTAGGCATTGATGGAGATATTCATTTTGAAATCATTCAAAAAACACCTGTTTCTACTCATTACAAAGATGACATTTATATCCCATCATGGAAATCTGTTTTGTTAGTCAAAGGCGACTATAAAGCAATTCAGACTCTCTATGAAGTTGGGTTTGGTGAAAATACAGCAACCGCCCATGGATTACTTTGGGAGGTTGTATAAATGAAACAATTAAAGATTCTAAAGGTAGAGAATCCTATCCAAGAACTTTGTATCGCCTATGGTCTATTAGCCATTCTTCGACAAAATGATGTTTCTTGTAAATTAAGTAACAAGAAAGCATGTTATGTAATCGAGATTTACGATGAGGTGAATTATATTGAATTCTTCTTGGATGATTTGCCTTTTGAAAAAGTCAATAACTTGAATTCTACTATTAATAAGTCTGAAATCGAAAAATTATTAGCAAAAACACAAGAATTTTTCGAATGTGAACAGAACCTGGACAACATCTTCAAATACTACGAAACATTGGATGAATCAATTATTTCATCGTACAAACGTGATGAAGGGGCTTTATATGTAGGGACTTGTTTTTATAGCAAAGGACTTCGCTCATATAAAGCACCTAAATCGGAAAGGGTTTATCCTTTTGAAAAATTCCTTTCTTTTTTAGGGTTTCATTATGCATCCAGTTATGTGCGTCTCAGTGATGAGGTTGAAATTAATTGGTTGTTAGAACCAAAAAAAATTGAAGATGTTTTAAAAATTGAATTATTTTCTTACGTTGATAAAGAAACAGGAGAGATAAAATCTCTTAGAAAAATCCGAGATGATTCAAAGGTGGTTACCTTGTCACGTATTTATCTGGAAATCATTCAATATTTGAAGGGTGAGCAAATTTCAAATAACTATGATGGTTTATGGGTGATGCAGGTTGTACCCACAAATAACAAACCATTAATGGATAAGGTGAAGGTATTTACCATTCTTGATTTAAACGAAAAATCATTAGAAGAACTCTTGAAAAAGGTTACCTATTCTACTGTGAATCGAGATTGTAAATATACAACTGCTTCATATGTGTTAAATCCAGATGAAGATAGCCTGTTTAAAATGATACAGCAATACACAAAACGAAATGAAACGATTAGTGAGACCACTGCAAAGGAGTTATTAAAATTGAATGCATTCCAAGACGTTTATAACGCTGAAGTAATTACAAAATTAGGGCGAGGCTTAAATCGTTTAGTTCAGGACAAAAAAGGATATTCATTGCAGGTGTCTCTTATGTCATGTGTACATGAGGAAGACCTTATTGAAATACTGCAAGACATGTCTCTTTTATATAACAGGAATTACAAAACTTACTTGTTAAATGACGAAAATATGAATGAATTAATGAGCCTTTTAAATGATGGTGTGAAATTAAAAACACTTTCTAATCTCATTCTATTATCTTCAAATACATACAAAGAGAAAGTGCAGAAGAAGGAAGAAATTCCTTTAAATAATGATGTAGCTTATATCTTAACAGATGAAAATCGAAATCCCGAATATACAAGTGTAGATAAAAACCAAAATCCAACAAAAGACGTTGCGTAAGCAGACATACGGAGGAAACGAATTATGAAACGAGATTTAAAGAAAATTACAACAGCAGATTACATGTGGAAATTACACTTTGCTTTACGAGTAGAACTTGTAGCAGAAGCTTTGAATAACGAAGATACAATTGGGAACGTGACAAAAGGACGAGTTGTTACTTTAACAGATGGAGACATTCGAAATGCACTATCTGGCCCTATGTTAAGTCATGTATTTGCAAGTAACTTACGTGCATTGTCACATGTAGATGAAATTTGTAGCACCTGTAAAATCATGTCTCCAATGCGAAATGGGGCAGTTCGTGAAGTTGATACTACCTTATCTGCAAGTGGGAATCGAGTTAAAAACTGTGTGATTGATGACATCATGGGCTTTATGAACGCAGGTAAAGGTGCGAATGAGAAACGTGAAAAAGCAGTTAGCTTCTCTTGGGGGATTCAATCGAAAGGACCTGCTCCTTACACAGTCTTACATAGTCGTGTTGACCCTACGGAAAAGAATGCAAAACCGAAACAAAAAGAGGATACAACATCCGATGCAAATACAAATAAAGACCAAAATACACAAATGCTATTCCATGGTACATTACGTTCTTCTGAATATGCATTAGGAACACAAATGAATTTATCTCGAATTGGTTTTGATGATGAACGTCAAACATACATCTCTGAAGATAAAGAGCTAATTAAGAGTCGTATCAAGAAAGCTCTAATTGCTTTCCGTAACACAATTTTAGATATTCATGGTGCAAAATGTTCCAGTAACATGCCTCACTTAATTAAAGTAACAGGTATTGTAACGGAGAAAACAAATGCAGTAGATTTAATGACAAAATACTCTGCTTTAAATGATGATTTTATCAGCATTCATAAAGACTTATCTGAGGTTTCTCATGAGTTCAAAGATATTACCGAATTCAATCAAGTAATGGAGACATTATTAGATGATGAGTACCTTGACTTTATGATTGAGAGAAATATGAATTTTATCGACTCTCAATTTGCAGAAGCAAGCAAGTAAGAGCACAGGAGAGAAACACATGGCTTTAGATATGTATGTATGTAGGAACAGTAAATGAAGGCGAGACTTATATTCGCTCTACAAATACACTATTTTATTGGAGTGGAGCAGACCACATTCATGATTGGTTTATAAATCAAAAGAAAATTGGAGCAGAAAATAATAAGCTCTATCAGGTAACGAAGAAAGATTTAGAAGACCTCTTAGAAGTTTGTAAGAAAGTGATGACAGACCATTCTTTAGCAAGTACATTATTACCATTGAGTGGCTATATTGGAAGTCCATCATATAACGAATCTTATTTTGACCGTATAGATTTGACGATTGAAGCAATTGAATATAGATTTGAACACCGAGATTTAGAAAAAGAACAATTGTACTATAAAGCGAATTGGTGAAAGAAGGGATTCACTCCCTTCTTGCCTTATGTTTACCGCAGATAAAGAGGATGATAGAACATGCTAAAAATTACTTATAAAGTAAAGTCATTATTTTCATTAAAGAAATACAAAGATAGTCATTTGCTTGCTCGTAGTTATGAGCATCCGATGTTATCAACGATTCGTGGAGCAATCTTAGCTTCCGTCATTGAGAGAAGTGGCAAACAAAAAGCTGAAGATTTATTCTATAAAATTAAAAATGCTCAAATTTTCATTCAGCATCCAGATAAATTTCATAAAACACAACAAAAGATTACCATGCTTACAAACAACTCTATGGGAAGTAAAGATACAGATAAGGTACAAACCTTTGACGATGTGAATGCTTTGACAACTGTAGGTATTCGTGAATTTGTAAATGTAAAACATCTTGTATTTTATATAGATGAGTCTATTCCTAATCTATTTGCTTATTTATACAACATTGACCGAATTGGGAACAGCGAAAGTCATGTATCTTTAGTTAGTATTGAGAAGGTACGTGAGATGGAACACGTATTGGTCGAATGGGATAATTCTAAAGGATACGATGTTGAGTTATTCGAATTATATGATTGGGTTACAAATCTTGATGCAAAAGGGAAAAAAGATAAGGGAACAAAGTTTGAAAATATATATATCTTTAGTGATAAATTAAAGAACTTAAGTAGGAAAAGGATTTGTTACGTTGAGGAAGTCGTTCCTTGTAATGATGTTGTAATTACACGAATTCCTACGCAAATGGTAGCCTAACCTTTATATATACATGAGAGATTAACCTAATTCAGATTATATAAGTAAATAATAATTGACTTTTAATATATTAAAACGTATACTATAGTTAATAAAAGGAGTGGTTGAAATGATAGAACTACGTGGGAAATATACAAATGCAAAAGTATTTACAGATAATATTGAACAGCAAGCAACTGGACAAATCATTGAGTTGTGTAATCAAGAATTCACGAAGAATAGCAAAATCAGCATTATGCCTGATACACATGCAGGAAAAGGATGTACAGTTGGTACAACGATGACAATACAAGATAAAATCGTGCCTAATTTAGTAGGGGTTGATATTGGCTGTGGCATGTATACTGTTAAACTAAAAGAAAAAGAAATTAATTTTGAACAATTAGATGAGGTAATCAGAAAATATGTTCCATCTGGGTTTTCTATTCGCGAAAAAGAACATCCATTTGCAAAATTAATCAATTTAAAGGATTTACGTTGTGCAGAACATGTTAAGTTACAACGAGCGATGTTAAGCATCGGTAGTCTTGGGGGCGGGAATCATTTCTATGAGTGCAATCGAGATGATGAAGGAAACTTATACATGGTGGTTCATTCAGGTAGTAGATATTTAGGCAAACAGGTTGCAGAGCTTTATCAAAATAAAGCCTATGACATATTAAGTTCTGTTTCAAATACTAAGGCTGAACTTATCAAGCAACTAAAAGCTGAAGGACGAGAATCTGAAATTCAAACCGCTTTACAACAAGTAGCAACACCAAAAATAAGAAAAGAATTAGCTTACTTAGAAGGACCTGCATTTAATGATTACATACATGATATGAGAATTACCCAGAAATTCGCTTGGTTAAACAGAAAAGCGATGATGGATGAAGTAGTTAAACGTATGAATTTAACGGTTGTAGAAGAATTCTCGACTATTCATAACTACATTGACATAGAGAACATGATTTTACGTAAAGGTGCTATTTCTGCTCAAAAAGACGAAAAGGTTATTATTCCGATTAACATGAGGGATGGAAGCCTAATCTGTTATGGAAAGGGAAATCCTGATTGGAATTTCTCTGGTCCACATGGAGCAGGTCGATTGATGAGTCGTTCTAAAGCAAAAGAACAATTGTCTTTAACTGATTTTGAAGAAACAATGAAAGACGTTTGGAGTACATCTGTTGGTCAAAGCACTCTCGATGAAAGTCCTATGGCTTATAAACCTATGGATGAAATCATCACAAATATTCAAGATTCTGTTCGTATCGAAAAAATCATCAAACCTGTTTATAACTTTAAAGCGAATTAAGAGACAGTTTTAAACAGAAGAGAAGAGGTTATTACCTCTTCTTTTTAGTAGCTAAAGATTTATCAATAAACAATACATATAAAACTATATTAAATAGGAGTTAATAAAAATGAAAAAAGTATTATTCAGAGGGAAAAGTACAACTGATAATCATTGGTTATATGGCTCACTCATTTCAAATTATGCTGAAAAACAGTTTTTTATTGATGAGCACCATCAATCAGCACCAGTTATTCCTGAAACAGTAAATCAGTGGATAGGAATCAATGAAGTTTCTACTGAAGAAAAGAAGATTTTCGAAGGAGACTTTCTGCTTTTAGAAAGAAAATTGATTGATGAAAATGATGGATTTTGGAACTCAAATGCAGGACAAATAATGAATGAGCATAATATTGATGAAGTGATTATTCGTATTTTTGTTTCAGATTTTATGGAAGTGAAGTATGAGGGATATTTAAAACGAAATAATCAATTTTTGACTGAATGTGAATACTACAAAGTTGATGAAGAAGATAAGACTATCTATAGTTTTCGTGATAATGGATTGCAATTTTTGAAGTATTTAATCGGAAAAGGTGCAAGAGTAATAGGGAATGCATATGACAATCCTGAATTATTACCTGCACAAGAATAGGAAGAGGAGAACAACATGAAACATTTACTTATTATTGATTTAGAATCTACATGCTTTAAACGGGGAGCAGAACCTCGTAATTTTTTCTCGGAAATTATTGAAATCGGTGCAGTAGTGTTACATACAGAAACATTTGAAATTGTAGAAGAGTATCAGACCTTTGTGAAGCCTGTTTTATTTCCTACCTTGAGCGAATATTGTTTGCATTTAACTACGATTAGGCAGGATGAAGTGGATTATGGAAAATCCATTAAAGATGCTATGAATGAAATAGCTTCATTATACAATAAATATGATTGCGTATTTGCTTCTTGGGGATTCTATGACAAGAAACAATTTAAACAGGTTTGTGAGAGATTCGGTGTAAATTATCCTTTTGGGCATTTGCATATCAGTCTAAAACATCAACATGGTACTTGGACAAGACAACGCCCTATGGGGATGGAAAGAGCCTTAAAAATGCATCATCTACCATTAGAGGGCATTCATCATAGAGGAATTGATGATGCTCGTAATATCTCTAAAATTGCAAGTCATATGATTCACTCTGGTTGGAATCATGAGTTTATGAATTAAACATACGTTCTACAAACATAGCAGGAGCTCCATATAGGGGATTCTGCTATTTACATAATAGAAAGCTACTAAATACAAATAAATGGGCTACAAGAAAGCAGGAGGGTTATTAAATGAGATTTAAAGTGGATGAATTTATTTATGCAACTGATGAGCAGAGTGTTTATCTAATCACAGAAATTTCAAGTAAAAATTTTGGTGATGCTTATTATGGGAAACATATCTTGAATGAAAGCACCAGAGCTTTTGATGTAACAGCATCCCATTACCGAAAAGCGAATATAGAAGACATTGCACAAGCACTGAAAAAGAAATTAAATCCTCAAATTCATGTGGACACTGCTAATAGTGTGGCATTGTTGAAGATTCTAAATGATAGTTTATTAGCTCCGTTTATTGTTGAAGGATTTACACGTTTTTCTTATACACATGATAATATCCTTTATGTCGGGGATATGGAATCTAATCAAAAAGCAAAAATACAACCATCAAAAGAATTATTTATAGAGTTGATTTCAGACTTAGCAGAGGTTGTTAATAAAGAATTTGATTCATCAAAACCTTTATTAACGATTAAAGAATATCCAGTTTATATCGTAGGTCGATTCGACATGTTTCATAATAAGGAATTTTATGCAACTATCGAATTGCAAAAGTAATCAAATAAAATAGCCACTCCTTTAAAAGGATGGCTATTTTTCATTCTCTAAAACTTTCTGTTACATTACAGGTCTATCCATTACCTTCATTTGAGGACATTTTTCTTGTAACATTTGAAGGAATTTTTCCTCTTCTCGTGGCACACCAATAGAATATGTTTCATACATGCCATACATGACCTCTATTTTCTGCAAGGACCATTTTTGTGAATTGGAAGGTTTTCCTGAATAACGTAAATGACGAATGTCTTCAAAAGGAATTTCTTTATTAAACCACATGTATTTTAGAATGAGACTTTTATCAGTAATCTCATAAGAAGATGTAAAGACAGATAAGAATGTAACGAGACTAAATAGCATTAAACTTACTGAACCAATATTATTGTGGTTACTGAACAGAATACTAAATATTAAAGGCATAAACATCAAAGCTATTGCTACAGGAATTGGACTGTGTTTTATTTTAAACTTCATCTATATCACCTCCTATATATCTTGATTTTATTATATAACATTTTACAGTTTTATATATCTTTGAAAGGTCCTTATACAAAGGAAATCGAAGTATTCAGAAAATACCCCTGTTAGTTCATTCATAATTAATATTTAATCAGTATTAATAAATATTAATAGGTATATTGAGACTTAAATTCAATACATTAAATACATTGTAAAAATAAAACATCTTCAATCCCTTGATACAAAAGGGTTTACCGTTGTTTTTCCTTGTTTGATACCTTCCTTAATAAACATCATTTCTTGTAATTATTCACATTACTTTTTTCTTGTTTACTCTATATTTTTCAATTCTATTTGTTTTTCATCTTCAATAATTTTATATTCTTCTCTAATGATTTGATTTTTTTCCTTGGATGTAAAATAAATCCTATTTTTGCGATGTTCAAAAATTTTTTAGTATAATTAGTATGAATACGGAAAAGAAATAATTTTAAGACTGAATATTCCGACTTTGAAAGGCGAGAAAAAAGGTGTATTTCTTAAAAAAGGGCATGGGAAAGAAGGGGTATTTAAGCTGTAATTTTTGCCTGATAATACCCATTTGCAATATTGCGTATGAAACCATATGTATTCTCTTTCATTCTATCGAGGAATCCTTTTGAATCGTTTAATGTTTTAATAGATTCATTGATGTTCTTTTCAATAGATACGATTGTTTTATTTAGCGAGTCCAAACCAAACTCATAAACAAGTGATTTGATGTGTTTTTCTGTAATATCTAAAGAGCCACCCCATGATTCGATGTTACGAGCAAATTTGTTGAACTCAAATACACCGAGAATTGCCTCAGTTCTCTTTTGCTGTTTGCTATGTTTTGTTCCGACAAGGTTAAAGGATAAGACGAAACCATCTTTAATTTTATTTTCGATTGATTTATTCGCTTTCTTTTCTTCAAAGAAGGTACGAATACATTGATTGCCTTCGAACAATTCTAATTGGAAGATATGCGAAAGTTTGTCGACCATCTTACGAATAGCAGACTTATACCCAATATACGGAGGTAATACATTTTTAATTTCACTATAGGAAACGACAGCTTCCGAGTTCTCTTTTACATTCACTTCTTTTTCAAAGGAATAAAGAGCCCTCATAGCCAGTCTAAGCACGTTCACATCTTTAATCTTGAACAGCTCATAAATAACGTCATCGGAAATTGACGTATATCCACCTTTTGAAACATAATCAGTTAATTCTTCACCTAATAAATCAACTTTCACATTTGCTATGTATTCCTTTACCTCTGCAAATACATCATCTTTTTTTATATTTGCAATATCTTTCGGTTGTAGGTCTAAGAACTGTAATAAATAATCTACCAGTTCTACCTTGATATATTCACCAAAAATTCTATCCCAACGAATAATGCCTTTATCTTCTAAAAGCTTGTTGTTATTGCGGATAGTACGAACAGAGCAGTGAATTGTATTCGCTAACTCTTCTTCAGAAAGGAAAGAAATGAATCCTTCACTATTTGATTTGGCAATATATGCAATTACTTGTTTAATTAAAGAACTTGTCCATTTGAATTCACCAGGGATAGGCAAAAATTTATTATCAATCCCGAAAGCATGTTTTTCGTAATAGTATTTATCATCTATTTTTGTATTTCGGCTTAAACCACTGAATAGTACCAAAAGCTTATTTGCAATCAATGTATGTCTTTTAATGGTTAGTGTGGGTTTACTCATTCCTTATTCCTCCTTTCTCCGACAATAATCTACGATTTAGTATAATAAATTTTGGCTAACATTGTAAAACTGCATATTAGTACGGAAGTTAGGAGCATTTTTTGTAGAAACGTGATAACAACAGGCTTCATAGCTTGTTGTTCAAAACTGCATATTAGTACGGAGTTTAGGAGCAAAATTACGTAATGGTACGGAAGTTAGGAGCACAACTGCATATTGGTACGGAGAATTAAGCATATTAGGAGCAAAATTACATATTAGTACGGAGATTAAGAGCAAAATTTCATTCGGTTTTAGAAAAAACTGATAATTAATATGGAGGAAAATCACAAATTATCAAGAGAAACTGCATATTGGTACGGAAGTAAAGAGCAAAAATACATATTGGTACGGAGAATGAGTGATTTTTAGAACAAAACTGCATTTTAGTACGGAAGTCGAGAGCAATATCATGAAAAATGAGGGGGTTTAGACACAAAATGTTCACAATTTATTTTTGAAAAAAGACCATTAATGTAAAGAAACTGCATATCGGTACGGAGATTAAGAGCAAGACTGCATATTAGTACGGAGAATGAGCGGTTTTTAGAACAAAACTGCATATTGGTACGGAAGTAAAGAGCAAAATTACGTATTGGTACGGGAGTTAGGAGCAAAAATATGCATTATGAGAACAAGAAAATGCAGATAAATAAAAAACACACCTATAATGGTGTGTTTAATCCCATCGGAATGTCTTGGTAGCTTGTTTCTAATAAGTCCTTAGCTTCCTGTTCTTCCACTGGATAAAATTCGATATGGAACGTGTCACGAATTCTTCTATATGCTTTTACAATGATTTGTTTTTCTATAATTTCGTCAAATGCTTTTTCAATTTCTTTTATATTTTCAGGTTTACTTCTCTTCTTGAATCGGATACTTCCTGCAAAATATATTAAATCTCTTGAGATTGTATAAGAACCACTTGTTTGATAGCATATCATTCGTTCTTTTTGAAGTACAAAAATCAGATGATGGGCTAAATCAACTTTTAATTCATCAACTTTTTGTTTATATACCAAAACAGTTTGGCGTTGTATATAGTTCTGGTACATACTATCCGCAACTACAATTCTTGCAACCACGTTACCATTTGATATAGGCGTTAGTTTAACATCTGAAAACACACCAACTAAGTTAACCTCGCCATCATCTTTCATGTTTGTAAATCTAAAATTACCCATTTTGAGCAATCGTTCTGAAACTGCGGTGTAGTTCTTCTTTCCGTCAGATGTATATAGCTTCTTTACTAAATCACCAATTGTAACAATGATTGTGCGTTGTGTAGTAAAAGTTTCATCCCTATGACTCATCACTTCCAAGAACAACTTATAGTCGAAAGGGTCTAAATCTTTTACGTTATGATTTAACTCATCAACATAGTCTTTACTGATGAGAATGTCGAATTTATTTCCATCTGATAAGTTGTATTCATCAGCATAAAAATCAGATTCATTTGTATTTTTTTCTTTTTTGTCATTTACTTTTACTTTACCTCTCACATTACCAAAAATGGGATACTCAATAGCAGAGAAGGGGCTTTCTACGACAATATTGGTAGAATAAGAATTCCGTTCTTCCTCTAACAATGTCATACCCACAATCATTGTAATGTCTGTCAAAATGGCTGTTTCCACTTGTTTCTTTGTTTTTTGATGAAGATAAGGATAACTGGAAAGTGATTTCTCATCAGATTCACTCCATGCCAGTAAAAGTTGTTTGCGCTCCTCAATAACAGATTCTGGATTTGGATGATTATTGAATTGCTTTAAGAAAAGCTCTTTACCATTTTTCTCATAATAATCGTTTAGTAGCTCGAACTCACCCAGAAGTTCCTTTTTGTTTTTTCGATTTACTTTCTTGTCATAATCTTTGATAGCATTTTGTGTCCATCTTCTCTTTGTTCGATTTACGGAATCTTTCTTTACCTTAATCAAGGTTTCTTTTGCATCTTTATTTTCAAAGTGTTCTTTATATATGTAAGAAATGATATCCTCAATATCACCAAGATTTTTGTCTTCCATTTTTTCTAACAATGTTGTTTTAGAAATCTTATCTATTACTTTTTTGATTAGGATGTCTGTTTCAAGCAAGTGAAATAGCTCCTTTCTATTACATTCTTATTAAAAATTGTACCGTGTTTTTTTATGGATGTGAAGGAGGATATGTTATATCTCTTCTGCAATCTATGTATTATACAATAGTTTATATAAATTAGGTATTTTAAAAAATTCAATAATTGAGGAGAGAATGATAATGAATAATGAACAAACAATGGTAAATGAGTTTTTAAAAGGATGGGAACAACATATTAGGGATATTGTAAAAACAGGTGAACCTACTTCTTTTGTTGTTTGTGCGTTAATGCAGAAAGAAGAAATAAAAAGATTTATAAACAAAGGCTCATCAGGTTCATTAGTAGCATTGGCTGAATTAATTGAATCAATTAAGAAAGAGTATATGATTGTGGCTAAGAATCAACATTTTTTAGGTTTGATTGAAAAAGCTGAGGCTGAAGAATCGGTAAAAATGATTCAGACAAATAGACGTAGATGGCTTGAAGTTCAAAATCATGAAGAAGCATATGTAACAGAATTGGTTAAGAAATTTAGCTAATTTTACTCAACTTAAAACTTCTATTACTATAGAAGTTTTTTTATGTGCTCAATTAAGACTTAATATTTCGTCAATAACAGGCATTCTCATTGTATATTAATATTTCATCTAAATTAATATATGTTAATAGGTATATTGAACATCAAATTTACGATATTACATACATTGTAAAAATAAAATCTATGAAATCCACTGATATAAAAGGAATTGTAGACATTTTTCCTTGCTTAATACTTTCCTTAATCAACATGATTTCTTGTAATTATTCACATGTCTTTTTTCTTATTAACTTGATATTTTTCAATTAGGCTTGTTTTTTATCATCAATGATATTGAAAGTTACCTCAGTGATTAGGTTTTCTTCCTCGTTTGTAAAAACATACCATAGTACTTTTTGTTTTTTTATTAGATACGATTGTTTTGTTAAGAGAATCAAAATCACATTCATAGACAAGTAATTTAATATTTGTGTTAGCATATAATATATAGCTATATAAATAACAGGTATTTTAAAAAATTGATTCTAAAGGAGAAAAGCAAAATGAACACTATTGAGGCTAAGAAATTAGAAAAGAAACATCTTGAAAATGAATTAATGGAGCTTGATAAAGAAGTACAAATCTTAGACCAAAAGAAGAGAAATATTGCTTCGAAAATTGAGGATTGCAAAAGAGACATTCAACGTGAAATCTACCATGGTATGACGCAATATGAATATTTCAATAGTATTCATGGAGCAGAATTTAAAGAAGGAAAATTCCGTATTCGAATTGGTGGAGCATGGGGAAATGGTCTGTATGTCAATACGAATGTAGGAGATATGGAACTGTCAGTACAAAGTAAGTACGATGATGATAAACGTTGTTCTTTAAATGTATCAAAAGATTATAGTATTAATGGAAGAGGATATGAAAGAGAGCATGAAGGAAGTAACATACCAGAGAAATATAAGAAAGTTTATGAGGAAATGCTTGTTATAAAAGCTAAGTACGGAAAGCTAATGGAAGATGCAGGAATTGACCCAATCCATAAAAGTATCTTGGATAGATTTCTGAACACTAATTGCATTCCATATCCAGATATTGATGTGGAAAAGGTTATAGAGAAGAAGTATTTGCGTAAGGACTTAAAATAAAACTTTCAAAAACGGATGGATATTTTCATCTGTTTTTTTATTACATATATAAACAGAGCATATAATAAGAAGTTATAAAGAAAACAGGTAGTACAAAACTTAATTAAAAAGGAGTGTCATGTTATGACAAACACATTTACAAAGGTTGAATTAAAAGCATATCCATTATTACCTCAAGTAGAAGCAGGTATGGAAGTTGTAGCATTAAAGGATTCGGATTATGAAGGCTTATTTGGTACAATAGATGCTGTACTTTATGGTAAGGATAAAGAAACAGAAAATGATACTGTATTGGATATTGTTGTCACGTTTAAAGAAGAAGAGGGACGTAAGATTGATGAAACACATCCTCATTTGAATGGGACCAGTATTTGTGAAGTAATTATGGGAGAAGATGAATTAGGATTTTTCTTTACTGTGTCTAATAACTTAGCACAACAGTTAGATGGAAAATACGTTTGTCCTGCGTGTGGTAAAGGCATGACTTCTATCACTGAGCATCAAGGAGAAACTATTCAATGGGACTTTGAAGATGGAGACTATCAGAAGAGTATCACTAATGAATATTCTGATGGTAAAAAATGTGGGGAATGCGGTTGTGAAATTAATGATGAGAATGAAGTATTTTCTTATTGAGAAAACACAGATACAGGGATGTTTGTTACATTCCTGTTTTTTTAAATATATATAAGGGGAATCGACCATGAAAATCAAAAAATATAATAGAGATGATAAATGGGTATTTATGACGATGGAAAATGAGGATATGTTAGCGTGTAAATGGCTACCGTTTCTAAGTGATAATACAATGATTGAAATAGAACTATACAAAGAACAAGAATGTGTAGCAGAATACAGGGCGTTTTTAACGAAAAGAATGGATGTCCGTGAAGGGGAATTTATCTATGAATTGCAGATTTCTCTAACGGATGCAGATAAACAGATGGATATAGGAAGTAGTAATACAATTTCATTAACACCAAAACAATATATGCGAACAGAAAAAGAAATGACATTAAGAAAACTGGCAAAAGTCTTTTATGAGATTAGAAATGAATAAAATTTACAAAGTAGACAATTTTAATTTGTCTGCTTTTATTTTTTATTGAAAGAATAGTAAGTGCATATAATAAATGGACAACTATAAAACAGGTAGTTTCAAACACTTAGTTAAAAAAAGGAGATTGATTGAATGAGGAATTTGTATGTAGTTCAGTGTATAGCAGGTAAGGATGTTTTAGGAAGTGTGAGAAAGCACGTAATACTAAAATATGCAGAAAACCCTGAATGGACTATTACAAAAGCAGTAATGCGAATGTGGGAGGTGATTGAGTACAAGGTAATTTCTACTCAAAATAAAACAAATAGTGTGCAAGCATAATAGCGGAAAAGGAGAATAGATAATGTTGAAATATAAAATAGCAAAAATATTACCAACAAACGTTCTTTTATCAATACCATATACAGGATTACATGCTCTCAATAACTTCTTAAATGGAGATATGGGATATGTAGCAATGTGTGGTGTGATTTCCGTATTGCAACTATTTTGTTTTAAGAAGCTTAAAAAACTTGTAGATAAAATGAAGCCAAAACATATGAAGCAGGAAGAAAGAGTAAATCATATGGCGATGTAAACAGTAAAAAAAGAGTATCCTTTTAGGACGCTCTTTTTTTTTACATAAATACTGTCTATTTTATAAACTTGAAGTAGCTCACAAAAAATATGATTTCCAAAGTAATAATTGAAAATATAGTAATCATAGTCCATCCGTTAAGTGGAAGTTTTTTGTTTAATAAATTTTTCATTTCACTCACCTCGAAAGAATATTTTTATTCAGTAATAATTTTAAAGCGAACTCCGATAGGAAAACACTCAACTCCATTATCATTCACGATGTAAAACCCAGTACCAGTTACCTTCATAACAGGATATACTTTGTCCTTTGTAACATGGTCAAACAACTTTTCATCATGCAATGCCATCAATTTATCACCAACAACTAATGTTTTTCTTTCTTTTACTTCCATATAATCACCTATTCTATGTATTTTTTACTCAAAACAAATTTCATATTTGCTATAAATTCTCTTCAATTTCATTTTTCATTGAATCCATGTCCTTAATAAAATCCTCGTATTCACCTAAAGTCGCAAATGAAATAATAATGCCATTACCTAAATGTAGCAATATGGCTTTATCATCCTCATCAATAGAAAAATATAAATTGTAACCCATTCTTATTACCTCTCTTCGCAATAAAGTTTAAAACTGTATCATTAATAACAATTTTATTAAATATTACTTAACTACGGTAAAGCATTCTTCACGATATAATGCTTTCTGGTACAATCCTGTTTCTATGAGCAACCATCCTTTTTTATATAAAGTCGCTGTATATTTCTCATTTAAAACCAAGTTGTCATAATTGTTATGCCATTGTGTATATATAACTTCCATTTCTCATTTCTCATTCCTTAATAAAATTAAAATCATATAATAAACTATTCGAATAATACATTTATCTAAATAAATTATTTATTTTCTTCACTAATCCTAAGGATACTTACTGTTGAAGTATTATCACTTACAACTTCAAACTTTTCACCATAGTTTTCGATGATAACTCCTTTTTTATAATCTTTTAATTCAATGATGAAATTCTCATTTGATGTTCCATCTTCGTTAATAATGTATGCTATTTTCATTGTTCCTCGTGTAGTACCAACTACTTCACTCTCATCTGCAAATAGATATAACGAATCTCCAAAATCAGTAGCAACCCAATCAGCAAATTTATCATGCCAGTATACACGTCTTATTTGCCCATCATTTCGTTCAATTAAATCTTCTTCATATATATCATTACCAAGTTTATCTTTAAGCCCTGTGAATTCATCTCTTCCTATAAGCTCATAACCAAATTCAGAGTTGAAACAAGGTGATAATTCAGATGCGTTCCGTGTTTCCAATTGACTTAACGTATATATTTTTCTTTCAATATTATCTGTAGCAATATGCTTGAATGTATAACGAAATTTTTTCTCTCTCAAAATAATTCCTCACTTCATTTTCTTTTATCGTAAATATTGTATTTACTTATTTTTGGGGAATTCATGTTTTTCCATTTCCTTATAAGTCAAACGTTTGTAGGGTTCTATTTCAATACGACCACTGATTGTCTTATATTCTGAATGATTAACTTCTTTATAGGTAATGTAACCATCGTCTGTCCTATATGTATCTGCGTATATGATTTGTTTTTGATTGTTAATATCAATATACTCAATTTTATATACTTGTTTTGGACTGTTATAACTATCTATACCTAAACCTATAGCAAGTAAAACAATTAAAACACAAGCTGTTGCACCTAAAATCATGTCATGTTTTTCTAACAATTTATTTTCACCTCTATAAGCTACTTAATAAAGTTCTTCCCACTCTGCTTTGCAATCATTATTCGTACAGCACAGCTTTAATTTCGTAAGGGTTTCAGGTTCACCATACTTACTGGTAGTAACATGAGAAATACGCATTACTACATTGTCCTTTCCACATCTTGTGCAGGTACAAGTGAATTTTCCATTTGTGATATTTTTCATAGTAAGTTTTCCTTTCTTAAATTATTTATTATTTTTTCTACAAATAACGGTAAATCATTTACTTGTATCTAAATCCAAAATTACTCTGTTAATTGAACCTCTGTACATATAACCTCATCAAATCGAACCCACACAAAATATCCTTCTCCTTTGTCGAGTTTCAAAGATGAGTTAGAAAAGTCAATTGTTAATACTTTTAATTCTTCTTCTTCGTATATTACTTTCATTAGTAATCCTCCTTTTCATTTACCTAAATACTACACACGCATCATTGTTACAGTAACTCGTTTTTTCGATTTTCCTTTTCTGTAAACCTGATAAGAGTTAAGAAAATCATTAAATTCATTTACTTTTCGATAACCATTTACTCTTAATTCATGAACTTTCTTCTTGAACCGTTTCCAGTCTTCATCCTTCCATTCAGCAAAGATAAAATCACCTTCTGTAACGTTTATATGAATCTTTGACATCATAAGTCACTCCTTATACGTATATAGAACGTATAAATGCTTTTGTTATAAAACTTGAATTGGCTCAATGACAACTGTTATATAAGCCATGTCCCAATCACCCTTACAAGAAAACCAATAATTAATTACCCCTTCTTTTAGAGCAGGAGGGTGATTCAGAATCTCATCCTTTTTTATTCTGATATGAACTGGATGTGTACCATACATTAATTCATCATCGTGTTTTGCAACATCTAATTTTTCTTGCAATTCTTTCATTCGTTTATTGAACTCTTCTTCAGCGTCATTCCATAATTGAAAGAATTGTGGCTTTGTCTCGCAACCATACATATCCACTTCGGCAACTTTATAAATCTCCATCTATAATTCCTCACTTTTTAGATATATTGTTTTTCTGTATACATCACTTATGAAACAGGTTTTACTGTGACGGTTGCAGGGTCGCAATGGACGACTATATATGAATCATCTAAATGAGCATTTGTAATGACTTCACCTTTTTTAAACTTTTGATTCGGAATATTAAAGTTAAAAAAGGGAGTATCATCCATATGTAAAACAAACATCACCATAATGAATCAACTCCTCATAAATTCTTATTTCTTGTAAATTAAATTGTGGCGATATATTTCCATTCACCATTTTCTAATTTAAACGTGTCCATATCGTCAGCCACTCGATAGAAAACAGAAGGTTTGTTTTCTGAGGAAATAGCAAAATACATAAATTGCTTATCTTCTTTTACATATTCAACAGTTTCATGACTCCATAAGGATAGTGCTTCTTTTAAACATTTCTTGCAGAATAAAATTTCTTTCAATTTCTTTTCCAATTCTTGAATCATACGATTTTCAGTCCTTTCTAAAATGCTTTAATAAAATCCAATGTTAAAAAGAAAAGTTGCGAAATATGAATTAGGCAACTTTTACTTTTCTATCCGTGATTTTCCAATTCCCTCGATTATCGTGAGAAACAAGACCGTTATGTTGAAGGACTAACATGTCTCGTTGAATTGTGCGTTGGCAAACTCCAAATTCATCTTGCAATTTTTTTGTAGTTACACTACCTTCCTTGCGAATGAATAGATAAATAGATTTGCAACGATTTAACATATGTTTCGTTTGTTTTTTCATTAAAAACATCTCCTTAAAATAGATTCAGTTTGAATACCTTATATATATATACCTTTATATAATATTTATTTTGACTATAAATAATAACTTATATTTATTTTGACTATTGTCAAAGAAAAGTATACATCATTCGTTTTTAATTGAAAAGTGTTTTTGCAAATATTTTTTATGGATTTTATCTATAATATAGGGATTATAAAAAACAGGTATTTTAAAAAATGAGTTTAAAGGGGATAGGATAGTGCGTAATAGGAGTTTAACAATTATTTTTTTATTAATGAGTTATGTAATTATTAGCGATAGAATCTCAAATGTTGCAAGGATGATAGATAGTGAATTTCTACAATTTGTGATTTGTAGTATTGGATATGTTTCTTGGGTAGGTATTGGTATTTTTTTATATAGTCGTGTGAAAACAATGATGAGTAAGGAGTGTTAAGGATGATGAATAAAGAGGCTGAGAATAAATTAGTATATCGAGTATATGAAGGTATTGTTATTGGCGAGAAAATCCCATTTTTATTTTGTGTTTCAAATGTACGTGAGCATTCATTAAAACAAGAAATTGATTCTGGTGAGAGAAAAATGTCTTGTAGTTGGAATGTGATTTTCGAAACAGGAAATCGAAATGAAGCAAGAACAATGGCAAATGATACGGAATTTTAAAGTCGAAGTAATGACTAAATTCTATATAAATTACATAGAATATATGGATATTTTATAAAACAGGTGTTTGACAAAATTAATTTAAAAGGAGAGTTCTTTATTATGTTACGTATGTTCAAAAAGGTAAGTAAAGTAAAACAAATGTTAGGTGCGTTGCTTGTATTAGGTTTATTATCTTGGGTAGGTATTGAAGGTGCTTTAGTAGGTGGATTAGTTATTTACGGTATGTATAAATTAACTAAAAAACTGGGTATTAAAAGTAGATTAAGAAGTTTAGTTACAAAAAAGAATTTATTTAGACTTGCATTAGGTGGATTTGCTTTATATGTAATTGATACATTTGGGTTTGAAAATGTTATGTCAGTTACAATTGGTGCGGTTGGTTATTACACATATAAAAAATATGATGTAAAAGTGAAAATTTCAAAACTTAAACAATTAGTTTTAAACTAAAGGGATTACAAATCGGAGGACTAAAAATGGTAAAAATAATTATTTTTGGATGTATTATGATAATAGCAGGGTTTTTGATGAGTTTTTCTAAAGAGGAAATGAAGAAACATCCTATACAAATGGCTCGTTCAATCGGATGTATTCTATTAGTATATGTTGGGATTGTACTTGTAGCTTTTCTATTCAAAGCTATTTAAGTTCGGAATAATAAAAAATATTATATTAGGAGAGATATAAAATGAAAACAACAGGTTTAGATATGAAAAACGTAGCTTATACAGTAGCTTTAGGTGTGTTTGGTTTATGTATGGTAAATATGTTCGGGTTGGTAAATGTTATGTTAGCTACAGTTGGTGCAGTTTGCTCTTATTTATTTGATAAAACTAATTTAAAGGAAAAAGCATCTTTAATCAGCAGAGGTTTTGTTTTTACAAAAACAAATGATTCATATGTTGCATTTAAAAACTTTAAAGATGGAAGACTGTCTGTATTTGATTTAGATTCAACATTAAACGTATCTATTCATTTAACACAAAATCAAATTACTGCAATTCAAAATCATACGGCCGATGATTTTAATGAAGTTGAAGTAGTAGACATTGAATTAGATGAAGATATGAAAGATTTAAACGGAATGGGTTATAAGTTATTAAAAGGCGATGCACAATCATTTGATGTAATGTTTAAAGTATTTGAAAATGGTGTTTATGTTTTCTGTTTTGATGGGGACAAAAAATATTTAAACGGCATTTTCATGGAGAACGTTATTTATAATGAAGCAATGCACAATAATACAACTACTACTGCTCTTGTAGTTGCTTAAATTTGAAGAGGTGATTTATTGCCTCTTTTTTTTTATACATGGTTGAGATATAACTATAGTTAACAAATGAAAATAGTTAGGTGGAAAAACAAATGTTAACAAGTGAAATGATACTAAACAAGTTAGAAGAAAATATTTCAACATTAAAAGAATTTGAGGTAGAGTCAATTGGAATATTTGGTTCTCATGCGAGAAATGAAGCACGAGAAGATAGTGATATAGATATGGTTGTACGATTTAAAGAAGGTAAAAAAACATTTCAACGTTTTATGGGATTAAAACAATTTATAGAGGAACTATTTTTAAAAGAGGTAGATTTGGTATCGGAAGAGAACGTGAAGCCAGAAATTCTGCCTTATATGAGAAAGGATGTTAAATATGTTAAAGGACTTCAAAATCATATTTAGAACCATTATGGAAGAGATTACAGATACACAAGAGTTCACAAAGGACATGACATTTGAAGAGTTTAAGGAAGATAGAAAAACACAAAAGGCTGTTATTAGGGGATTAGAAATCATTGGAGAAGCAATGAATCAGATTCCAAAAGACTTTCAAAAGAAGTATTACAAAGTAGATTGGAGTAAATGGATTAAATTTAGAAATATGTTAATTCATGTGTACCATGCAGTAGATTTAGAACTGGTTTGGAATGCTATACAGGAAGAATTGCCTACATTGTATAGTCGTATGCTTTGGTTGGTAGAAAACCCCTTTATCCCAAAACCAAGCGATTATAAAAAATAATAGATTTTACAACGTAAGGAGAGTCGTACTTCCTTGCGTTTTTTTATTTGCTTTTTTTATGAAATATACCTAAAACAACTATAATACATGGAATATATAAACAGGTGAACATACGTTTTAATTAAAAAGGGGATAGGTGGCATGTGTAATCAATTAATTGAGAGAAAGGTACAGCAACTAAAAAAAGAAGTATGTAAAAAGTCTTTTTCTATGATGGATATTGTTTGTAAGGGTTATGATTGGTGTGTCTTTTATGAGCATATACAAGTATTAATCAAACGTTTGTTTAAAACATTTCAGCGACTTCATAGGGAAACGATGGACTTTGAAATTATAACAGATTCTGATAGAAACGCAGATAAATTAGGACTTTTCTATTACAGCAAGTATGGTCATGTTGAAGTTTGGTATCAGATTAACAGTAATGAATTAACATTTAATGAAATTAAAACAGATTTTTATAAACAGGTGTATGCATTAGTTTAGTCGAGTTATGAAGATAACTTTCAAAAGGAGAGAATGATGATGACAATTCTAATTGAGAATCAGGTAAAAAGTATGCAAGTTACTCTACAAGGGGAATCTATCCATATAAATGAGTTGGTTCACAAGACAAAACGATGGGATTCATTTAAAGAAACTTTATTTATAAAATCTCGTAATGTCCATATGGATTTACAACGAGTGAAACACGAATTTGGAAGAGTGGACATTCAACATGATATAGCTGAAGAATTAAACACGATTATATTTTCGTCCTTTTCAAAGTATGGAAATGTATTTCTAATATTTTTGGTAAGAGAAAACATGTTGATGTTTCAATCAGTAAGAATAGAAGAGTGCAGTGCAGAAGAAACAGATTTCTTATATGCATTAGTATAGGTCATATCAACGTGGTATGGCTTTTTATTATGAATAGACATAGGCTGATAGTATGACAGAACCAAATGATAAAATCTATTAACCCTTACTATAATGAGGTATACAGAAGGGGGAGTGATTCTATCATGAATACATTACATAAAGAAAACTCTTTATTTTTCAAAGAAGAAAACAAGCGAATGAAAGAATTAATTTGGAAATTATTATTGGGAATGAGTTCTTCAAAAGATATTCATATGTGGGAAGCAGAAGTAAAGACATTAGATAAGGCTATTTCGGATGAATATACATATTCCTTATGTAGAGAAGCTGAGACATTCTTCCTTGAGTATTTGCTGATTCATTATCCTGAACATCAGGTACTACAAGAGCATTTTCGTTCTACAGATGTTGTGATTCAAGAAAGAGAACTGGTTGTACATACAATGTTTGTTCGAGTCTTAGTTGAAATCAAAGAACTGAACGTATTAGAAGAGGATTTCACCTATTTATTGGATGATATAGGTCAAATATATAGGAGGAATAAAATGGAAGTATTATCTTTCGCAAAGGAATTGAGAAGCAATTTAAATTCTATTACACCAAAAGAACAAGAACTGCACTTAAGAATCAATGCATTAAGTAGGTTCGCAAATATTATATGATGAAATTTCGAAACAGTACATTTTGATGTGCTGTTTTTATTTTTCATGAATTGTTGTATTGAAAGAGATAGAACATTTATTTTGTTTACTATAGTAAAAATATATTCGTATAATGAAGTAATTCATTTTACAAGGAGGGATGCGTATATGGAGAAAAAATGTTCATTTTGTGGTTTTGAAAAAAAGGATTTCTTACCTGCTATACTTGAAGGTGTTGGACTTTGTAAGAATTGTTCACGAATTGCTTACGAACATTTTCATGGGAAAACAGGTGAAACTAATAAGGGGAATGTAAATAAAAAAGAAGCATCTCTGATGTATTCACGTCCTTTACGACCACATGAAATAAAAAATAAATTGGATAGAGATGTAATTGGACAAGACGATGCAAAGAAGGTTTTGACAGTCGAAATTTATAATCATTACAAACGAATTTATAGCAAAGTAAAAACAAACATTCCTAAAAACAACATATTACTAATTGGTGAGAGTGGTTGTGGAAAAACGCATTTAGTAGAGACGATTTCAAAAATCATTAATATTCCCATGACAATCGTAGATGCTACTACAATTACAGAAACAGGATATAGCGGAAAAGATGTAGATAGTATTTTATCTTCTTTAATACAAGAAGCAAATGGAGATATTTCCTCTGCTGAAAAAGGAATTGTTTTTATTGATGAAGTTGATAAATTAGCAAAACGTACATCACATACAAGTACAAAAGACCCGCAAGGTGAGGGTGTTCAACAAGCTTTATTAAAAATGATTGAGGGTACAAATTTTACAATCGAACAAAATAGACAATCTATTAAACGAACAACTGTGACCATTAACACTTCAAATATTCTATTTATATTTGGAGGAGCTTTTGATGGATTGCAAGAGATTGTTGATAAACGAATGAATAAGCATAAAAAAACGATTGGATTTACGAATGCAGATACAGTAGAGGCAAGTAAGGATAATTCTAAAATGAGTCCTATAAGTATTGAGGACTTAATACAGTTTGGACTGATTCCTGAATTCATTGGTCGTATTCCTCTAATACTTACACTAAACCCATTAACGAAAGAAGACTTAATGGATATCTTAATGAAGCCTAATGGGGCTATTATTCCTGAATATATAAAGCTATTCAAAGAAGAACAAAAAGATTTGCGTTTTACAGATGAAGCAATTGAATATATTGCTACAGAAGCTTTACATAAAGGGTTAGGAGCACGAGGAATGAAGGGGATTGTGGCGAAAAAGATGAGTGACTTATTGTATGACATGCTTATAAATGAGGATATGATGGAGTTTGTAGCTACTAAAACCTTTATTAGGGGGTAGAACAGGGGGTACGACATATTTTCTTCATTTTTAGTTATTAAATCGAGAGATAAATACTACTATATAACATAATCAACAGTAAAGCTGTTGACTATAAAAAATAAAAAAAGTCAAAAACATTTTGACTGAAAACAGAATAGTAGGAGGTGCATCGCCATGACAGAAGCTATCGAAAGAAAACACCTTTCCGTGAAAAACGGAATTATGGCTTTCTTCTTAACTCTTGTGATGATGATGGGCTTTGGACTACCTGTGATGCAAGCACATGCAGAGGGACAAATCGGCGATGTTGAAGTTAAAGTTGGTAGTGACGGTAAATTAGAACTTAGTGGTGGAGGTATGAGCAATACTTCTAATAGTGGTTCTGCTTGGACTAATTTCATCAACAAATACCGTAACTTCATCGTTGGTATCTCTGGTATCGGTGCGGTTTCAATGATTATGTTCTTCATTTTCCAATTCATGAAACTTGGTGCATCTGCGGGTAACCCACAAGCTCGTTCTCAAGCGTTAACAGGCTTAATTTGGAGTGGTATTGCGGCCGCTGGATTAACTAAATGGTCCCCTGCGTCAGAGATGACGAAAGGAAACAGTTGGTGAACCTGTAAATGCAGGGTGTGTAATAATAAATGTTTATTATTATGCTAACGGTAGAAGTTAACTAAGACTGCTTGTATGACAATTACAAGCCTTTCTCTCAAAAAGAGAAATGACCATAGGCGAATGAGCTTCGTAAGAGAGACTAAGGTCTACAGAGATGTAGATAGCTGTTAATACCGTGCTAAGTGATTGTAAATGTATTATTTATATATATTTATAATTAAAAGTGTAACGACTATCGAAAACCTATATACAGTATAGAGTTAGTAGAGTAGGAGGTTGTGGTGAAACTCCCCCTTCGAAGTGCCAACACTCCAAACAGATGAAGCTGTGGAGTATGATATAGTCTTTTCCTTAAGATGTGTCGAAAGACAAAAAAGGAAAGTAGGTGCCGTAACTATCATCGTAGGATTATCCGAAAGGAAAAGTCCCCTATGCCAGAAATGGCGTAAGGAAACAGTTGGTGAACCTGTAAGTGCAGGGTGTGTGATGATGCAATCATGCTAACGGTAGAAGTTAACTAAGACTGCTTGTATGACAATTACAAGCCTTTCTCTCAAAAGGAGAAATGACCATAGGCGAATACGCTTCGTAAGAGACTCTAAGGTCTACAGAGATGTAGATAGCTTGATAATACCGTGCTAATCTACTATATAACATAGTAGCAAGTGTAACGACTATCGAAAACCTGTTAAAAAAACAGAGTGAGTAGAGTAGGAGATAGAAGGTGAAAATCCTTCCTCCGAAGTGCCAACACTCCAAACAGATGAAGCTGTGGAGTATGATATAGTCTAACCCCTTATGAAATATGTCGAAAGACAGGGTACAGTGTTTTCTACAGTGCATTCAAATAAGCAAAGAACAAGCCAAAAAAACGTACTTGGATAATTTCCAGGTGCGTTTTTTCTTTTGGGTAAAAAACATAGAATACATAGCATATATAAAATAGTTGTATCTATTGATACATGATAAGAAAGGGGGATGAAAATGCCAAGAGGTTATCAAAAAACGCATGAATATTTCCTGAAAGAAGTGAAAGAAAAAAGAGGGAACGAATACACTGTATTAGGTGTTTATAAGACGTCAAGTGAATTAATTCGTATGAGACATGATGCTTGTGACTATGAATGGGATGTACAGCCACGGGTATTTTTTAAAAGTAAACGATGTCCAAATTGTTATGGAAAAATAAAAAAGACAACAAAATCATTTAAAGAAGAGATAAAAAAATTAGTAGGTGATGAGTATGAGGTTTTAGGAGAGTATAAGAATAGTAAAACCCCTCTAACGGTAAAGCATAATATGTGTGGAAGGGAATATGATATTCGACCAAATGATTTCATTTCATTAGGAGCGAGATGTTCTTTTTGTGCAGGTAATATTAGGAAAAGTCATGAAGACTATGTAAGAGAAATAGATAGTATTTATGGCTCTGAATACAGTGTGATAGGACAGTATAAAAGTAATTCAAATAAGATTAAAATCAGACACAATAAGTGTGAGTACGAATGGAGTCCAAGAGCAGATGGATTTCTTCAAAGAAAAGCAACATGCCCTGAATGTACAAAACAAAGAAGAAGGTTAAATAAATTAAAAACACATCAAGAATTCAAAAGAGAAATAGCTGATATCTATGATGATGAATACACCTTATTAAGTGAGTATCAGGGCAGTAGAGTGAAAATAACAGTTAGGCATAAGAAGTGTAATCATATATTTGATTTGAATCCTGATAGTTTATTGGTAGGTTCGGTTTGTATAAAATGCAACTCCAGTAAAGGTGAACAGCTTATAATGAACTATCTTGAAAGTAAGAACATTGAATATGAAAAGGAATACACTTTTGATGATTGTATTTATAAAGGGAAACTTAGATTTGATTTTGCAGTTTTTAAAGAAAATAAAATTGTAACCCTCATTGAATTTGATGGAATACAACATATAAAGCCTGTTGAACATTTTGGGGGAGAGGAATCGTTTAGAAAAAGACAAATAAAAGATAGAATAAAGGATGAATATTGTATATCAAATGAGCTTTTACTAATCAGGATAAGTTATAAAGAGTTCAATAAAAATCCTAAAAACATCGAACGTATCCTGAATGAAAAACTATTACCTCTCATGCAATAAAGTACCTAAAATAGGTACTTTATTTTTTATGCCTTTATTCGACTCATATAATCCTCAAAATCTTCATCAGAAATGATTCCATACTGATGGTAAAAATTCAATTTATCAATGTGATGTTTTAGTTGAACTTTATCCACAGAACCATCTAATACATTATTTTCTATAAATCTTCTAATAAAGCTTAATCTAATAACAACCTCAAGCTCAGTTAACTCCATATATTCTACTTTAGGATTCTTACGATGTTGTTGTGTTAATTGAATTAGACCTAACTCGCCTCTACTAATAATCCTTCTCGTTTTATCCTCAAACAATACAGAGATTTGCCCATCACTATACTCCATAATTACTATTTTTTTATTCATAAAACCCTCTCATTTCTCGTTCGTTTATCTTGTGTTTCGATTATGTATTAAGTAGAACAGCTTCCCCCATATAGTCGAACCATATAGGAATAGTAATCCGTAGACTATCTATTATATATCATATAACATTAACTATAGTCAATGAAAGGGGTGGGTTCTCATGAAGATTTATCCAGTTCCTCCTGATATGAAAGAGAAGGAAAAAGTTATCGGGGGCGTATTAAATTTAAATCAATTTTTCTGGTTATTAGGTGGCTTCGGTCTGGGAGCACTATTCTTCATTTTGAGCTTTGTCACAATTGGAAACGGAATTATATCCTGTTTCTTAGGGCTTATTGGGTTACTGTCAGGAACACCATTTGCCTTTAAGAAAAAATTGGACATGACATTATGGGAGTATATCAGTCGAAAACGTGCTTTAAAGAGAAAAACAAAAAAACTAATAAACCGTAGAAGGGAAGTGTAAGAATGACAGGAGTAATTATAGGAACCGTTTTATTACTTGCTCTATTTGGTGGTATGGGATGGGCTGTTATGTATCAATTGAAGAAAACCGACCCAAAACAAGCGGATACATCTACAAGGGAGGACATTAAAAATGCACAAGATTTCCTGCCGTATAAAGATATTACCGATTCAATGATTGATTTAGGTCAACATCACTATAGAGCGATTATTGAATGCAACTCTATTAACTATGATTTGAAAACAGAAAAAGAAAAAGAAATTATTGATTTATCTTTCCAACGTTTCTTAAATTCATTATCGCATCCAATCAC
Source organism: Bacillus sp. MYb78 (assembly GCF_002975115.1). Taxonomy (NCBI): domain Bacteria; kingdom Bacillati; phylum Bacillota; class Bacilli; order Caryophanales; family Bacillaceae; genus Bacillus; species Bacillus sp. MYb78. The sequence goes on from NZ_PCOB01000003.1 coordinate 98,057, forward strand.
ATTCTTTGTTCATACAAGAACAGTTGATAATGCGAAAACATTGAAGTTATTAGAAGATGATATTCTGACTACAATAAAAGACTATCCGAATTTAGAAAGTTATGGGGACGCTTATTATTCAGAAATGGCAAATTTACCAACAATTATTGGTAATAACAAACAAAAGAAAAAATATATCATCGTACCTTATATGGAAGCGAATGAGTTAACGACAGCTACGGATGAGGAAAAATACGATTATTCTGCAAAAGAACTTTATACACGTTGCCAAATGTTAATTGATGGATTAGCAGGTATTGGTGTAAAGGGAAACATTTTAGAAACGAATGAAGTTGCAGAAGTAATATTTGGTGTCTATCACAGACAAAACCATTCACATGCTGAAGGTGTTGTAAGTGGTGAATACTTAAATCTTATGGTGGAAGGTAAGAAGAATCCATTACAAGAGGTATTACCAGAAGGGAAATTGGATTGGATTTTATATGAATCTCAAATTCGCTTAGAAAAAGAATTATTAGAGAGTAATGGAGTAGATGCAGATGTGAAAGGTTCAGCAAATAAAGCGATTCAAGAAATCAATAAAATTCGAGAAGCTGTTGCAGGTTACTACAAAACACCATCTGTAGAAATTCCAAATATTCCTGAGATGGAGGCTGATAAAGATGTCATTCTTTAAGAAGAAAAAATCAAAAAATAAAATAAACGGAGATGCAATTATTGATTTAAATGCCAATCATAAAGAAGAACAAACAGATACATTAGAAAGAGGGACAAGGAGTATGAAGGATTTTGTTGCTCCTCCTTCTTTTGATAGAAGTTTTGATGATTGTTTAAAAGTAGGAAATAAATACGTGCGTAATATGGTTATGCAGGGATTTCCTACAAACGTATCTGTGGGTTGGCTTGATTTGTTATATAGCTATGAAGGTGATTTAGATACAGCGTTATATATCGAACCTGCTGATGATAGAACAGCTCTTGATGAATTAACGCATAAACTTACGCAATTCGAATCGCAATTACAAATCGAAACAGAAAAGGGGAATATTCGTGATATTACACGATTAAGAAATACGATTGTTCAATTATATAACCAACGTGAAAAATTAGAGCAAAACTATGAAAACCTTTTTTACATCCAAATCACATCGAATTTATATGCGGATTCTAAAGAGGAGTTGAATAAGGAATCCCAAAAGTTAGACAACAAATTAAAGGGTAGAAAGGTTTATATGATGCCTACCTATTTAAGACAAGATGATGGCTATAAATCAGCTCTTCCATTTGGGAAAACTTATATATTAGATTCATTCAGAAACTTCAACTCTGGAGCTCTAACAGCATGTTTCCCATTCTATAATTCTGAAATCTCTCATGAAACAGGTATTTTCTGTGGAGTGAATTTATCAACGTCTACCCCTGTATTAATTGATTTTTATGATAGAAATAAATTAAATAACTCGAATATTACGGTATTCGGTCAAGCGGGTTCTGGTAAAACATTCTTCGTGTCCTTATTAACAATGAGAAGTGCATTACGTGGTGTACGTACAGTAATTATTGACCCTGAGGGAGAGTACAAACCACTTACAAGAGCATTAGGAGGAGCACATATTTATGTAGCACCTGACTCTAAACACTTCCTTAATCCGTTTGATGTAGAGACAGAATATAATGTGGACACTGGTAAAGAGGAGATTGATTTAAAATCGAAAGTTGCCGACTTGTTAAACCTTGTAGCGGTTATGGCAGGGGGATTAACACCTGAACAACGTTCTATTGTAGGTCACAATCTTGCAAAAGTATATAAGGATAAAGGCTTTACATCAGCCCCTGATTCGTTATATGACAATGAACCATACTTTGATGAGTTAACTGGTGAGTTCTCAGAAACAGGTCGTAAACGTCAAATGCCAAGATTTACAGACTTCCATGATGAATTTGAGTCTTATGCAAGAAAAGAACAGAATAAAGAATTAGAAAGTTTAGCAAATGCACTAAAAATCTTTAAAGAGGGTGGCGTGTATGACATGTTCGACTGTTATACATCTGAAGAATTAGCAAACTTTAAAGATGCACCAATTGTTACTTTCGATATTAGTAGATTAGAAGAAAGCGTACTTCGACCAATTGGCATGTTCGTTTCAATGAGTTGGACTTGGGAGAAATTTGCCAAGAAAAATCCACATATCAAAAAACGTATTGTCTGTGATGAAGCATGGATGTTAGTAAATAAAAATATGGCAGGATTTGAATATACATCTCAATTCTTAGAAAACTGTTCAAGACGTATCCGTAAACGTAACGGTGGATTGTTAGTAGCATCTCAAAACTTTATCGAATTTGCGAATAATGAGCAAGGTAAAGCGGTATTAACGAATGCTGTAGTCAATATCTTCCTACGTCAAGATAGTACGGATATTGATTTATTACAAGACACATTCAAATTATCTGATGGAGAAAGAAACTTCTTACTACAAGCACAACGAGGCGAGTTACTGATTCGTATGAATGGAGAAAGCTCTGTTGCTTATGTAATGCCATTTGAATTTGAAGTGGATTTAATTAAAAAAGCACATCAAGCGAAACCTTTGGATGAAGTAGAAGAGAATCATAACCACATTCAAATAAAGAAAAAAATCGCTTAATGTAAGGAGGGATACTTATGAGTGACCGAAAAAAAGGAGGGTTTTTTAAAACCCTCTCTAAATTTGCTTTAACTGCTGTAACGGCAACCACCTTGTTAATGTCACCTATTAAAGCATACGCTCACGATGCGTATTTTATGGGGATTGCTATTGATTTTGGTTCATATCGTTACAATGCGGTTGTGACACAAGAGGATAATGATTGGAAGTTATCAAATCACAAAGAATCAGAAATTGGTATTTTTGCAGAACACGCAAAAACAAGTAATTTCACATTACCACCTGTTTCTGGTGAAGCGGATAAACTAAAGAAAGAATATGAAGAATTTGTTCCTAAATCACATCTAACTGGTAAAGATTGGGCACTTCTTTATACATTCCCAGGGTATCACCAAGGAAAAACACAAAGTAACCATGATGCAACGGGATTAGATAGGGAACGTGCATATTGGGTTGCTGATAACTTGGTTAATAGTTTTAATGATGCGATTGCATATATTTTATCTGCGTCAGACTATAAAAGTTCTGACAAGGAAAAAACAAGTACAAGAACAGAATTTATGGAACTGGCAGTAGATGTAGCGAATGCATCTGATAGTGCAATGGATGGTAGTTCTACAGAAGTTAGCTTTAATGGGAAATCATTTACGTTTTCTTCGGGTAATGACATTGAACATCCTTTAAAGGGGATTGATAAAGGTCACTACATAAAAATTAAAGTTTCTGGTGGAGAACCATCTTATTTCGTTGCTATGGTTCCAAAAGGATACTATCCTGGACAGGAATTAGCAAACACAATTCCTGAAGATTACAGGGATAAAGTAGAAGATAAAGAAGTTAAAAACTTAGACTGGAAAAGAATCGTATTACAAGGGAATACAAACTATCTAAAAGATGGAATTTCATTTTCTCAAATTGATGAGTTAGTAAAACCAGGTAAAATCGAACAATATTTCAGTGAGTTTATCAGTAGTGTATTAGGTGTTGTTCGTCAATTACTTGGACTATATAGTTTCCAAGAATTAATGCTAAATGATGGAGCAAGAGCAACAACTACTTACCAAGGTCTTATGCCTTTAAACTGGTTTGATTCAGCTCAATCACTATTCTGGGTGTGTCAATGTCTTGCTTGGGCACTTATCATTGGAGCAATTGTTAAGTTATTAGTTTCTCGAAACTTATCCGCAGTAAATCCAATGATGCGAGTAAATTTAATTGATGGTATTCAAAACCTGTTAATGACAGGATTTATGTTAGCGTTGATTGGACCTTTATTCCACATATTAGCAGTTATTAACTTTAAGTTAGTTGCTATATTTGGGAGTGCGTCGAATTATTCTCAATCATTTGGAACAGCAAATACAATGAGTTCAGGTTTAGTAGGTGCGATTTTAATCAACATTGCATTCTTTATCATCATGATTTACTTTAACTTTGTGTATATCATGAGAGCAATTACAGTTGCGTTATTATATGCAACAGCACCATTATTTGTTGTATCCATTGCATTTGGTGGTAAATACAAACAATTGTTTGGTAACTATATGAAAGAATTAACATCAAACATATATATGCAAACATTCCATGCCTTAATGATAGCGTTCTTTGCGAATGTAACAACATTAGGACAAACAAGATTAATAGAAAGTATCATCTTGCTTATTGCGTTTGTACCAATGACACAATGGTTCCGTCAAAACCTAATGGGACTTTCTGGCGGTGGTATTTCAGGTCAAATTGGTGGTCAAGCATTAAGTATGGGTATGGGTATGGTAGGAGGAGCTACCGCAGGATTTATGGAGCAACGTAACCGTAAGAAAACTATGGAATCTGTAAGTGGTGGTTCACAAATGAACAAAAAAGGAGCTCAAAACTTCAATGGAATTGGAGCAGGTGGTTCTGGCGGTGCAAATATGGGGGCGAGTTCTATGGCAGATGTAGATAGTAAACAAACTCATGCAATGAACAGTCAGATGAGAGAAATGAATGGAAAAGCAGGTAGCAATAGCCCTGCACCAAGCTTAAAGAAAAAATCAATCCTTAAAGAAGGTGCGAAAGGTATGGGTAGAGTTGCAATGGCAACCGCAAAGGTAGGAACAATTGGTGGTGTCATGGCAGGTTCAAGTGCTGTTGGTGATAGAGCAGGTATGGGATTAGCTACTGACCTTGCAAAACAAAAAGGGATGCAAACATTTAATAAAGCAAATGATAGCTTTACTTCCCGTAAGAACAATGGAGATGGAAGTGTTAAATCTGCATTTGGCGCAATGAAAGATATGGCTACAGGTAGTTCACCTGACAGTTTAGACTCTTATAAAAAACAGGCAGAAGGGTACATGAAAGAAGACCTTTCAAATGATGGGAATATTACTCGCTACCATGATGCAAAAGGGTTAGAAGAAGATACTGGTATTAAACAAATGGTTGATGTGGGTGACAACAAAATGTATGTAGAATACGACTTTGATGAAGCGACTCAACAATTTAATAATTCAAATCTGAAAGGAACGCAAGAAGAACAAAATCTTGCAACTGTGATGGAATCATTCAAAAACAATGATAAGCAAGCAATGGATTATTACAAATCAAAAGGTATTCTTCATGCTACAGTAAATAAAGAAAAAGGAACTGTTGGTATGTGGGTAGATAAAGAAGCATTTGGATATAAAAACGTATCAAAATCTGGGAAGAATTATATTATTCAAAAAGATATTAATACGAACTTCTCCAATAATGAAATGCTTCAATTACCAAATTACAGAAGGGTTAAGAAATAGAAACAACGAATTTAGGAAGAGAGATTTGTCGTATGAAAAACGATGAGTCTCTTTTTATGTTCATTTCATTAAATAATTAGCTTATTTTAGAAAAAAATAATTGACGAATAAGTATTAAAGTTATATAATATAATTATATAAATGAATATTAAAAAACAGGAAGGGTTTGTGATAACTCTACAAAAAAAGGAGATGATAGTATGTTACAAGAATTACTTGATGGTTATTTAATATTTTTAGTTGCGTACTCTCTGTACAAAATTGTTGATGCAGGTATATACCAATTGAAAGAGAGACCGAAATTAAAACGAAATAGAGAACAATACTTGCGAGAAATGGGAAGATTAAAAGATTAAGATTTCTCTTTTTCATGCAGTTTAAATAAAGATGGATTTTTTACATAGAAGGGTTCTGTTACCTACTTGGTAATGGAGCCCTTTTTGTGTTTTAAAAGGAATAAGAGAGGGATAGACAATAGCGATTTTTCTTTGCTAATGTCTATCCTTTTTTTATTTGTTTTATTTTTAACTATAGTTAAAACTTAGTAGAACTCGTTATATATAGATAACAATAATAGTAAAAGAATAGAATAAAGATAAAGCTTTGAAAGGGGGAGAATTCGATGAATGAAGAGAATAAAAATGGGACAGATGCCACCTCGAAAATAGCTGAAGAGCAAATGAATAACGCTGTTCAAAAAGGTGCAAAGAAGACAGGTAAAATGGCAATGAAGGCATTAAAAAAAGGTGCAAAAATGATTATGAAGGCAGTTTTTTCTGCGATTAAATCGCTTGTAATTGCGGCCCTTCCATATATATTAATTGCGATTTTAATCTTCTCTATATTTACGATTACTTTTGATACAGTTTTCGAAAGTAGGGGGAAAGAACAGGGTTATCAAATGGATGATAAAGAACATGATAATCCACTTGTAAAAACACTAAGTGGTATCTGGGAGGCTATGAATCTATCGCCTGGTAATAAGGTCATTAAAGCCTTTTACACGTATTTTTCAGACCGTTCTTATTACATTACTGTTGGTGATGAGAAAAAGCTATATACAGCAGATGACCCTATTATTAAACAAAAGAATATTAAGGATAAGTTTGAGCGAGAAAAGATGTTCTACTTAAGTCCTAATACGTTGTGGACACTGGATGAGTTTCTATTTGATGATAAGTTCAGATATCCAGAGCAATTTTTAAAACCAGTTTATCATGACCCTGAGACAATGGAATCAAAACCATTAACAGATGATAAAGGTCGTTTAGTTGCTGAAAGCAATAGTTATGATAAAGATGGTAATTTAATAAAAGACAAAAAGGAACGTGCTGTATGGGATTATGGATTTGCTCCAATTCTTCACTACCAAGAGTATGAAGAACAAAAAGAAGGAAGAGGAAAAGTTCTTTATCAAGATACTTGGGATGAAGAAAAACAACAAGTTGTTCAAAAGCAGAATCTTCCTGAAGGTCAACAAGCAGAGCATAAAAAAGAAGTAGAAGGATATCCAAAGAAAACTTGGATGATTGATAAAGTAGCTTCACCTGCGGGTAATATTACAAATAAAATTACGAACGAATGGAAAGACACTGGTGAAAAATACGAAGAAAAAATACCATTTAAACAAAAAGTGAAGAAATGGAAGATGGTAAAGAAAACTCGTATTAAAACGGATGACAAAGGTCTTCCTTTATTCAAAGGGACTGATGGAAAAGAAACGAATATTCCAAGCTTAACTCCAGTTACAGAATCATATGAGGAAAAAGAATGGTATGAAGAAGAAGTAACTATGTTTAAATATGCAGAGGGGACAATGTGGGAACAAGCACCTACATATGATGGAGACCCTGATACATCAGGTGTTACAGGGAATAGGTATTTCAGAGACTATGTTGAAAACTTTGAATCTCAAGTTCCTAAAGATGCAAGATTTGCTTTTGATGTCAGAAGTAGAACGAACAAGGATATTAAAGAATTAGAATCTCTATTGAAACAGCATGAAGATAAAGAAAAGCAAGCCCAACAAGGTGGTGGACAGGTAGATATGGGTGAGTTCAAGTTAGGTGAAGGTGCTGACTCTGAGAACTACAAGAAATCACTTCAATATATTGAGATATTCAAAAAATATGGAGAGATGTTTGGTGTAGACCCGTATTTATTAGTTGCTAAAGCATCCCAAGAATCTGGTGGTGACCATGAAGGAAGTTTACCAGGTGGTAGAGGATACAATGGTGCGGCGGTTGGATTAATGCAAGTTGAAAAGCCAGGAGAGGTTATCAAAGGCGTAACTGCATTTAACTTCCAAACAAAGCAAGAAGAAACGATGAACATAAGTGGTCCTGGGGATGTAACGGATGTGGATGCGAATATCAAAGCAGGTACGATGGAATTTGCTTCTCGATTAAAAGGTAATTTCTACAATGTATTACTGTCTATTCAAGCCTACAACTATGGACCTGGTGGTACAAATGCAATTGTTGACTTGTATGCACAAGAAACAGGTAAAACATCTGATGAAATCAGACAAAATACGGGAGACACTGGATGGATGAAGTTCCGTGACGAGGTTCATAATAACCCTTCTAAATACTTTAAATGGAGTGGTAGCACTTACGGTGACGCAAAATATATTGAACATGTATTACGTTACTATGCATCACCTGAAAGTAAAGCACCATGGGTAATGAAAGAAGATGGAACGAAAGTAATGGCTGATGGAAATCTCGAAGTTGGTTCTGCAAGTGGATTAGAAGTAAAAGGTGGCGGTGGAGACTTTGGATTTAGTTCTTTAATCAAAGGTATCTTTGATAAATTAAAAGAACACTGGAACGAGTTATTCCCTGACAAACCAAAACACGACCCACTTAAACAGGTTGAAAGTGATGCTGTACATTACAAAAACTTAATTCCAGAAAATCGTTCTCAAGATGTTATCAATATGATGTTTGTAATGGAAGAGAAAAAGTATTTATCTGAATTTGATGAAATGACAGATGAAATATGGAAAGAGAAATATGCTCAATTATTTAAAAACCCACTTGGTTCTGCATGGGCTGGTAAAAAAGATGATAAAAAGTTAGATGTAGGTAAGTTATTCCCTGATGGATTTGACAAACCTATTGATATCGAACCTGCAACCATTGTAAAACAATTTGGGTTAGTGAAAAAAGAAGAGACACAAGAATTCCATAAAGGGATTGATATCTTAGCTCCACAGGGAACGGAAGTAAAATCTGTTTCAGATGGTATTGTAGTTGGTTTAAGTGAACATGAGGGTGGTGTTCATGGTAAGTTTGTAGAAATTCGATACAAAAATACTACAGTCATTTACGGTAACTTAGGTTCTGTAGATGTGAAAAAAGGAAAAGAAATTAAAAAAGGAGAAAAAATAGGTACAGCAGGTGGTACAACAGAAGAGGGCGAAGTTGTTCACTTTGAATTGTACACAGAAAAAACAAAAGCTCCAATTGACCCTTCATCTTTATTTGATACGACAGGTACGCAAGGAAATGGAGATGGTACTTCTACTCCTGGTGGCTCAGGTCCTATGAGTATTGAAGGTAGTCAAAAAGCTCAAGAAATTTATGGATACTTAAAAGAATTTATTGGTTCTTGGTATGCATGGGGTGGAACGACACCACCTAAGAAATTGTCAAATGGAGAATGGGAACCTGCTAAGAAAACAGGTGCTTGGATTGGAGGATATCCAGTAGAATATCCAGGGTTTGACTGTTCAGGGTATATGCAATATGGATATAAGAAAGCAGGAGTGAATATTCCTCGTACTGCAAGAGAACAGCAAGCATGGGCTACAAATATTGCAAAAGACCAAGCTCAACCAGGAGATTTAGTATTCTGGGGACAACCTGCTCACCACGTAGGTATGTATATTGGTAACAATGAGTACATTCATGCTCCTCAATCAAACGATACAATTAAAGTTTCTAAAATTAACAATTGGGGCAGTGTTACAAGCGTGGGACGTGCATTGAAATAATAAAGTAAGAGGGAGACATTCTCCCTCTTTTTTTATTGTAATAAAAGTATGTTTTGTTTCAAAATAAGAAATAACTTAAAGTTATGAAGATAACCTTTGCTTCTCTATAGAATGTCTACATTTTAATCACATATAATAATACAAATCTAAAAAACTGGTATTTTACATTGAAATAATTAAAAGAGGAGAGATTGAGTAATAATGCATGTATATATTTAATTGACTATTGTCAATAAAAATATTAATATTTATTTAAATGGAGGAGAATATATTATGATTTCTTATACAAATAATGATTTGAATTATGTATTACCAAAGGAAGCGTGGGAGATTGTTTCGTCCCTTACAAGAAATAGTAATCCTAACAGAAAAATGACATGTTTGATTGATTTTCAAGGTGAATATAGAGAAATGTTCCAAAAGATTTGTTCTACGGACAAAGTAACAGTTATCTTTGAAAATGGATTCGAAGAAAATAGTGATACAGAAGATGTCTTTCAAGGAATATTTGGAGGCTATGGATTCGAGGAGAATTGCTCACATGCATTGGATGAGCAAGAGTTTGAGTATAGTGGATTTCCTCAAAATGGTGGTCTTGATAGACTATTTATTAAACGCATGATTTTAGATGGTTATTGGACATCAATTATTTTACATGGGATAGAAAATCCAGAGGATAGTGGATTATATGTCATGTTATATAACAAAAATCAGAAGAGAAATAATTAAAGTACAAATAAAACAAGAATAAATAATGAAGGCAGGGAAAATAATGGCAGAAAAGATTAAGTTATCCATGACTGTAACATGGGAATATGAGCCCGATAAAGAACACTATGATGAAGGCATGACGATTGAACAAATGGCAGAGTTTGATGCGAAACAGCCTGAAGTCCCATCAATCATTCGAGGCGAAGGAAAGTATAGTGATGTAAAATGGGAAATAACAGGAAGGGAATACAAAAATGACTAAGGATGAACTAATCAAAGAGTTGAAAAAAGAAAATGATTCTCGTTGGATTGGAAAGCCAGACTATTCTTGTTTGTCGTGTTCGCATTCCATGACTACAGGTACACAATTGATTTGTGTAGAAAATAAAATACATAAAGAAGTAGATGATGATAACTTGTGTAAAGAGTGGAATTAGTAGTAAGAGATTGTAAGAATAAATGAAAAGATTTAAGATTGTAAATAGTAACCTAACCACTCCCACTCCTTTAGCTGTGGGAGTTCTTCTGTACTTAAGAGAAGCGTTATAAATCTCTCCACATAGGATATTTGTGATAAAGGAGTATGAAAGGAGAAAGTATTATGAAAGTAGAAATTAAAAAATTTGAACTTATAGAAATGTATGTTGAAGACAAAGAATATGATGTCGTTAATAAAGAAATCAATAAATATCGAAAACAGGGGTTTAGTGCAACAAATCCAACAACACAGTATAGACATCCTGGAAATGAAGAAGATAAAACGTACTGGTCAAAGCTTACGAAAAAAGTAGAAATTATATAGGAATCTCATATTGTAAGGAGAGATGATAATATATAAAAGAAAATGAAGAAATTAAGTAAAGATTTGCTAATTGGAGTGTTTATAACATGAAAGATAAAAAAAAGAAACCTGATACTTGGTTTGAGAGTTGGAATACCACTATCAAAAATGTTTATGGAGAAAAATCTGAAAGTCCTAAAGAAGAGAGTAAAGAAAAAATCGATTTAAAGCAGGAAGGTGCAAAAGAATGAAGGAAGTCATTGTTGATACAAAAAAGTTGATAAATTTATCTATGGAAGAATTAGATGAGTTACTAAGAAATGAGAAATATACAGAAGATGCCTTGCGAGAATTGGCTAAGAGATTTATTTTTATTACAAAAGAACTTGAAACAGCACTTGAATTGGAAAAAGAAAGAACAAAAAGATTAAGAAATAGGGTGGATGACTTAATGAATGATGTAGAGGAACTGGAAGAAGAATTACCTCCTTATAAGAGATAATACTTTCTATTTCTGGAATGGTAATATAAATAAAACGCTTACTGTATTATGAAAATGAGAGCAACTAAGAAGTGCTAAGAATCCGAAGAAACAGGGTCTTGTACTTCTTTTTATTTGTTAATGGATATGAATTATAAATTACGATTTATTAATCTAAAATACATGAGCAGAATAAAAATTAGGTATTTATAATTTATAAATTATATCTAAAGAGGAGAGAACATTATGATAACTAAAATGATTAATAAAATCAAAGGTGGTCAATTATTGTCTTTAACAACTACTGAAAAAGAACGATTAGTTGCGATTCTGGAAAAAGAACAGCTAAGAGAAGTAAATAATACAGAATTAGATATGAGAGTAATAGCTTTAGTAAAAGAGGAATTCAAAAAAATGAGTTTCTCAAAGAAAGAGAGTAATAGAGCTATATTAAGTAATAGATGTCAGGAGATTATCTATAAACAATGGGGATTCTCAAATGATTATTTGTGGAAGTTAGTTGATGAAACAGTGGAAGAATTAATACCAGACAATATGGATTAAGAATGATGAAACACAAAGAGTATGAAATGTAAAGTTTCATACTCTTTTTTGAGATTATTCGACAATGCATGGTTATGAAAGCCTATCTTTATATCTATAATATATAGATTTTAGTGAAAAGGTGGTGGCAACTATGCATGTTATTGAAAAACCAAAAAATCTCTTCTTTGCATTTTGGATTGCGGTATTACTCATTTTACCACTTGTCCAAATACAGGCTCACGCAGAAGAGAGCGTGACAACTAATAAGGTAGAGGCAATCAATAGAGATGCTATTAAAACAAATAGTAGGAAATTTGATTATGCCCCAGATAAAGAAGTGCCATCAGTTTCTATTGACCAAGCAAGTAATTGGGCTGAAAGAAAAGGATATGACGTAGTTAAGTTCTTACAAACTTTTATTCAGCCATTAGCTGTAATTGCATTTATTGTTTTTGCTATCGTGGCTTTAATTGGATTCGTAGGAAAAGGTCTTCTTGGAATGGGCATTTCCGTTTTCGTATATACTGGTGTGTTATTCGCTCCAGAACTGCTAAACTTCTTCTCTCGTTGGTTAGCATCATAAATTTTAGGGTAGTAGACAATATGTTCTACTATCCTTTTTTATTGCTTTTTTATAAAAGAAGGTCTTTTCTTTTTTTGTTTATATAGGTTTATGTTTCGGAGGGGTTTTGTTTTTTGATTTATGAACTATTTATCTATTAGTTTTTTAAAAAAAGACATTGCCTATAGTTTTTGTACATGTTAACATATTGACTATAGTCAATGAACGAAATGGATTAAGGAGTTGTAATAAATGAAAAAGTCAATTGTAGGATTAGGTACGTGCGTGGTTGTAGGTACTTTAGGGATGTTTGGTCAAACAATTAATGCAGAAGCGATGACGCACACTGTACAAAAAGGGGATACACTTTGGGATGTTGGTCATAAATATGGTGTAGATTACAACAAAGTTCGAGAGTGGAGTGGTTTGCAATCGAACATACTACATATTGGAGATAAGTTAGTTGTTTCAGACCCTCATACAGGAGGGAATACGCAAACTCAAGTATCTTCAAATGGTAGTTATGTAGTAACAGCAGATGTGTTAAAAGTGCGAAGTGGAGCAGGTACACAATTTGAACAGATTGGTCGCTTATTTGAAGGGAATTCTCTTAGTGTTACAGGCAAAGAAGGAGAATGGTACAAAATTAACTACTATGGAAAAGCGGGATTTGTAAGCTCTCAATTTGTCTCTAATAGCCAATCACAAAACAAAGGTAATAATCAACCTAATAAACCTGCTACAACAAATCCTACGGCTACAACAGGTGGTAAAAAAGGTATTGTAACGGCAGACGTGTTAAATGTTCGAGAAGGAGCAGGTACACAGTTTGGAAAGGTTGGTCGATTAACAAGAGGGAAAAATGTAACAATTACTGGAGAATCAGGGAATTGGTATCGAATTTCATTTGATAATGCATCAGGATTTGTAAGTAAGGATTTTGTGAAGATTGGTGTAGATGCAGGTAATAAAGAAACTCCTAATCAAGTTTCTAAAACAAGCAATTACAAGATAAATACAACAACGCTGAATGTACGTGAGAGTGGAACAACTGCTTCAACGATTCTTGGCAAATTACATATGGGGGCAGTTGTAACGTCTACGGCAGAAGTAAATGGATGGTTAGAAATTTCATTTAATGGACGAAAAGGGTTTATTAGTAAAGATTTTGCCATTCAAACAAATGAGTCACCAAAACAAGGGAATGTAACATCTGGAAATACTGGACAAGTATCACAGCCAGTAAGCCGAAACAAACAACAAATGTTAGAATTCTCTAAGAAGTTTTTAGGGATGAAGTATGTATGGGGTGGTTCAAATCCAAGTGTAGGTGGAATGGATTGTAGTGGATTCATTTATTATGTATTGAATCAATCAGGATTTAGTATTGGTAGAACGAATGTAACTGGATATTGGAATTCTAATAGATTCACACAAGTTGCAACACCTCAAGCGGGTGATATTGTATTCTTCCAAGGCACATACAAAGCAGGTCCTTCTCATATTGGAATTATGTTAAATGACCATGAATTTATTAATGCAAAAGAACCAACAATCGCAATTTCAGATATTAATAGTCCATATTGGAAGAAACACTTATTAGGATTTAAACGATTCTAATATTGTAGATTAATGGAATCCCTTACTTTTAGGAGTGGGGGATTTTTTGATGGATATAAGGATAACGAATATAAAATGAATTGTAATTAATGATTACTATTATATAAGATTGTTATAGGTAGACTCTAAAATATGTACATTAACAATAATTATATATTTTATGGTAAAGGAGGGGGATGCTACGGTGAATGTAAATAAGATAAGAACGATTATATCCATATTGATACCCCTTGTATTAACAATGCTCATTGTTAATTTTTTATGCGAGGTTATCCCAAATATCTTAGAAGGATTGCCTATTTTCTTTCCATTGATTATTTGTCCCATTGGATTTATTTTAGCCTATATTTCCTATAAAAGCGAAAGAAGTAGATGGACGAAATTCGGGATGGTATTAAATTCTGTTTTGTTTTGCACACCATTTATATGGATGATAGGAGGCACAATGTTTATTGGGGCTTAAAAATTCATAAATGATAACTTATAGTGTATACACCTCTTACAGTTTGTATATTTTACATATAAGTAAGAAAGACCTATTGTTTATTACAATAGGTCTTTCTTCTGATTTATATATTATTTACGGTTGTGATTAATAAGTGGAAAATGAGCTTCATCAAGTAATAGTATTTGTCCAACTAACGAAACATCTTCTTTTTTAATTGGACAAATTTTTATTTGACCTTCAATGTTTACAAGTACATGATATCTATCGGAATGTCCTTCTGTTAAAGGACATAAAAAGAATTCTTCGTTTATTCTATTTTTATACCAACAGTCAGATGATGGAACTGTGCATGTATGAACTTTCACCCGTTGCAATCCTTTAATTAGACTTCGCAAGTAGGTTACGTCATCAATTAATTTAGGAATATCATCCATACACTCTACTGCTTTTTCGTAAGCTTTATCCCAAGGGTTCTCTGATTCTCCATGTTGAAAACATTGTTGGTATGCTGTATATCTATCTGCCATATCTTGAATTGATTTATTGTTTAACATTTTTCTTCATCCTTTACCTTTTTATTTGTAAGATGTTAGTAGTTTGGGATTTTCATAAGCGGTTCCCAAGTATTCAATTTCATATTCACCACTTTTGACGAATAGTGATAGTAAATTGCAATCATATGAATGACCTTTTACATCAAATGCAGGATACTTATCACCACCCCATTCAATCACCATAGGTTCAGACCAAGGGTTCCATTCCCCTTTGTATCGAAAACGAATAATATCTCCTGCAAACAATTCTTGAGGGATATGGTTAATATCTGTTACCGTAGTGGCATATTGACCTACAGATTCCATTTCAACAATGACAGGGCTACATTCTGTGAAGAGAGTGATGTTATCATTTATCCCTTTCTCTGCTTTGAATTTATCAGTGTAATAGTTAATGTAATATCCAAATCCGAAATGCCATTGATTTGTTTCTGTGCTAAATCCTTTGAATTTTGGTTCTTTCATTATGAAATCTCCTTAATATTTTCTAAATTAAAGCTATCTAAGTACTCCAAAATTAAGATAGGACTTACATCTGATAGGATATATGGATTAAAAATTTTCTTTAATTGGTCATTGTACTGCTTTACCATTTTTGCAATATGTACTTCAGGACAACAAGGGCAATTTTTTTTGCTACAATAACGAAAGTCATTTTGAACACGAGTAATCTCTAAGATTAATTCTAAAAGAACGATTCTCATTTCTTTTTTATCATCTTCTTTGTATTCTGCTAAAAATCCATTTTGATACACTTGAATAATTCCTTCTAATGCTAATTTTGATTTGTCCATGATTGTTCCTCGTTTCTATTGGAATGGTATGTCTCTTTCAGCTTCAACGCATGTCACTTCAGTAGCTGTACCTGTTCCTTTACACCAAGAACAAGTCTCTGGTGATTCATACCAAGTCTCGACATGAGGATAGATGCCTTTTGATATCCATTCATGCCAAACACCTGAACCGTTACAGTTGAAGCAAATGCCAGGTTTTTTATATACATTCCCTTTTTTGTTGTATCCTGTTGCTTTCAAAATAGCTCGTATTCTTTTTGATTTCATGGCTGTTCACCTTTATAAAGCACGTTTTGCTCTTAGGAATTTCCATCCAATTATTACTACTTTATCTGCATTAAGGTCTTTAGTTATCATTTCTGCGATTTTGTAAAAATCTTTTTCATCACTCATCTTTTTCCTATTGTGTACTGTTACATTCAAATCTTCAGTCTTGTCTCTATAAAAAACCTTAATACTGAATAAGTATTCGAACTTTCGAGGTCTCATTATGTATTGCACTTCCTTCATTATTATTTATAATTAGATTTTACTATAGTCAACGAATAATGTAAAATATTTTTTACTTAAAATAATACATCAATTGACTATAGTTTATTGAAGGTGGTACTATAAAGGAATAAAGAACATAGTTAGGAGCGGATAAAATGAATCTTTTATATAAAATAATCGGAACGAATTCTGAACGTAAAGTGAAGAGAGTAACAAAGCAAGTCAAAAGTATTGTGGCATTAGAAGATGAAATGAAATCCTTGTCAGATGAAGAATTGCAAGGAAAAACAGCAGAATTTAAAAAACGTTTACAAAAGGGAGAAACGGTTGATGACCTATTGGCAGAAGCATTCGCTGTATGTCGTGAGGCTTCCAGTCGAGTATTAGGAATGAGGCATTACGAGGTTCAATTAATCGGTGGCATTATCTTACATGAAGGAAATGTAGCAGAAATGAAGACAGGTGAAGGAAAAACATTGGTTGCCACACTACCTGTTTATTTGAATGCTCTTAGTGGTGAAGGAGTACATGTTGTAACAGTAAATGATTACTTAGCAACACGAGATTTAGGTATTATGAAGCCACTATATGATTTCTTACAACTAAGTAGTTCTGTAATTACAGGTGAGTTAACAATGGAAGAAAAGCGAGAAGCTTACCATTCAGACATTACCTATATTACCAATTCAGAACTTGGATTTGATTATTTACGAGACAATATGGTGAAGAGAAAAGTAGATAAGATGCAAAGACCTCTACATTTCTGTATTGTCGATGAAGTGGATAGCATTCTATTAGATGAAGCACGTACACCGCTTATTATTTCAGGACCAGGCGAAGAACCTTCTCAATGGTATGCAATTGTAGATATGTTTGTCCGTTCTTTACATGAGGATGACTATACAGTAGATGAAAAGATTCGAGTTGTTATGTTGACTGATAGCGGTATGGAAAAAGCAGAAAAGATGTTCCGTATGAAAAACTATGCGGATTTAGAGAATACTACAATTCGTCATCATGTAGACCAATCGCTACAAGCTCACTACTTCTTTAAAAGAGATAAAGATTACTTAGTGAAAGATGGAGAGGTCTTTATTATTGATGAGCATACAGGACGTGTGTCAGAAGGAAGACGATATTCGAATGGATTACACCAAGCGATGGAAGCAAAAGAAGGTGTTCGAATTCAAGAAGAAAATAAGACATTAGCTTCTATTACCTATCAAAACTTCTTTTTACTATATAAGCGATTATCAGGTATGACAGGTACAGCAGAAACGGAAGAAGTTGAATTTCGTGAAACATATGGTTTAGAGGTTGTTGTCATTCCTACAAATCAGCCTGTGCAACGAAAAGATAAGCAAGATAAGTTGTATTTTACAGAGAAAGCAAAATTTATTGCTATTGTGGAAGATATTAAAAAATCACACGCAAAGGGACAGCCTGTATTAGTTGGTACTTCGACAATTGAAAAATCAGAGGAGTTATCAGACTTATTAACAAAAGAGGGAATCCCTCATCAAGTTTTAAATGCAAAGTTTCATGATATTGAAGCTGAAATCATTATGAATGCAGGACAAAAAGGAGCAGTTACAATTGCTACTAACATGGCAGGTCGTGGTACAGATATTAAGTTAGGTGAAGGCGTTACAGAGGTTGGTGGCTTAAAAGTTATTGGTTCTGAACGTCATGATAATAGACGAATTGATAACCAGTTAAGAGGTCGTTCTGGTCGTCAGGGTGATAAAGGGATTAGTCGTTTCTATGTTTCTTTTGAAGATGATTTAATGCGAGTATTTGCATCAGATAAAATTAAGGAAATGATTTCACTTATGCCTAAAGATGATAATGATGCAGTGGAAAATAAATTCCTTACAAAAGCGATTGGTAAGTGCCAACGAAATTTAGAAGCAATGCATTATGATGCTCGTAAGGAAACGATGAAATACGATTCTATTATTAACGAACAACGAAAAGTCATTTATCAACAAAGGGACGATGTATTAGAACCAAGCTTTGATATCGTAGGACAGTTAGAAAGTATGGCCAGAGATGCCTTTGAATCAGTAATTGCTGAAAAACTCCACAAGTATGAAGAATTTGGACAAGATGAAGATTTACAACCTGCATTGGAAGAAATGAAACGTACTTTAGAAATGAAGTATTCAATGGTTGGTGTAGTCAATGTGGATGGTGCATTACAGAAGGATATTGAAGAAATTAAAGAATCTATATTACAGAATTGTATGGATGCCTTTGAAGTGAAAAAAGAGCTTGTTGTTCAAAATGAAATTCAAGAACAAATGAAGCAAATTCTATTAGAAATCGTGGATAAAAATTGGATTCATCATATTGATTCTTTAACTGATTTAAAACAAGATGTTAAATTAGCAGTGTACAATCAGAAGAAACCAATAGAAGAATTCTTGTTTGCAAGTAGTAAATTATTCAATGAATTAGGAGGGGGAATCCAAGTTGAAATGGTACAAGCTCTTATGAGAATTCGCTTTGTAGAGGAAGAAACGACTGTAGATGTAAGAGAAGTAGCATAAATAAGGAAAGGGAGCTCAAAAAAGAGCTCCTTTTTATATAAAAAATATTTTACTTAAAAGTATATATGTTATATACTATAGTCAATAATAAAATGGAGTGGTGAATATGGTATATGCAAAAAATAGAAACAGTGATGTTGTAGGGCATTTAACTCCTTCAAGTTTCGGATACAGTGTTCATTATAAAACATTTAAAAACGGTGAGTATACACGTTGCAAAACATTAGGTATGTCAGTAAAAGAATTGATAGAGAATTGGATTATCATCCACAACTATAAACAGTTGTATAACATGGTAAAAGGTTTTAAGAAGGATGAAAGAATTCGTATTTGGTTTAAAGATGTGTCTGGCAAATTTATAGCAAAATTAAATTGTAACTACACAGGTCAACTTGTAAAAAGTGGTTTTATTTCAAGAGATGGGGAAGTATGGTCAGAAACGAAAG
The DNA here is from genome assembly GCF_002975115.1 of Bacillus sp. MYb78. NCBI lineage: Bacteria > Bacillati > Bacillota > Bacilli > Caryophanales > Bacillaceae > Bacillus > Bacillus sp. MYb78. The sequence goes on from NZ_PCOB01000003.1 coordinate 117,469, forward strand.
ATAACCGAAATATGATTCGAAATCATGCAATACTCGTGAATTCGAATGGCATAGAGACATGGTTAAATTTAATGAAAAATGTTGTATATGTGGAAAGTTTAGATAATGTACCGAGTGTAATTCCTTCAGATGAAAACTCACATGGTGGTAAAGAAGCATATTTACCTGATATAGATTCCGATTTTGAAGAAGTAGATGCAAGTAAGGTGATTAAATATATAAAAGAAAAATATCCAGTATCAGTATGATTACGAAATGTGAATGTGGGGGGAAGCTTGGACTGTCGTTTTTCAAGGACAACTCTTCTTCGATGGCTTATCAGATAATCGCTAATAAAACAATATGTACTGCATGTGATAAAGAGACAAAAATCCCACCAATAACAATAGATGAAGCATATTTTAAAGATTTTGTATTTTTAACAAAAGGGAGTTGATGACATGAATTATTCTGACATTATCAAGGAATTGGGTAATATGAAAGACAAATATCATACCGATTTAGGTACATTAAATTTACATAAAAAACAGTTCGCAGAAAATGAAAGTCTTTTAGAGAGTTTAAAAGGGAAACAAGAACATCATGCGATGATGAAAGAGTTGTTAGAAAGGGCATCAAAAGAAGCAAGAGAGAACGGAAAAGAGATTCTTTCGCAAACAGCCACATCATCCTTGCAAATGGTTATGGGTGACAATCTTTCAGTAGATATTCAGTTAGATAGTGCCCGTGGTGTTCCAGTTGCAGATGTATTAGTAAAAGCACAGTATCCAAATGAAGTAGTGGAAACAGACCCTGCTCAAGAAGATGGTGGGGGAAGAGCAGATATTGTTTCATTAGCTACTTTTGCATCAGTCAATTTACTTGTAGGAGACAATAATAAAGCAGGATTCTTCTTAGATGAGCCTACAAAATATGTTTCCAAAGAGCCATCAGAAAATACAGCTCATCTTATTAGGGAGTTAGTTGACTATACAGGAAGGCAAACATTCCTCGTGTCACATGAGGATACGTATATGCCTCTTGTGTCTGACAGTGTATTTCGTATGGAGTTAGATGAAAACGGAACAACAATAGCAGAGAAGATAGATTAATCTTCCTGCTTCCTTTAAGAAAAATAGAATTAAAAGTAGAGTAAGACACGACAAATAGAAAAGGAGAGGTTTTTACGTGGCAAATAGAGGATTTGTAATGGGGAAAACCACAGTACGAGAAGTTTACGTTGTTTCACAAGATAAGCCGTTTATTCAAAATGAATATTTAATGATTAATGATGAATTACATGGGGATTTACCTATTGAAGTTTTAAATACAACTACAGTTCCATTTTTATCAGAGTCTATTATGCCTGAAGGATTTGCATTGGATATTGTAAAGGGATTATCAAAAGAAATTGTAAATGATAGAAAAACTCATATTGCAAGAGTGAAAGTTTTGAAGACATTAACAAAACCAGTAACCCCAAATGCAGTTGTGAGAGATACTACATTTGAAGAAATGAAGAAAATATTAATTCATGCAAAACCATCAGATGCACTAACTTTAGGTGTTATCTCAGGTACAGAGGAAATGCAATCTAATCTACCTCAAGAATTAACAAATATTGCTCCTCTATGGAAAAACGGTGGAGCAGTTCGTCAAGAAGGGGTACCTTTTGTATTGAATTATCGTAAGTTCCGAGAATATCCTCATATAGGTATGTTTGGAACATCTGGTTCAGGTAAAACATATGGATTACGAGTAATTGAAGAGGAGATTCAAAAGATTCGTATTCCAGGTGTAGCATTTGACCCTCATAATGAAATGAACTTTGTGGAGCCAATGGATGGATTAGATGGTTTAGATAGTAATCTTGTTCATGATTTTCAAGATAGAAACCAAATCTTTTATATTGGAAGAGATGTGGGGATTAATTTTCATGAATTAAAATTGGATGAGCTTATGAGCTTATTTGATTTCGTGGGAGAATTAACAGAACCACAACGAGGTGCATTAGAAGTTCTATATGAAAAAGGAGATACGTTAGCACATTTAAAAAACAAAGTTATTAATTTAAAAATAGCTTTTGAGGTGCATGAGAATCCAAAGCCGAAAGTAAAAAATGGGAGACAAACATCACCTGAAGATGAATTAACAGATGAGCAAGTGTTACTTTATACAAGAAATAAAAATAGGGTTTCAGGAAGTAAAACCTTACAAGCATTATCTTGGAAATTGGATGCCTTAGAATCTACAAATATTTTTGTAGGCGATATTGATGGTGTAGAATCTGCTATGAAACAAGGGAAAATTGCAGTCATTCGTGGAGATATGTTACGTCAACAAATGATAGCTTCCTATGTTCTTAAAAAACTCTATAAAAAACGTAGAAACTATCAAGATTATCAAGAACATGGTGGAGAAAGACCTGAGTTCTTCCCAATGTTCTTTGTTATTGTCGATGAAGCACATAACTTTGCACCACGTCATTCTTCACCTACGAAAAAGGTATTGAAAAAGATTGCACAAGAAGCTCGGAAATATGGTGTGTTTGAGATTTTCTGTACACAAAAACCAGATGCTTTAGACCCGACAATTGTGGCACAGTTGAATACAAAATTTATCTATCGTTTAAATACAGCAGACGATATGGAAATGGTTCGAAAAGAAACGAATTTGACAGAAGATGAAATGAAACGTTTACCAGAGTTACCATCAGGTCATTGTTTTATCTCCTCTGCAACATTACCTAAAACATTTGCGGTTCGATTCCGTACAACCTTTACAAAATCCCCACATATGCTCGACCCATTTGACGAGTTTCATATGTTTATCGAGGATATGGAAAAGAATGATTTAAGTAAAGTATTAAAAGAGTTTTTACCTATTAAAATGGGGAAACTTCCGAAAATTCATGAAGATATTAACGAAAAAGCAGGAAGAATTGTATCAATGGTTGATATTGCTAACGAATTAACTAAGATGACTCGTTTAGGTATTGTAGTAGAGAAAAAAACATCATTTGGAAGTGAATATATGGAGAAAAAGGTAGGGTAAAATCCTGCCTTTCTCTTTTGTAATTCAAATTAAAGTTACCTTCATAACTTTAGTAAAAAGTGTTTCATATTACTATAATAAAGAGATTATAAGAAACAGGTATTTTTATAAATTGTATAAAAAGGAGAGAATGAAAATGAAAAAGGTACATGTAGCAGTGGTAGGAGCAAAGAATTTGGATTATGTTAGAGTAGGTACAAAGGTAGAATTGATAAAAGACCCGAATCATCCAATAGATAAATTAGCGGTAAAATGTGTAGATTCAAGAGGTAATAAATTAGGTCACGTATCAGGAAATATTCTTTCATTACATACAGGCATATCAAGTAAAGAGTTACATGCTAAAATGACTAATGACAGTATAGAAGGAACGATAGAATTTCACCCATCTTTTGACTTAAGTAATGGGATAAAAAAGATTGGTTTAACAATAGGTGTGATGATAGATGAGGAGAATGAAGAAGGAGTTGTAGATAAAGATATGAGTCATTCTGTTAAAATATTGGAACGTGAGGTAATTGTGAAAGGAAGCCTTAGACAATATACAGGGAAAACAAAAGTGATAAAAGCTTTTCAACAAGGTGATACAACGTTAGTTTCATTTAAAAAAGAGACAGATAAAATCACTACGTTATTTCAAGGTGAGCCCGCAGGTGAAGTAAACCTGAGTAGTAATGATGAATCAGTTCAATCTTTAAAGAAAGGGTTACAAGTGTTAAATGAAGTAGTGGGTAAAGTAATAGATATCAAACCAACTACGTATACAGTTTCTTTTAAAATTGATGAGTCTATTTTTAATCAAGTAGCTGAAATAGATGATGTAAATACATTACAAGATGTAAAAGAAGAAGTGATTAATAAAGTAGGAATTGAAAAAGAGGAGTTAGAAGCAATTGAATCATATCTTCGAAGTAATGATGTTTCTGAAAAACATATCATTCTTACTTTTGAAACATATAGAAAGTATGAAGAAGATGTGGCAAACCGTATTCCTAAAAAACCTGAGACTTTATTTAAAGATACATTTGGAGCAGTGAAAAAATCTGTTGTGTATACGAATAAAGGAAAACATTTACGTTTAGAGGGAGAAAAAGGTACAGGAAAGAACGTGTTTGTTCGAACTTTAGCTTGGATTTATCAAAGACCATTATTTGAAGTGTCTTTAAATAGCCAATTCGATAAGATGGATTTGCTTGGTTCTAAGTCTTTTGAACAAGGAACAACTGAAGACGGAAAACCATTTTCAAATGTAATTTTTGAGAAAGAAGCATTTGTAGAAGCAATGGAAATTGGAGCTTTTATAAACTTAGATGAGGTGAATACTGTTGACCCATCGGTGTTAGTACAAATTCACTCAGCAGTTGATGACCGTGGAGCTATGCAAGTGCCTGGATATGGTTGGGTAGAAGCAGGGCAAAATTTTGGCGTCATGCTAACAATGAATAAAGATTACATTGGAACCAATCCTTTGAACGAGGCGACTATGGATAGATTTACACCGATTTTATTCCCATCTAATAAAAGTATCATTGAAACTTTACGAGTACGTGTTCCATCTGCAAAGTTAATTGATATTCAAGATGCGGATAAGATTTATCAAAACATTTTCGCAATGGTAGAAAACGGTCAGATATCAAAAAATTGTTTAACGATTCGAGGATTTATCTCTGCATTAGAAGTGGCAGAGGATTTAGGGTTAAAAGAAGCGATTATTGATAATGTAGCAAACCGAATTGAAGATGAGGACTATAGAAATTACGTGATGAATGTAATTGACAATGAACTTGCATAAAAAGAAAACGGAGTGATTTCCGTCACTCCGTCTTCAACAGGTATTCAAAAAATCAATTAAAAAGGAGATATTTTTCGTTATGATACAACATAGTAGCAAAACAAAAAACATCATAGATTATTTTAACAGAAAATCCATTTATAATCAACTCAACATGGTTATTTTCAATTTATTAGGAAGAACGGACATTCCATTTAGTTTAAATGTTGGAGGAAGTAGTTATACCGATTTTAAGAAAATCGTGGTGGGACTTCCTGAAATTTTTGTAGAGAAATCATTTTCATATGAAGAGATTTTTTCAGCATTAAAGGCTCTAACAGGACATGAAGCAGAGCATATAAAATCCTCTGACTACAGGGTTCTAAAAATGTTCTTAAAAGATGGTTCTGAGTATTTAAATGAAAAATTTCAAATCCATCAAAATCATGGGATGAAAATTGCGAAACATGTACTAAACTCGGTAGAGGATGGTCGTATCGAAAAACGCCTGTGTAATAGAAAAAAAGGATATAAAAAACATATTCAATTCTTAAATGCTACTCTTTGGAAAGAACAGCCTATAAGAAAAGAAAATGAATTACAAGATTTTTTATATTCCATTACAAGCTATTCTGTAACAGGTCTATTCCCAAAAGATTTTGAGGTACATTATAAAAATACAAGAATGGAAAAAGAATTAAATAAGATAAAAACAATGACGATTAAAGGCATCAATGAATCTACGGCACAAGGTTGTGCAAATAGGTGCATGAGAATTATTGAAATCACAGCTCCTTATCTTGCAGAATTGTTAAAGGATGAAGCAAATCAAATGTCTGTAGATGACATGTCAGATTACACACAATATACTTGTGAAAATCCTGATACAACATCATCTGAAAATCCAGGAAACGCAATTTCAGTTCATTTTAAATCCGAGGAAGAAAATAAGGATGATTCTTCTCAAGAACAGGAACAAAATGAGGGGGATGGTAATGGTATTTTAGGTGACATGAAGGGAGAGGAAGGCGAACCAAAACAAGAAGAGCGTTCAGGTGAAGCTAACTCAACAAGTGAAAGTAATGAGGATTCAACGGAAGGTGAAGATTCTGCTAAAAATGAAGAAACACAAGAAACACAAGAAGGAACAGAAGAGGAATCCGATGTAAACAATACAAGCAAACAAGATGATTCTACAGAAGATTCAAATGAAGATGAATCTAAATCAAATTCAATTTCAGATGATAGTATTGTAGAAAATATTATTGAAAATGTACGAAAAGATGCAATGAAAGATGCTGAGTTTGCTTTAAAAAATGCAAAAAAGGAAGAGGATAAGCAAAAGGAAGAATCTAAGAAAAAGGCTAAGATAGATAAAGATGTGACAAAAAAAGAAGTAAATGATGTACAGGAGGCATATAGTGATAATAAATACGGAAAACAAAAGCCAACACTTACTATATCTCCCATCACAAAGAGAAAGAGAGAGTTAACGGAAGATATAAAAAGAGATGGAAAACGATTTAGAAAAGAAATAGAGGAAATATTTAAAAATAAAAAAACATATGATTCCAGACATAGAAGAAAAGGAATACTTGATACGTCTTCGATTTGGAAAGTGGGGACAAAAGATTACAATGTATTCTTGAAAAAAGGACAACCACAAACAACGGACTATGTAGCATACATGTTAGTTGATGGTTCAGGTTCTATGATGGATAGGGTGGATGAGAACAATAATAAAGTATCTTGTTCTCAAAAGGCTTGTGCAGTAATTGAAGAAGGAATAAAAGGTTTTATTCCCTTTAAATCAACTATCTTTCGAGCAAGTGGAAGAAATGTAATGCATACAACTGTAAGTGAGTTTTCTAATGATAGTAAATTCAATGAATCATGGAATGCGTATTTCGAAGCGAATGGTGGAAATATGGATGGATTTTCTATTCGTATCGCTATTAAGGAGTTACTACAACGTCCAGAAAGAAATCGTTTATTAGTGATTCTTTCAGATGGTCTACCATCTGCTTACCCATCGCAAAAGTTAGGACAAGCAGATGTAAAAGATGCTGTGAAAGAAGCGAGGAAAAATGGCATAAAGGTTGTATCTATTTGTTTCGGAAGCAAAAGACATAGAGAAGAAACGATAGATGTATATAATGATATGTATCAAAAATCGGTAATTTCTTGTGACCCATCAGATATTAACAAAGAATTAACAAGAGTTTTAAAAAGAGAAATTACAAGGTAATAAGTAGAAGAGTCGTATGGAAGTTATCCATCGGCTCTTTTTTCTTTTATCTGAAGTTTTCTTTCCTCTTTACTTTTTGACTATAGTTAATGTAAAATGAATCTATATTAACTATAGTCAACGTAAATTTAGGAGAGGAGAGGGTAATGTGCAAGTTGTATTTCCTAATTTAAGCATTGAAAAAGGAACTATCGTTGAACTGCATCTCGAAGGAGATAAAGTTGCGGTAAAAAAGAATAAAGATGATAATTTTGAACTTATCTGTACATTGCCTCTAAATAAATTTGAAAAGAACAATCGAAACTTATTCGAACGCAGACAAATGTTTAGAGCAGTTGTAAATGGAAATGTGTTAGATGTTGTACGTTATGTCAGCCTTCATGGACATACAGGATATTCTTTATTGGATGGTGCAACAAAAATTCATGAAATGGTTGCAAAAACGGAGTGGGCAAGTGCGATTACTGACCACGGTGTTATGTACGGGACGTTAGATTTCTATAAAAAAATGAAAAAAGCAAATAAAAAACCGATATTAGGTTTTGAAGCATATATTGAAACTTTAGATGGCAAAAAAGAAGGTAAACATCAGTTGTTACTTGCGATTAATGCAACGGGTTATCGTAACCTTGTTAAGTTAACAAGTATGGGATTTGAGAATAAGTATTATAAACCTCATGTAAAACTGGAATGGTTAGAAAAATATAGTGAAGGTGTTGTCTCAACAAGCTCATGTTTAGGGGGGCTTGTCCCTCAAGCGATTATTAAGGGAGACATGGATTTAGCTCGTAAAACAGTACAAAAAATGATTGATATTTTTGGTAAGGAAAATTACTACATTGAAATCCAAAGACATGGTTGTGAAGAGGAAGAAGTTGTAAATCCTGCGTTGCTTCAATTGGCTGAAGAATTTGGTTTAAAAGCAATTGCGACTTCAGATAGCCATTATACAGAAATTGAGGACGCTTCTGTACATGAAATCCTGTTATGTATTGGAACGAAAACAACAATGGATGACCCAAACCGTATGGTCTTTCCAGGGAGTGGTTATCACATTCACACTTCTGAAGAAATGGAAGATTTGTTTTGGGATATGCCAGAGCTACTTGATAATACACTTGACCTTGCAGAAAGAATCAACATTGACATTCAACTTGGAGAAATCTATCTACCTGAATTCCCTCTACCAGAAGGATTCGAATCGCAAGCGGATTACTTTGAACATTTAGCATGGGAAGGATTTGCGAAACGATTTAAAGGGCAGAAAGAATTTAAAAGTAAAGAATATCGAGAGCGATTAACCTTTGAGATTGAAACAATTAAAACCATGGGGTTCCCAGGTTATTTCGTTATTGTATGGGACTTTATTCGATTTGCAAAAGAGAGAGGTATTTTAGTAGGACCTGGTCGTGGTTCTGCTTGTGGTTCTTTAGTTGCATATGCTTTAGATATTACGGATATTGACCCAATTCCATATGGACTTATTTTTGAACGATTCTTAAACCCTGACCGAATTTCAATGCCAGATATTGATATTGATTTCGAGGATACAAGACGTGAAGAAGTAATTGATTATGTGAAAGAATTATATGGAGAAGAAGCAGTTTCTCGAATTATTACATTTGGTACATTGGCCGCAAAAGTATCTGTTAGAGATGTAGCTCGTGTATTAGATAAACCATTAGGAAATATGATTGCAAATGCCATCCCTGAAAAACCAGGTATGACATTAAACAAAGCATTGAATGAGAGTCCAGAATTCTATAATATGTATCATTCTGATGCAGAGGTAAAAGAAATTGTTGATATTGCTCTTCGTATTGAAGGTTTACCTCGTAACGTATCACAACATGCTTGCGGTGTCATAATCGCCCCAAGTGCCGTAACAGACCATATTCCTCAGGTTCTATTAGAGAACACAGATACAGGAGCCTATGAGCATACAACTCAGTATAACAAAGATGAATGTGAAGAGATGGGCTTGCTAAAAATGGACTTCTTAGGTCTTCGTACAATGGGTGTTATGGGACGAGCCTTTATTGATATTAATAAGAAACGAAAAGAGTTAGGGTTAGAACCCATTACACTTGAAAGTATTCCACTCGATGATATACGAGTCTATGAATACATTGCAAAAGGTAATACGGCAGGGGTATTCCAATTAGAGAGTGCAGGAATGACAAACTTCATGATGGAGTTATTCCAAGATGCACATACATTAGATGCTGAAATGGGGAAACAATTGTTTGAACGTTTAATTGCAGGGATTTCGTTGTACCGCCCAGGTCCTTTAGATGAAATTCCGAATTACATTAAAAACATGTTAAAGCCTGAAGGAATTGAATATGATGTTCCTCAGTTGCAACCTATTTTAGAAACGACTTACAACATCATCGTATATCAAGAGCAATGTATGTTTATCGTTCGTGAATTAGCAAACTTTACACGAGGACAATCAGATACCATTCGAAAAGGGATGGCAAAGAAAGTAGAAGCCCTTTTAAATGAGTATGGTGAATACTTTGTACACGGTTCAGAGGAAAAAGGAATTACAGGTTGTGTTGCAAATGGAATTGATGAACATATTGCAATTGCTTTATGGGAACGAATGAAGAAATTTGGACGTTACGCATTCAATAAATCTCACGCAACAGGTTATGCGAATATTGCGATTAAAACAGGTTTCTTAGCGTATTACTATCCAACAGAATATATGTGTGCTACTTTAAATTCATTTATCACAATGTCAGATAAAATCAAAGCATACATGGCTGTGAGTAAACGACAAAAGATTGATGTCTTACCACCAGATGTAAATAAATCAAGAGAAGTATTTACGGTTGAAGGGAATTCTATTCGATTTGGCTTACAAGGTATTCGAAATATGGGTAAAATATCAATTCGTTTAATTGAGGAAAGAGATACAAGAGGAGACTTCCGTAATTTCCAAGATTGTGCGGTTCGAATGGCAAAATATCAAAAAGTGGATAGAAGAGTATTAGAGGCATTAATCTTCTCAGGTGCAGTCGATAGCTTTGAAGGTACACGTAATTCGAAATTAATGATGTTAGATGCTTTACTATTGGTAGCTTCACAAGAACGAAAAGACTATCAATCAGGACAATTGTCTATCTTTGATATTCCGTTATTAAGCCAAGATAAAATCAGAGAGGTATTAACTCCTACATTAACAGAGTTTAACATTGATTTTAAATTGGAAAAGGAAAAAGAGTTTGCAGGGTTTTATATTTCAGCACATCCTCTTGATTCGTATGAAACATTGTTAGCTGAAGAAGAATTTTGTGAGATTGGGTTCTTACAAGATACAGATGAAAAAGATGAAGCAGATAGAGTTCGTTCTTATAAAAAATCTATTCGTGTTGCAGGTATTATTACGGAAATTGAAACGTACTACACGAAAAAAGACAATAAACCTCTTAATGTATTTAAATTAGAAGATACAACAGGGGAGATTAAGTGTGTTGCATTCTCTAACGTATTAGAGCAAAGTGCAGGTCTGTTACATGAAGGTAGTATCATTGCGGTTGAAGGTAAATTTGAAGAGGATGACCGAGGCACACAAATCATGGTAAAACGAGTGATTGATATCCATGATGTTGGTAATGATGGGAATCCAAAAGAGATTGTTCTTTTAGGGTCTCGCAACGTGAATAATGCACGAAAACAATTTGTAAAAGTAAGAGATTATTTGAAGGAATATGAGTCAGAAGATAGTACAGTGCCTGTTTATTTTATCTTTGGGGGCAATACTTACAAAGTAAACTTCACTCATTTTAATTTGACGATGATTACACAGATGCAAGAAATTGTAGGGAAACAAAATTGTCGAGTGAACTATTAAAGAGAGGGAGATAATTCTCTCTTTCTTTTTATCAAAAGGAGACATGACAAATGAAAATTATGCAAAAGTTAAAAGCTAAAGCATTACATAGAATGACTATCAGTAAATTAATTTATTTAGAAAAGGAATTTGTAGAAAATCGAGCTACAAAGTCAGATGAGCGTTTTTGGAAAGAATTATTAGAGGAATTAAGATGGCAATCAAAATTCATTAAAAGAGGAAACGAAAGTTTATCGTATTTCGAGAATGTATTTAAAGATTATCAAGAGAAATTCAGTAATAAAAATTAAATTATTTACCTATAAGGGAATAAAAATATAAAATTTAGAGGAGTGATAGAAATGAAGAAAAGTATTTTTGTAGTGGGTGATTTACATGGGTGTAAAGAGAATTTAGATGAAGTACTTAAGTCTTGGAATCGAGAAACAGAGCAACTTATTTTATTAGGTGATTTAATTGATAGGGGACCAGATAGTTTAGGGTGTATTCTAACTGCCATGAAATTACAAGAAGAGTATGGAGCTATTATTTTAAAAGGAAATCATGAAGCTATGTTTTTACAGTGGTTAGACATGCCACATTCATATGCAGAATCCTATTTCAGAAATGGAGGAAGAGAAACCCTTTCAACATTTTTACCAGGCTATGAATTTAAGTATCTGACAGAAGTTGCAGACTACATAAAAAGAGAGTTTTCAAGAGAAGTAGAGTTCCTTAGAAATCTTCCTCTTTATCATGAAACAGATAGTCATATTTTTGTACATGCAGGTGTTAATTTAATCTTACAAGATTGGCGAATGTCAGGGGAAGATGATTTGTTGTGGATTCGAGAACCATTTCATAAACGAAAAAACAAAACAGGAAAAATCATTGTTTTTGGTCATACACCTACTCCGTATCTACATCATGATGATAATAATTGTGATGTTTGGATATCTCCATGCAAAACAAAAATTGGAATCGATGGAGGAGCGGTTTTTGGAGGCTATTTACATGCCCTTAAAATTAGTGAAACTGAAACTTTGAGGTTTTCAGCGTAATAATAGGAAGGTGTGGAAGGGATAACAACATCTCTTCTGCATTTTACACATGATACTAAGAAAGGAGAATCGGAAATGAAATGGTTAGTACAAGAGTTTTTAAATTATAACCCCAATACAATACGGATGGTAAAAGCATTAGAAAAGTGTTCTATAGAGTATTTGATTGTAAGAGTAGACAAAGATAATTCACTAACAGTGATTGATAAGGAAAGTAAAATACCAAGAGATAATTCTGATAGAGTCTTAAATGATTTTATTTGTAATGAGCAAGTAATGGTATATGGCTCTAAAACACTTGCAAATATAGCGAAAGAAATGAATTTGGAGCCTGGTTCTTTTGTGAATGACCAATTTGAATTTGAAGTATTTCAGCAAGTATTGGGAGATGAACTGCTAAACAAAGATTTTATGGTAGGTGATTTATGGGAGCTAAATCCGATAGATGAGGAGTTCTTTATTCGACCTACAGGGAATACAAAGTTATTTACAGGTCAAACGGTGACAAGAGAAGAATTTTTGGCATGGCAGAAACGAGAATGTAAGGAGGATAGTCCTTATCTTGGTCAAAAATTAATGATTTCTCCTATACAAGAAATACAAGCTGAATATCGTTTCTTTGTCATCAATCAGAACATCGTGACCAGTTCTTGTTATAAAGAAAATAAAGTTATGAGCACTGTCCGTAAACCTTCTGATGAATTACTTTCCTACACAATGAAAATGATTAACCAATTTCCATTAGCTCAAGCATTTGTAATTGATGTTGCAGAGACGAATAATGGATTTAAAGTTGTTGAATACAACAATATGAATACTTCAGGTTTATATGATTGTGATGAAATTTTACTTGTACAAGCTATAAATGAAATAACAAACTAAGCTTTATTGTAAACTAAAAACAAATTTTGCCAAAGAAACTTATATAGATGATAGGAGATACACAAATGAACCATTCGGAAGTTATGAAGATAACCGAAGTTAAGCAAGTATTAGATAGATTTTTTGTGGTCGGGGATATTCATGGATGTTTATTAGAATTTACAACCTTGTTAAAAAAGTGGGATAGAGATATACATAGACTGATACAATTAGGTGATTTGCTCGATAGAGGAAAGAAATCAAAATCAACATTGATTTTAGCTATGTACTTGAAGAAACAATATGATGCTATTTTTTTAAGAGGTAACCATGAAGAATTGTTTTTGAATTTTATAGATGACCCTGTAAATGAGGGGGAATTTTACTTGAATCAAGGTGGAAACGCTACAATAGATTCATTTTTAGGAGAAAAAGCATCTATTAGGTATACGCCAGAACATCTTGCTAAATTGATGAAAGAGAAATATTCAGAAGTCATTCAGTTTATAAAAGACATGCCTTATTTTTATGAAACAGAATATTTTATTTTTGTCCATGCAGGAGTGAATCTTGTGTATTCTGATTGGAAAAACTCATCCGAAAAGGATTTTAGTTGGATTCGAAAACCATTTCATTATGGTATAAATGAAACAGGAAAAACAATTGTATTTGGTCATACTATTACAAGAGTATTAAATGAGGATAAGTCCAATGATGTTTGGATTTCTCCATGTAAGACAAAGATTGGAATTGATGGGGGAGCGGTCTTTGATGGTCAACTGAATGGATTAGTTATTGACGGGAATACATATAAGACGATTTCAGTCTAAAAGGGGAAGAGAGGATATGAATAAAACAGTAGATATGATAAAAGACCCTAAAAATATAATTGTGCATACGGAAGATAGATATTTGAAGGGACCAACTGCCAGAGTTGTTTCAAAGCGAGTGTTGCGTAATGCTGTAACTAAAAATTGTGAGTGGTATAAAAATGACAAGTGCAAAGAATGTCTAATTGATGCTCAAGAGATTCCCAATCCTTGTGGAACTGCATGGACATTAACAATTGGAAAGGGGAAGAAGTTGTATTAAAAAGCACCTAATAATAGGTGCTTTTATTTTTTATCACTTCCATTTGAAATAAGAATATCTTTTTAAAAATGAAGTGGTATTTTTTTCTTTGTAATTATTCCTTGTTTTATTGTAATCTTTCACCATAGTTTTAATTTTGTCTTTTTGGTCTTGAGGTATATGTTTTTGTGAAAACTTGTCATTATTATGTATGATTTGTAATTGTGAAAGCATGTATATGATTTCTTGCAATTTGTAGTCGGGGTAAAGAAATTTATATTGTATTTTATATATTTTAATCATACAAAACAGAACAAATAAAAGTAGTACCACCCAAAAAATAGTTCCTATGTTATGAATTGCTTCATTTAGGGTGACTTCTTTAAAGTATACTTGATTATTAAATGCGGTCCAGATGGGAATTAAAAATACAATAGTAGTGTTAAAGTAAGAACCCAAAATTGAAAAAGGTTTATTCTTTTGTCGATTATCAAGTTTTTGTTGGAATAAAGAAATAATCATTTCAATTTTTTCCTTGTTTTCTTTTGTATTTTTATTTTCAGTATCTATAAATTTAGTTTCAACTAAATATTCTTTTAATAAATATAAACGAAAAAGTTCCCACTCTAAACTACGTAGTTTTATTTTATAAAATCTCCTGGTAAAATTCATTGCAGGAAGATTAACTAATAAACTTAGTGCCATAACAGCTACTATTAATGAAATAAAGAAAAATATAGATATTAACAGAAACTCTTGGTTATTATGAATAATATAGGGGGCTGGAATTAGTACAGAAAGAAAAATTATTATAACTGCAATGATGATGTTAATAAGAACATGTTTGTATACTAATGCATAATTACTCAGATTTTGTTTATAAAATTTTATTAATAATGTTTCAATCAACAGTGTTCCTCCTAAACAGTTTAATATGATTTGCTAATATGACTATATCATTCTATTACAAAACTCGGTTGGATTTCATAAAAGAAATTATATTCTTTTAGTGAGTAATAGGGAAGTGCTGAATACATAAAAACACCTAAAGACAAATAAGGTGTTTTTTTATGTATTCATATTATTTATATGTCTGATTTTACTATTAAATTTTTTGTCAGTGTTGTAGTCTTTAAGCTTAATTGATTTTTCATGGGAATAACTGTAAAGGTTGATTTTATTGTATTTGTATCCTTATTAAAAGGAGCTGTAATTAAACTGTTGCCTTTGGTACTAATTACAATAAGCTCTTCTTCACCCTGAGTAACAATTGAATATTCTTCTTGTTTTTTTGCTGTATCAACACCTAATCTATAGGAGCCAATTCCTAAAAAGATAAATGCACTGAGAATAAAAAATACTTTGTAAGGTCTGATTGGCGTTAGAAGAAATTGTAATATAGATTGGACTGTAGGTGAGAAGAACTGATAAAAAACTATACAATTTGTAACAAATGCCCATGCAAATATATATCTTTTATCGAATTTGTCTATATTAAAAATCCAAGACATAAACATGGGTATAAAGAAAAGAATGATAACAAAAGCTATTGTTATACTTTTTACTCCACCTTTTCTGAGGAAAAATTCAGGTGCTAAGAATATGTATCTAACAGCAAAATAAGATATTGTTAATGGTAATAGATATTGGAATGATACTAAAAAGAAATGTACCAAATCGCTTGTATCAATTGTTAACAATGAATAATCATTTAATCGATAATAATGATGATATCCAGATTTAAATAAGGCTGTAAACGAATAACTTAGTGCTGTTAACAGCAACGCAATAAGCGTTGCTTGGCTTACAATTTTAAAGAATCCATTATTACTTTTTATTTCATTGTTGTTGATTTTTGAAGAAGCAGAATCAGGTGTTTCTTGTACATGTTGAGCATCTTGTGATTTATTATTTTGCTTCTGCTTAGTTCTATTTTTATTAGCCAAAATAAAACCTCCTATATTCATTAATTTCGGATATTATTATATCAAATAAATACAATTTATATAGGTAATGTAACCAAAATGTAAAATAGTAGGGACCATCATGCTTTAACATTTATGAACATAAAAAAAGATGTACCATTATAGATACACCTCTTAATCATCGTCATCATCTTTCTCTGATTTCTTTTCATTTTTATAAGCAGGTTTATGCCATCCGAATGAAACAACTAATAAAATTATCATAAGTAATCCGATAACAACTGCTGTAAAGATGTTTAGCTCGGTAGTTTTAACAAGTAGAAAAGCAATTATAGCTGTAGGGAAAGAAAAACCTACTAATGTAGTAATGAAAACTACAAAATACTCTTTCATAGTCATTTCTTTATATTCAACTGTCTTTTCTCCAACAGTTCCTTTTATTGTTTTCGGTTTTGCCATCGCAATTTTCATCCTCTCTTAAATAAATATTTGCTATATCATAATAAGAAAGGATGAGCATTATTATTAAATTCTATTGCGAGCACGTTTTATTCGCCAGAGTATCTATTCACTGTGATTGAGTAATGGTGTATTTTAATATCTTCAGCAATAAATCCTCGTCTTTGAGCACCTTTCAGCGTCTCATACATAGCTTGACGACCTGGTGGATTGTCAGTGTGAATATAAATTTTCTCAGCAAATAAATTGTGTAAGCAGAAATATTTCACGAAATCATAACCAGTAGGGAGTAGTTTCCCATTCTCATCTTCTCCTAAGTCGTGGTCAAGTGAAAGAATTTGAACAGCATAGTTTGTAAGGAGTTCAATCGCTTTCTCCATAGTTCTTGCAATTGTAAATCCTTTTGGACAGTCTCTTTTATCGTCTAAATATACATTAATTTTTTCTTTAGTCATTTCAGTTCAATCCTTTATTCATTGTATTATTTTATTTCTGGTTGAACATAGAATTTGCAACAATCCATTGTGTGTTTACTGTACTTTTGTTTTGTTGCTAATTCTTTTACTTTATCTTGAGCATCTTTCAAAGTAAGTCCTGATTCTACAGTGTGGAAAGTAGGTAGTACATGGCAGTAATGAATCACTTCATAAGTCATCTAAATCCATCCTTTTCGTAAATAATCTAACTCATAGAAAAATGAGGCCAATTAATATTGGTCTCATTGCATGTGTCGATTTGGGTCAATTGTTTGGATTGATGCACTTTTTCCTTGGGCGTATTCGATTGTATGGTAAGTACCTCCATTTGGGATTCCATTCCAAACTGCAAGTAAATAGCCCCGTTCAACGGCTAACATATCTACCATATATTCGTCCCTATCGTACATAGTTTGTTCGTCTACATACTTTTCTCTTGAGACAAAAACAACTTCATCTGCCTCATGCAAAATTCGATGATATCTATCTTTGTCGGGTTTACGCCAAGGGCCTTCTTGGCTTGCACAAGGAACGGCACAATGCAGAATAATTTTTTCAGGAAACATTTTCTTTAGTTTCAATGCAATTAAAGCGAACACCGTATCAATTCCTAACGCCATACCAGTAACTAACCTTAGCTTTTCGCCATCTTCTAACAATGTGATTTGCTTCAAAATAAAATCTCTCATTTCCCTTCCGATAGAAACATACATTGGATGATAAATATCATAGATATTATTTAATTTTTTTGGTCGATGACCTGTAACAACAATAATCATAGCTAAAACATCTCCATTTTCATGTTATAGTTTTCTATACCTGTTTTTATAAATACACTTATTATAGATTCTGAGATTGGTATTCATTCGAACTCTAATTACTCTTTATAGGAGTCTAAAATATTTTGAATCGTTTTTAATGTTCGTTCTAATTCTGGAATACTTCCGTATAATCCGCTACCATTTGTTTTTATTTCAGCTTTAAACAAGTTGGCATCTGTAACAACTCGAATAGGGACAGAATTGAGAATGAACGTTCCTTTAGGAATGTTATCTCCGTAATCTTCCGTTAATACTCGCAATCCTCTACAACCTTGAACACCTTTAGTTTGCTTTGTTTCTTGCATCCATACATTTCCGATGCGTTCGTATTTATGAATTTCAACTAACAAGCCATCTGATATACGATAAACATCTTTAACTGGATGTGATTTTATTTGTTCCATAAAAGCCTCCTACAAATATTCTGTCATCTTAAAATAACATATTTTATTTACTATAGTCAATGAAATTTATAATTTCATTTATCTATCAGTAAATAATATTTTGTTTTTTTTTATTGACTTTACTTAATTAGTA
Source organism: Bacillus sp. MYb78 (assembly GCF_002975115.1). NCBI lineage: Bacteria > Bacillati > Bacillota > Bacilli > Caryophanales > Bacillaceae > Bacillus > Bacillus sp. MYb78. Next base: position 135,573 of record NZ_PCOB01000003.1, read on the forward strand.
TATGATAATTCGGAATGTAAATTATACGGATATCTGGTTATATACTAAATAAAACTCTATATAATACAGAAGCGAAAATATAAAAGAGGAGTGACTTATTTGCTTACTGTATATAAAAAGGAAATTATAAAATTACTACATTTTAATAAAAAAATGGAATTACTGATTAAAGACGAAACGGTGCAACATTCTATTCGTTGTGCGGTATTGGCAAGTAAATTTGGTATGTATTTAGGATTATCTAAAAAGGATTTGAATAATTTAATTGTAGGTGCTTTGTTGCATGATATAGGTAAGTTTTTACTACCAAAAGAGGTCTTATATAAAAAAGGACGATTGTCTGAAGACGAGTTTGCTATTATTAAAACACATACAATTAACATCCCGAATGTAATGGTTAATGATGATGTTAAGGATATTATTCAACAACACCACGAAAGATTGGATGGAACAGGATATCCATTCTCACTAATGAGGAAACAAATTCACCCACTCGCTAAAATCATGAGTATAATTGATGTATATGATGCATTATCTCACAAACGTTCTTATAAAGAAGCATTTACAAAAGAAGCAGTGTTGAAGCTAATGGTTGCGGAGTCAGATAAACAATTTGATAGTGGATTACTAAAAGGATTTATTAGTTATCTTGAAAAGGAAGGTTTATAAAACCTTCCTTTTTATTGACTATAGTTAATAAAAAGTATTATACTAATAGTAACAATTGTGTCATTTTGGGAGGAACAAACGTGAATGGGAAAGAAAGTAATTTTAAAGTCGGAGATTTAGTAATGTGTGAATATATAGAGGGTTCTTTTGCGAATGCTCGAATTATTTCGATTGATAAAAAGAAGTTAATGGCGAATGTTAAAATTGGAATTGTGAGCCGTTCATCGGAGAAGATTAGGGAAGAAGAAATTGAAGTTTCATTGGAAACTTTAACACCTTGGAACCCAAAGAAGAAGTGAAAGACGACAGGGGATTAATTCGATGGAAAAAGAAATATTTATTTTGGTGGGACCATCAGGGAGTGGAAAAACAACATTAGGAAAAACGTTAGAGGAAAGAATGGATATTCCTGAAGTAATTTCTCATACTACAAGAAAGCCAAGGGCAGGGGAAGTAGATGGGAAAGACTATTATTTCGTTTCAAATAAAACGTTTGATGAATTGGATAAAATAGAAAGTGTTGTATATGCAGGGAATTCATATTGTGTCAGTAGGGAAGAGATAGATAGTAAATTAAAGATGCACGATAGAATCTATGTTGTTACTGATATTAATGGGGCTATGCAGGTTAAAAAGGCATATGGTGAAATTGTAACGATTATATTTATTTCTCTTTCCTTGATTCGTATGGCGTGGAGGATGTTTAAAAGAGGGGATTCTTTTAGCAAGATAAAAGATAGAATCCTATATTGTGTTAAAAATAAAGAGAGAATGAATCACGTACATGCAGATTATATAGTTGTAAATAATAACTTTGAAAGTTCTGTACAAGAATTGAATAAGATTGTTTCGAAAAAGATAGTCTAATATTTAGCTATCTTTTTTATTATTGAATCAATACAAATAAAAAATGAGAGGTATATAAACCTCTCATTAAAAATAGCTTATCTATTCAACTATAACAATACAAATATCTTTTCTTAATGGGCAATCAGGTTCACCATCTTTGCTTGTTGTATAATGCCAATCATCTACAACTGCATAAACATGTTTGTTTTTTATGTTTTGATATAACTTTCTTCCCCAAGAATCTTCACCTATGCATTTTACTTTGATTTCCATTTTAAACCCTCCGTTTAGTAAAAGAGGGATGTTTTATTAACAAAACCTCCCTTTAAAAAAGACAACCTTTTATTCAAAAGTAACAGATTTCTGGAATTCCTCTGCTAAATTTTCATTGAAGAATCTTACAGCATCAATGAAATAATGAACTATATTTTCGAATTCCTTTGCTCTGTCCATATCATTTTCTTTTTTAGCCCAATTCCAAAAAGATATACGTTCGTTAAATTCTTCTCTTATATCATCATCAGATAAGACAAGCTTTCGTTCATAATCCTTAACGGGTTTTCCAATCTCATATTCTTTCACACCAAAAGCCCTTCTAATAATTCCACTTTGCATTATTACTCTTCGGCTCTGCTCTCTGGTTGCTAAGAATTGAGTATATAAATCATTTAATTTGACCATTAACTTTTTATTATTCATTTTTTATTACCTCCAAGAATATAAGTAGCTTTTCTTTTATAAAAAACATCTTTTTATTAAACAAAATATACTTTTTATCTAATTAACACTATAAGTGTCTTTTAATAAATGACTCCACATCTGCAATGCCCCAAATTTCTTTTTCCCAATCTTCAATGTTCTCGCTTAATGAATTACCTACTTTTTCAAATTCAACCGTGATTCCGTTTTTTATTAAATTATCTAAGTATGAGCCATGTCGATAGATTTCCATTTGATATAAGATTTTGTTTTTATCTTCAATAAACATCCCTCTACCTTTTAAGAAACACAGCTTTAGTTCTTTTTCTTTTAATTCTGATAAAACGTTTTTAAAATTGACTTTAATTGTTTTATTCATTTTTTGCTCCCCTTTATAAAAAATCATTTTATACCAATGAATTAATTAGCAATAAAAATTTTTCATTTTAAGCTGTAATTCGCCTAATCCTGGTTTTGATAAAGTGCCTTTGTACTTATGTAGTCGTCCGTGAGAAACAGTTCGAATTTGTTCTGTTTTTATAATCCCATTAATAGAACAATCTCTATCTGTAAGTAACTCAGAGTTTATTTTCATGTGACAATCTAAACTTTTATCAGCATGAGTAATGGGTACAACAACTACTAATTTTTGAGATTCGTTATAGCTATCAGGTGAGACGATAACGCATGGTCTAATCTTATTCATTTCAGAACCAACGTTTACGCCTAAATCGACAGTCCAAATCTCACCGTGTTTAGGTTTCTTTTGTGTATAGCGTTCTTTCACTGTATATACCATGCCTTTAGGGGTAAATTCTTTTAAGCCTTTGAAAATTTGAAAATCCGTTTCTGTTGCATTTAGCAGGGCGTTTTCTACATCTTCTCCTTGGTAGTAAACTGCACTGTAAACCTGATTTGCTTGTTGTGTATTTTCTCCGACCTGTTGAGTATCTCCTGAAACTGTTTGATTCATCATAATCTCTCCTTAGAAATAAAATTGTTAAATTACCTGTTTTTTTTATAATCTACTTATTTTATTCGAAAATGAAAGATTTATAATAAAATGCACAAAAAAAGAAGCTACTTTAATAAGTAGCTTCTTTTTATTGAAATTAATTTCCAAATAATAGATTCACATCTGCATCTGTTATTTCTACTTCCTCATTTGCGTCTTGATTATCGTCCTTATGTTCTTCAGGAAGTTTTTCTTTTTCAGAGTTCTCGTCCTCTTTAGGCTCTACAGGAAGATTTTCTTTTTCAAGTTTTTCGTCTTCTTTAGACTCTTTAGGAGTAGGAGCTTTAGTCTCTTCTTTTTGATTTTCTTCTACTTTTACATTTTTAGGCGTTTCTTCATTCGTTTGAGTTATTTCGCCTTCGCTAATAACAGGTTCTTCTTTTTCGTGTTTTGCAACTTCTTGTTTTGTTTCACTTTTCGTTATTTCTTCTGTTTTAACAACAGGATTATTAACAGCCTTTTGTTCTGTAATAGATGCTGTAGGAGAAGAAGTAACTGATTCTTGTTTCTGAGAAGATTGTAATTGAGCTTCTGAGAATTGAACAGGGTTTGTTATGAAATCAGATAGCATAGAACCATTTACATGAACAATTTTTTCAAATGCTTTTTCTACCGCTTCGTTATAAGTATTATTTTTTTCAGGGAAATAAATTTGAAGTGTTTTTTCAATCATTTCAAACGTGTTCATTAATTTATTTATCCCTATTGAAGATTCTAATCGGGCTGCCATTAGGATAGACTCACTAACCTTTTCTGACATGTTTTCGCTATTAGATGCCCATTTTAATAATACAGGGTTAATTGAATCATAATACTTTTTGTTTTGAAGGGAGACGTTTATATGTTTCTTATATTTACTCTTATCCATATGCATTCTCCTTTATGGAAAGAAACAGGATAATATCCTGCTTCTTAAAGTGCTACTTTGTCGTCTTCTTTAAGGAAAGGATTTCGACTTTTTTCAAAATCTTTTTCTTTTACTTGAGAAACGATTTTAGCAAACATAGCAACTAACTTTTTCTTATCTTTTTGCACTTCAGGGATATGTCTCATTGAATAGCTAATGCAATTATCCCATTTTGCAGTTTTAGAAAAGTCCATATTGGAAGTGTTGTGTGGTAATAGAGCTTTTAAATAGTTTTCTAAGCGTAATGAACCTCCACCTGTGAAAATGATGTAGTGTCCTTTTTGTTCAATACTAACTCCACGACCAGATAATTCATCAATAATACGAATTTCGATAAAGTTGCATACAACATCTTCGATAAATTCAGCACTATCTTTATAACCATCAACATTGTTAACCTCTACAATTCTACCATCTGAAATAGATTGTAAAACATCAAGTTCAGATACGTTAATTTCATCGGCTTGTACAACTTTACGTAATTCGGTTTTAATGTATTGCTCTAAGTGGTTAATACCTGCTTTGTCTAAACTACAAGAGTTAACAGTATTGCCTTTTGCATCGTATTCTCGATAGTTTACATTTTGTCCTCCGATATCAATGATATGGAAGTTTTTTTGTTCTTTTGATTGCATACGAGGGAATAAAGCCATTCCTTCTGGTTTTACAGTGATTGAACTGATTGTGAATGTTTTCTTTTCATCATTTAAGTGAAGAGAAATTTCACCTTTTTTATCACCTAAAAGTAATTCTTCAAATTCTTTACGTTGTTTTTCGTTTTCAAAATCACTTGAAGGGTAACCAACTACTAAATCAATTTTTTCATTATCTTTTTCTACAACATTAGCAATTGCAGTAAGAACACATAATTTATGATGGTCATTGTTCTTTGTGATTTCAAAGTTGTATGTACGTTTTACACCTTCACCAACGATGTATTTTTGACCATTAATTTCTACCTTGAATTGAAGAGCACTTGAGCCATCAATTCCACGGAAGTTTCGTTTAGCCTCTGTCTTTGAAGGGAAGCTGAATACTTTATCTAAAGTACCATCTTCTTTTACAGAAAATACTTTTACTGCATTTTTACCTGGGTCTACAATAATCATTCTATCGCAGTTTTTAGTCATGAAAGGAATCCTCCTTAATGTTTCTAACGTCTTACTTGATTTTACTATGAAAAATCAAAGAACGTCAATAAAAGGTGTATAAAATTTTATATTTCATGTATTAATAGAAAATAGTATTTTATTTGAAAACATATTATGTGCATGATATTTTGTATACGCAACAAAAAACAAAACCCCTCCGAAACATAAACCTATATAACAAATAAAATAGAAAGGAGTTATAATAAACTCCTTTCTACATGTTTAGAGTGCATATGTGATTTTTCCTTCATCTGTTTTGTACGTAATACCATAAGAATCCAATACCTTCTTAAATTCATCTTGATAAATAGTGGAAGTATTATTTTCTTTCTCAATGAAGTCATTTGTCGTATCAATGATTTGTTCTCTATCAATGGCTCTAAGTGTTTGAACTAATGTATCTAAAGCAATTAATCTATCATTTAGATTTGTAAAAATAGAAGACATGTCTTCATTATATAGTTCTTTTTCTTTTGCTTGTAGAGATGATTTAGCATTGTTTATACGTTGTGTTAATCTGTCCGTTTCGTTCGTAAAGATATATTTATTTGATTTCCCTTTTTCATAAAAGATAACTTCAGATTTTAATTTTAATAGAGAATCTAAAATGAAATTGTGTGTATCTGAAGAGAGTGAGAGAAGTGATTTTCTTTCATCTGTCATGCTTTTTACTTTTAAGTCTTTTTGGCCAAAAGAAAAAATAGGTTTCTCGTCAATTGTTTTTGCATTTTCTTTTTCAAAATGGTCAGTTTTAGAAACAGATTTATCCTCTACAGTAGTTTCCGTTTTTTTAGTCGGTTCTGCTTCTTTTTGATTTTTTACACTCTTTGTTATGCTGTCGATTTTATGATTGCTATTGATGACTGTCGTATTCTTAGATAGGAAATAATAAAACAACTGGCAAAAAGAAGCGAATATTACAATGATAAATATCAACATAATAACCTTTGAAAACTTCTTTTTCCTTTCTTGTGACTGCATCGGTATATTTCCTCCAAAAGAGCGGTTCTTAGGGAGTTCATCTTCTTTAAAAACGGTTTGGCTTTGTTTTTCTTCTTCTATTAAATCGTCTTTTAATTTACTTTTATTTGTCGTCTTTAATGGAATGACTTCACCATCTTCATATTTTAAATATGTAGACGTATCTTTGGGATTTTTATTGAATAGTTTTAAAAACCAGTCTTTCATTTCTACCACCACCTTCATTTTGTATAGAATATAGTACGTAAAATGGAAGTGAAGTATAAATAAAAATGGTAGAACCACCTATGCACCATACCTTTTTTATTTTTGTGGTTATGTTAATAACATAATAATAGAAAAATAAAAGGGAGGCGGTTGCTATCGAACTACAATTATTAAATATACCAAAAGCAAAAGAAAATCAGTTTGTAAAGAAGGGAATAGAATCAGTAGAGGATTTGATTCGATTTTTTCCACGTAAATATTATGACTTTAGGGAGATAACCTTAATACAAGATGCTATTCCTGATGAATATCAATCTATAAAAGGTATTGTGAAAGAAATAAAGACGAAGCCCAATGCAGTTATTTTAAAAGTGGAAGATAGTAAAGCATCTATTATTTATGTTACATTCTTTCATCAATCCTATATTGCTCAGAAGTTTACTATTAATGAGTCTTATATATTTTGTGGAAGAGTCTCAGTGACGTATGGATATAGAAAGTTTGTTTCTATGGCAAATCCTATCTTATATGGACCATCTTCAGAATTAAATCCTGGAATTCTACCTGTTTATTCAAAAATAAAAGGAATGAGTGATGATTATTTAAAAAGATGTATGAATAGTGCGTATTCGATTGTGCGTTCAGATGAATATCTTGAAAATAGTATCATTAAAAAATTTGATATGATTTATTTTCGTAAAGCACTTCAATATATTCATTTCCCGAAAACTACTGAGGAGATAAATGAAGGGAAAAGTCGATTTTTATTTGATGAATTATTCTTTTTTAACCTTAATTTATTGCAAAATGAAAATAATCAGATGAAGCAATCTCCATTTGAAATAGATAAATTCGAATTATCTAAACAACTAATGGGAGAATTGCCTTTTGAATTAACAGAGGGACAAAGAAATGCTTTAAGAATGATTTCAAAGAAAATGAAAAATAAAGAAAGAGTGAATGCCTTAATCCAAGGAGATGTAGGGTGTGGAAAAACAATGGTTGCTATCTTTTCTTTATTAATGGCAGTAGAAAATGGCTATCAAGGAGCCTTAATGTGTCCAACAAGTGTGTTGGCAAAACAACACTATGAAGAGATAACGGAACGATTTTCCTCTTTTGGTATTAAGGTAGCATATCTTTCGGGAGACATGAAGGTAAGAGAACGAAAGAAGGTTGTTAAAGCCATAAAAGAAGGAGAAGTAGATATAGTCGTAGGAACTCATGCGGTATTAAGCAAAGATGTAGAGTTTCAATCGTTAGCACTTACAATTGTAGATGAAGAACATCGTTTTGGTGTCAAACAAAGGGAGTTACTTCAATTGAAAGCAAGTAAAGGTGTTCATACCATATCAATGTCTGCGACTCCTATTCCTCGTAGTTTAGCTCTGACGATACATGGTGACTCGATAGATGTGATGAATATTAAATCATTACCGAAAGGAAGGAAGCCAGTAGAGACCACGTTGATAACCGTGGAAGAAGATTCTTATCGAAGGATTTATGAGGAAGTGAAGAGCGGAAGACAGGCATATGTCGTTTGTCCTTTAGTAGAAGAAAGTAATAGTGACATGCTAAAAGATGTGGAAAGTGTAGAAGAAGCATTTGCAAAAGCAAAAACATATTTTGAACCAAAAGGAATACGAGTAGGAATGGCTACAGGTAAAATGAAGCAACAAGATATAGATGCTGAATTAGAAAAATTCGCAAATAAAGAATATGATATTTTTATATCTACTACGATTATTGAAGTTGGTGTGAACGTGCCAAATGCAACAGTGATTCTTATTAAGAATGCAGAGCGTTTTGGGTTAGCTCAATTACACCAATTAAGAGGAAGGGTTGGACGTGGTAGCTATCAATCCTATTGCTTATTATTATCTGATAAAGCTACAGAGATGGGGCGAAGGAAATTAGAAACGATGTGTGAAACAACGGATGGATTTCTCATTGCCGAAAAAGATTTAGAATTGAGGGGAACAGGTGATTTTATCGGGACAAGCCAAAGTGGTCAAGATAAGTATGTCATGTTGATGTTAGGAAATACGGATTTAAATGAATCAATTAGAAATGAGGTTAAAGATATTCTAAAAAATCCTATACGTACTGCTTTTTACAAACATTTATTGAAGAAAGAAGAATGAGAGTTCTATATTACATACTTTTTTTGAATGAGTTACCGTTAAAACGGTAACTTTTTTATTTTGGACAATTTTTCGGTAACCTTTCATAGTTTCTATAACCTTTATTATACGAGTAAAAATACAATCTACTACCTTGTGGTAAAAATGCATAAAAATTCATTAACCAAAATAAAATTAAAAATATTTCATTGACTATAGTTGACGGTAGTTGTCGAATCATGCTAATATAACTAAGCACGACAGCAGTTGTAGATGGAAACATATTGAACGATGTTTATTATAGATTCTGCATTTGAGTGTATAAAAATTTTATAAAGTTGGAGGTTGATAGTTGTATGAATGAACAACATCTGCACAGGTCTCTATCATTGAGACAATTAATTATTTATGGAATGGTAAGTATGTCACCGCTTGCTCCATTCCAAGTTTACGGGATGGTGACAAATCAAAGTTTCGGAATGGCACCACTGGTGTACTTCATCGGAATGATTTTAATGTTCTTTACCGCATTAAGTTATGCACAGTTTAGTAAAGAGTTTTTACATGCAGGTTCAGTTTATACCTTTGTATCGAAAGGGGTAAATCCTCATGTAGGTTTTGTGGCAGGTTGGACATTGCTGGCCGACTATATTTTAGCTCCAGGTCTTGTTTATAGTTTTGCAGGTCTTTGGATGTCAGGTTTAGTTCCTGGTGTAAATCCAGTTGTTTGGAGTTTATTCTTTGTTCTTGTAAATACAATCATTAACGTAAAAGGAATTGAAGTAAACGCAAAAGTAAATAATATTCTATTTTACGTTCAATTAATTGGATTAGTTGTTTTCGTAGGGTTGGCAATTAAATATGTCTTTGTTGATGGTCATGGTACAGGTGGATTTTCGTTAGCACCACTATTCCAACCAGAACATATTGATTGGAAATTCTTCGCCACAGTTATTTCTATTACAGTAATGGGCTTCATGGGATTTGACTGTGTAAGTACATTATCTGAGGAATCACAGAATCCTAAAAAGCATATTCCTTTAGCTACAGTTGGCTCACTAATTTGCACAGGTTTACTATTCTTAGTATTAACATATGTTGCAACATTAGCTCATCCAAATCATGCAGATTTAAATGAAGAAATGGCATTATTCGATATTGCTAAAGAAATTGGTGGGAATGGATTCTTCCAATTTATGATTATTGTGAATGTTTTATCAGCGGGAGTAGCAACTACATTAAACATTCAATCTGCTGTATCACGTATCATGTATGCAATGGGACGAGACAATATTTTACCGTTCTCTGGCTTCTTTGCTAAATTACATTCGAAACATGATACTCCAGTTAACTCAATTATTACTGCGGGTGTAATTTCTACAATTATTATCTTAGTAGGTTCTATTCCAACAGTTTTGATGTTCATTAACTTTGGAGCAGTAACATCATTTACTGTTTTAAACATGGCAGTTATTTATTACTTCTTCTTTAAAAAGAAACAGAGAGGTATTAAAGGTTTCTTATTACATGTAATGGCTCCTATGGTAGGTATCTTAGTATGTGGTTACGTATGGACAGGATTTGACATGCTTGCTTATGGTGCAGGTTTCTCATGGGTATTCGTGGGGATTGTAATTGGTGCGATTAAATCAAAAGGTTATAAAATCGTCCCTAAAATCGAGAATATGTAATAAACAAAATAATAAATACATAGAACACATAGATGATTTATCTTTGTGTTCTATTTTTTAGAAAACAGATAAATAAAATACATAAATAAAAAGAGAGAAGGTAGATAGATATGAAATTAGAAAATAAAGTAGCAATTGTAACAGGTGGAGCCCGAGGAATTGGAGGAGCTATTGTTCGTAAATTCATAGATGAAGGTGCGAAAGTAGTCATTGCAGATGTGTTAGAAAAAGAGGGGAATGCATTAGCAGTAGAGCTAAGAAGACAAGGACATGAGGTGTTCTTTGTTTATACGGATGTTTCAAATGCAGATGCGGTAAAACGTGTCGTAGACTATACATTTGATAAATTTGGACGAATTGACATCTTATCAAATAACGCAGGTGTAAATATTCCTGGCTCTGTCATTGAACTTTCTGAAGAGAATTGGGAAAAAACAATGAATGTGAATGTAAAATCATACTTTTTAATGGCGAAGTACGTGCTTCCTTATATGCAGAAAGCAGGTGGTGGTGCGGTTGTAAATATGGCTTCAGCGAATAGTGAATTTGCAGAGCAACGACTATCTGCATATGTCACTTCAAAGGGTGCTATTAAGATGTTAACGAAACAAATGGCAATTGATTTTGCTAAAGATAACATTCGTGTGAATGGTGTTTGTCCAGGATGGGTAGATACAACTTTCAATGATGCACATGCAGAATTATTTGGAGGGCGTGAAGAAGTACTAAAAGAATTACCTGCAATTCAGAAGCTTGGACGTGCAATTCAACCAAAAGAGATTGCGAACATTGTTGCTTTCTTAGCATCTGATGAGTCTTCTTGTATGGTCGGTAGTACAGTAATGGCTGATGGCGGTATTACAGCAGGAGCATAAGAGAAAAGCAGACCTTTTAGGGTCTGCTTTTTTATTTGTATGTTAGGAAGATAACATACAATCACCAAGTTTTTATGTTGCTCGCCAACCATCTAACCTCAAGATGTATATAACAGATTTGTATGTTGTCTGCCAACGACACTGGCACCCGAAGTCCAGAAAGACGGGATGAGGTGTCTATTCTCCCTTATCGAGTTATTATGTTGCTTGGTCAACAGGAATCACTATCTATTATATTGAAGTTGAAATAAAAAATTCATTTTATAAGACTATATAAAATAAAAAAATATAATATTTTTATTGACTATAGTATATAATTAATTTATAATTTAAATATAGTTAATGAGGTGCTTGCAAGACTACATTTGACAGCTTACCAAAAGGACTAACGTCTTGCACCTTCTTCCTTGTTAGAATGTAAAACACACTTATGATGAGTTTACATAAAAAATAGTGGTTGGAACTATATCGGTGGATAGATTCCCGTCAATTCTATAGTAAAAGGTGTTAACCTTGTTGCTATGGAGTTGATGTTGATGATTGGGTCGGAGGTCGTCAAGGTTATAACTAAATGATTCTATTTTTTGTAAGTAGAGTTATCTCGATTTTTATCGAAAATACGGTTGGAACATGAAGATAAATGGATGGTTCCTATTAATTTCGCCACATGTTTACGGAACAGGTGAAGAGTTAATAAGGGTAGTTGATTAGGTTGGAGACTACTCAAGTTATAACTTACTTTTTTTAAAGAAAAGAACTGTGGAAGCTCTTCTTTTCTTAATACCAGAAGAGGAATTGTGAAAGCTACTCTTTTTCTGCTTATATTTTGAGGTGCTGATAAGACTACATACAAATACGACAAATTTTAAAAAATAAACTTGGATTGTTTATGCGTACACTCATACGAAAAAACATTCACACCTGTCTTATTACTTCTCCCTCAAAGCTCATTTCTTATACTTTCTACATTTCGTAGAAAAAATCATAACGAGGTGCTTGCAAGACTACATTAATTTGATTAAAGATATTAAAATCTAAAATGAATTTTGTGTTTTGTATGTGAATAAAAATAACGTGCAAGTATCTACTCTTTTAAAAGATTAGATACTTTACAGCCTCCACTGTCTTGCACCTTCTTCTTCGTTATGTTTTATATAAACATGTTACATGTTTTAGAAGAATGAGCCATGAGAGGATAATACATCTTCTTGTGGCTCATTCTTTTAGTTTTAAATTTAAAAAACCATATATTCAAAAGGGGCGTGTTAAGATGAATACAATTGATAAAGTAAAAGCTATGAATCCTGATATGATGTTAACAAAAGAAGGAGCATTGGCATATAAGAATAGTTTTAAAGAACGATTGGTCGAATTATTTACCTTAGGATTATTAAATGGAACTTTTTATACAAAGCAAGAAGATGTATTAAAAAATGCAGGGGAGTTATTCCAACGAGCTTTAAAAGAAGAACCAGAGTTTGCAACGAAATGTGCGATTTATGGAGCTGTTGAAGGGAAGTTAAAACTGGTCCCAACAATTTGGATGGTTTATATTTCTACATTAGAAGATAAGTCCTTGTTTAAAAAATCATTCCCACTAATAATTCGCAATTTCAATATGCTCTATAACTTTGTTGAGATTTCACGAAAAGGCGGTATTCGAAAAGGATTAGGACGCTCTGTAAAAAGAGAAGTAAACAATCGTTTTATTCAACTTATTAATGAATATCAAGCCACTCGTTATAAAAATAAAATTAGTGATATTGCTAAAGTTACGAGACCTTTAGCAAAAGATGAAGATTTTCAAAAGCTGATGAGATATGTTTCAAAAGGAGAATTGACATTCCCACGAGCTACAGCATTAAAGATTGTTATTAGTGGATTGGAAACAGGACAGTATTCATTATATATGGATAGTTTAGTCCGAGAGCATTCTATTCAGTTAGAAGAAGTGAAGCATTCTGTTTCTACGTTATTACCAGAAGATAAGCAACGTTTATATGCAACCGTTTATGAGCGTTTAAATTACAATGCACTTATTTTAAACTTAGTTGCTTTAGAACGTGTATTTGCAACAGAGGTTAGTAAAGAAGAGGTCTATAATCCAAGTATTGGTCAGTTCTTTAAACAAGACGTTGTAATTGAAACGAACATTCCATCAGAAATTGTTGATATGGTCTCTGCGAAAATTGCAGATAAAGAAGCATATAAACGTTCTCACATGTTGCCATTTGCGTTAATTCAGGCGAATAAGAAAGTTGTGACTCCTGAGTTCCAAAAAGCCTTAGGGAAGTTACTTCGTGATGTAGCACAAGAAGCGTTTTCTATTAATGAGAACAAAAGCTTGAAAGTGGGCGTAGATACTTCTGGCTCTATGACTTCTGGTGTGCTTGGAGGGTTATCTCCTATGGAAATCGCTACACTATTTGGAGCCATGGTTAAAAAATCTCATAATAATACAGAGGTCGTTGCAGTGGCTACAACGTCACAAAAAGTAGAACTACGTAGTCAAGATAACGTTTTTGAAATGGCGGATAAAATTGAATCTACGATGGTGGGATACGGGACTAATTTCAGTCAGTTGCTTAATGCGTATAAAAACGAAGATTTTGTCATTCTTTTTACGGATAATGAATCTGCTGATAATTTAGAACGTGCATGGTTGAAGATTAACCAAAAAACGGGAGCAAAGCTAATCATTTGGCAATTAGCCGAATCAGGTCATAAAGTATCTAAAGATAGCTCAGTCATTTATGTAAGAGGGTATTCTGATAGATTATTGGATTTAGTAAGAACGATTATTGAATCAGATGGAGACCAAATGAAAGAAATTGAAAGTATTGAATTGTAAGATGAGGGGTAAAACCCTCATCTTTTTTTATTATCGAATAGTTCCTCACGCTTTTTTCTACAATACAACAATCATGTATAAAAGGAGATGATTGTATGTATAAAGTATTAGAAGTAGAAGAGACAGAACAAATGAAGATTGAAATATTAGAAGTGCCCCAATTAAAAGGAGCGAGAGATGTTGATAATGCAATGAAGTTATATTTTGCAAAAGAAGCTCACGTTACTTTTAAACAAATTCGAATTACATTAAAGAATGGCTCTGTAAAAACAGAAGCAGGGGCACTATACATGTTAAAAGGGAATATCGAGTGTGAAGTGAAAAATGGTGGTGTAACAGGACTATTAAAAAATGTTATGAAAGGTACTGTAACAAGTGAATCAGCGGTTAAACCTGTATATAGAGGTGTAGGAGAAATTTATTTAGAACCAACTTTGAAGCATTATGCAATCATGCAACTTAATAATGAAGAAGTTATTGTTGATAAAGGGATGTTCTGTTGTAGTACCGCAAACATAGCTGTAGAGCCTACTTCTCAAAAAAATATAAGTTCTGCTGTTTTTGGGGGCGAAGGATTTTTTCAAACTTCATTGAAGGGAACAGGTTTAGTTGTTTTAGCATTACCTGTACCAAGAAGTGAAATTATCGAATACTACTTAGATAACGAAAAAGCACAAATAGATGGTAATTTTGCAATCTTACGTTCTGGAGATATTCGATTCAGTGTAGAGAAGTCAGCGAAGAGCTTAACAGGAACGATGCTAAGTGGTGAAGGGGTATTACAAACTTTCTCAGGTTCTGGCGTACTATGGGTTGCTCCAACTGCACCATTCTATGATTCTTTAAGTCCTGGAGAATTGTTAACTACAAGAAATGATAGGAATAGGAACAACAAACAATAAACACACGAAGAAGACGCATGAGTTTTTTCTCTATGCGTCTTTTTTATGTAACGAGATGCTTTTTATTAACTTTCTTTTTTAATACGCCACCCAACTCCATAGTAATCTCCACTTGTTGACCAATCCTTTAATAATGCTTTAAGCCTCACTTTAATATAGGCAACCCATAAACGTCCTTGATAAGTAGTGCTATAAACAACATTCTCTTTCATTGGGAAAATTGCTAATATCTCAATTCTCCATTTACCTGTAGTGTTTAATTCCTTAGGCATATCTTTGAAAAATCGGTTTATCACGTTTCTTACTCCTTTTATATAGATTTTATGTTTTATATGAAATCTTCAAGCAACAATGTATTCTTTCTTAAAGTATTCCTTTGTGAAATTTAAATCAAGAGGTTCAGTAGGTATTTGATATAAAAATAAATTTTCTCTTGCACGTTTCCATGGCTCATCGTTAGTTATAATTTCTTCTAATACTTTAGACGTATATAATTTAAATAGATTCCATATATCATCCAGAAATTCCCGTGTCTCTTGATTAAACGAAAAGTCATCATTACATTCTTCAGGAATTGTATGATAAGTGTACTTTCTGTATTTTTCATGAACTGATTTTATAAGTGGACCATGTTCAAACATATAAATCTCTTCAAGAAAAATCGGTTTATTTTCAATAGCTAAATGAAACCCTTGAGAAAAATAGAGTAATTTATGTAGTTTCGTGTTTGTTACCCTATATTTTTCGCTATTTTTACCCTTAAAAATAAAGTATTTAGCGATTTCTAAAACATCTGTGCAAAAACCATCCATGTAAAAAAGCACCTCCTAATCTAATTGTTATGAAGCTTCTCTTATATATTCATCTACTCTTTGAATGACTGATTGCAATCATCACATTGATAGGCAACTAATGTTGTTTTATCCCCGAATCCATTTGGGCCTTGTTTGTATCCACCATGACCTAAACATTTTGTATTTGAACTGCCACAATGAGGACAAATGTGTTTTTCTCCAACTTTCATAGAAAATCTCTCCTTTATTCAACTATACATTCATGGTGTATAGCTTGTATTTTTGATTTTAAAGATTGTATTGTCCTAACAGACTCCTTCGTAAATATGGTCTTTGTCATATCGACTACATTCATTTCTATAACTCCGTAGTAACTATCTAACTCTCCAAAATTCAATTGTGTTTTAGGTTTTAATTTCTTATATGTGGCTTTAAACATAGATTCCATCAAATTCCAAAATGAAACACTTTCAACATCCTTTTCTTCTATGGATTTTGATTGTTGTGTTTTTATAAAAAACAATTCTTTTTCTATTAATGCTTTTGACATCTTTATTTCTTCATCTGAAAGAAATAAAGTTGTGTTTGGTTCAGAATGTATGTTTGATATCCTATTCGATTTACTTTTATTAGAAATAATTAATTTCAATAGGGACAGCTCCTTTATTAGGTATGCTACCGTTTAATTATATCAAATCAAAAGGAGGAAATAAATCTTTTCCGTAAATAATTTTTTACTTACGTAAATACTAATTATTGACTATAGTTGATGGTTGTTGTACTATTTGTTTACAACGAAAGTGATAGAGAAGGGTGAATGTATATATGGATTTTGTTAATGAGTCTCATCAGTTGCAATACAATCATTTTATTTCCTATATAAAATCGAAAAAAGAACGTGCAATCATCTACTTACTAACATCAATAGAGTGTTCAAATGAAATGGTTAGTCAGTTGTATTCTTTTGACGGTTCTTATATGAAGTACAATCAAAAACTTTTTGAAGCTTTAAATAATGAGTTCAACGAAAAGAAAAGAATGATAATTGCTGTTGCATTTAATCTATTTAATGGGGCAGATGTTACAGATGAATTGAATCTATCAAGATATGATTACGGGATAGATATATATAGTGTTTTGTGTGTATTAGGAAAAGAAATGAAAGTGGTTCGTGAATCATTAGCGATATTAGAAGATGAATAGAGAAAAGAGTGATAGAAGTGCATGTAAAGTATTTTCAAGCAATAGCAGATATTCAAAATCACTATGATGATATATTACGTCAATTTGAGAAACCTAAATTTGGTCATTCTTTATTAGAATCGTGGGGGATTAAATTGTCGGAAAAAGAGGCCATTATGGAAGAACGAGATGTTCTTAAATATTTAATAGGTTGTCGATTGGGGGTTGTTCGGAATAAAAGTGTACAAAAACCTGCTATTGAAGTCGTTCAACGATGCTTTAAAAGGTATCTGGTATTCTTAGAAATGGTTTTTAAATGCAATGCTCATAATGTAAACAAACATCCGTACAAATCAATTCAGAAGCAATATAAGGCTTGCCGACATTACTTATTTAAATTTTCTTTACCTGCATGGTATGAAAAATTACCAAATGAAATTCTAACATTGCAGGAAAAGTATAAAAATATCTAATGAAACATACATGATGTGATTGAAATATAAAATATATATGCTATAATTTTCATTGACTATAGTAAATGAGTGATGAAAGGAGGATGTTGAGTGCAATACATTCCTAACTTTTTTCCATTAAACATGTTCCAACGAAATCGAATCCATAATTTAATTCACGAAAGAAGAAATGAAGTATTTGACATACAAAAAATAACAGAATTAGTTATTGAAAACGTTCGACATGGATACACAAGAATAAGTGATATTTATGGAAAAGTAGACTTAACACAAGTGATATTGAATTCGGCTGAAATGAATACTTATTTCGAATGTCCACTTATAAAAGGGAATCATGCATGGATTAGCATGAGTGAAACAGGTCATTGTAGATATTTTACGAGAAGTAAAGCTGATGTTACAAATTCCCTGGATTTAATTGATTTATTAAGTGTGTATTATAACGAAAAAATAGGAAAGACGATTCGAATTGCAAATCATAAATTCGGTTTAATTTGGGAAGATAGATGGCTACATGTTCAATCGAAAAGATACGAAGAGAATATTGATTCTTTAGAATGTATATTGCCTAAACGATATCCTTGTTTACATAAACTTGTTGGCGATAGATGGGAGCTTTTGAAAGCGATGAATAGAATTGGGCTAAATACACTGGTTAGTAAACATTTAAGCTATCAAAATCAGGCTATATTTTTCGTATCAACAAAATATCTCAAATATAATTATTTCCCTAACTACTCAGTTTCTGTCATTAATCAATGCATGAATATGTTTGCAGTATTAGGATTTGTTCGAAAAATGAAAGACGATGAAATTCCATTAGAATTTTTAAATCAAGCAAAAGAAGAAATGAAAAAGAATAAAGAAAAGCGAAACATTGTTTCTTTTTATTTAGTAGAAAATGTAGAAGATACAATGGAAATTGCAGAAGAAAGAGCAAAAATATTAATAAAACATAATATTAAATATCATACATTAACAAAAGACAAGGTATCCCATATTTTTGGGGATGAATTTTCAAAAAATATTTATGTGCAAGAAACTTCAGGTGGGTCAAAAAAGCTTAAACATGAACGAGGAATGTTAGAGGATTATTTTCATCACTGTTATAAAGAGTATGGTTATGTTGCAAAGGAAAACTTAATTACACTTACAACGATGAAAGAGAAAACCATAGATAAGATATGGAAAGAGCTTGTATCAGGAACAAATGGTGTGGTATTTAGGCTTAATCCTGAATTAAGAGAATTACTAAATTTGAAGTCGAGAAGTTCTATTGTAATAGATGAAAATAGGGTCAACGAAGTCCTTACAGCGTAAGGTTTTTTAAGGTCATCATTTTGACTATAGTTAATAAAATGGTGTATAGGGAGGGCTTAAACATGAAGTTTGGTCAAATGAGTATACGGAAGGTCTCTGGTAAAGCAGATTATGTACAATTGGATATCTGTGGGTTAACCGTGGAAGAAGCACTTGATAAATACAAAATATATGCACCATTACCTGTTATCTTACATGGGGATTGGACAAAAAAGGGACAGAGTGAAAACAACGTTCTGTCTCGATACAAAGAATATATACAAATCATTATTGCTCTTCAACAAGTGACAGTTGTTTATGGAATTACCATTCATCCTCCGTCCAAAAAGAAAATGGGATGGCATATTTTTAAAAGTTTATGCACAAGAGTAGAAGAGGAAACAAATTGTCCTGTGTTCGTGGAAAATCGAAGCAATTCACGATTACATGTATCTCTTCCAGAAGAAGTGATAGAGATTAGTCATGAAGTAAAAATGACAATTGATATTCCACAATTATTTATTGCTTGTGGATACGACAAGTCGTGTTTTGTAGAAACATTAAAGAATATGAATTGGAAAAATATCAAGGAGCTACACCTTGCTAATTTAAAAAAGACAGAAAAGAACACATTGGTCGCTCGAAAGTTAAATGATGGACTGCTTAATTATGAAGAGATACTAAGTTATCTTCCTAACGATGCGTTTGTTACGTTTGAAATACTTGGTGGTGTTCCAACTTTTGAGACCCAAAGAGATGTGTTTCTAAACATGAAGAAAGTGGTGATTGTATGAATCGGAAGCTCAAATTAGTAACGATGTGTGCAATGGTATTAAGTAGTTCATTGGTTATGTCAGGTTGTACGTATTACAAAATTCCATTTAAATCATTCGTGAAAGAAGTAAAACCAGAAGAACAGGAAAAGAAAATACCTACTATTATGGGGATTAAAATAGAAGAAGTACAGGATGAAGCAAATCTTTTAGAAACCATGCAGAATCAAATCAATACAATTGAGTCTGTTATAAAAGACAGGGACTCCTATTTAAAAACAATGTCAAATGGGAAAAGCATGTATAAATTATTAGATTCTGTTTTCGCCAGTAGCTATAAAAATAAAGATGATGCATTCTTTGAAACATTAGCAGATGTGTATAAAAAAGAACATAGAAAAGTAGATTCTGTGACACTAACTTCTTTTGGTAAACAGATTGTTAATAACAATGAAAAATATAAAGCCGTAGTGGATATTAATTCTGTAGATGATGACAAAACATTTGATATTCAAACTATCGAGTTAACTTTAGATGATAAATTAAAAATTGAGAATGCATCCAGAATTGGTAACATTCATGAGTCTGAACATACAGAATCACCATTAACAGCGAAAAGTACTTTAGAAGCAAATGTTCATCAGGAGTTTTTATTAGAGTTAAATACATTTTTGCATAGCCTGAATGGAAAAGGACTACATCAACAAGTTATAAATGAAGAAGTAAAGGGGAATAGTCCTGAATTTATTGAACTTGCTAAAAAAATGGGATTGGCTGAAAAAAGTGCTACTACACTATATGAACTATCAAAGCTTACAAAACAAGAAATGAAAAAGAAGAAGATAACAAGTTATGTTCATGATGATAAAGATGTTCGAGCTGTTACAGTATATACCTTGTCTGTTCCAACAGAAAAAGGAATTCATCATTTCAAGATAGAGTTTAAAAGGGGCATAAATAAAATTATTAGTCTCAAAGAAAGTAATCCATCATAAAACCATTTCAATAAATATACTCCTTCTCAACTATCTACAATACATAAAGAAAATAAAAAGAAAGAAAGGAGTTGGATACAATGAATACAACACAAAATACGCAAAAAGAAAGAATTAAAGAAGAACTTATACGTTTTTGTAAAGAAGGGGTGTATACAGATGGTTTTAATGAGGAATTTCAAGAAGAGCTAATTAAAAATGCCGATAAAATTGCTGATATTTTAGTTTCGGATGAATGCCAAGTAGATATGGATAATTTGAAAGATGAAATTGAAGATGCGATTCGAGTATATGTATTACTTCGATAAACAGTATTTGGAGGGAGTTGGATATGTTGGTTTCAAAAATGTCAAAACCAATTTTAGTTACTTGCTTAGTGGCAAGTATGTTAGTCGGTTGTGGGACGAAAACAACTGAGAAATTAAATGACAAAGAACAAGCTTCATTTGTTAATGATGTAAATAAGATGGTTTCAAATCGAGGTAGTGGTCAGGAAGTAGAGTCTACTTTTAAGAATAAAATTATGAAGTTAGATAAGAAACACGCTTCAGACGTACTAAATGCATATATGTTCTCTGTACAGCAAGACAGTGGTGAATTAAAAGTAAAAATGGGACCATTGCAATCTGATTTACTAAAAGTGATGAAAGATAAAAAAGTAGACGTCACAAAACATGAATCTATTGATAAATTAGACGAGGGATTAGTGAAGGGATTATTGGCAGAAGCAGAAAAGCTACATTTAAAAGTGAAGCAAGATAAAGGCTCTGAAACGTTTTACTTAGCTGTAGATTATCAATATGTTCTTGATAATTATGGGAAATATATGGATGATGATTTAAAAACATTCCTTCAATTTAACAAAAAGCAAAGTGAGCACGAAATTTTTGATTCGAAAAATGAAGAGTTTGATTTAAAAGAGATTGCAAGTCAAATTAAAGAGATTGAGAAAAATGAATCAAAATGGAAAGATGGAAACTATAAAGAATCTTGGGCGAACAGTGGAAGATACTTATATAGTATTTTATTAGGTGTTGACCATACGTTCTTTGTTGAAGATGGAAAGATGAAACCTAATATTAAAAAAGAATTCGAGTCTATTATTAAAGAAAATAAAGGTACACAAGTAGCTAAAATGTTAAAAGACTATTTATCTATCATTGAGAAACAAAATGGTCAAATAAACGAACAGGTAAAAAACGAAGCCAAGGATTTATCTATAAAACCATTTTCTACGTATATTGATATTGAATTTGGAACAGAAGAGACATCACAACAAATGGAAACTCCACAAGAGAATAAGCAATGATAAAAGAGAGATGAATCTCTCTTTTTTTATTTTCGTAAAATATTATTGACTATAGTTGATATAAATAATATAATCCTTTTAGAGTTAATAAATGAACGGGGGTAATTAGTATGAAAGATGATGAGCTCTATATCATTCAATTAACAAATGAAAAATATGCAAGATTTTCTTCTCGACCTCATTTTGTAGAGGATGTATTTGGAGAAGAGCATAAATCAAATGCAACTCCATTTAACAAAGTGGAAGCAGGAAAGATTGTAGAAGAAATGAATCATCCTACGTTTGTAAAACATGTAGGTATTTGTATAGAAGCAAAAGGGATTGTCCCTTTACATAATTAAATCATGAGGTGAACGAGTATGAACCGAATATTAACGACAGGTGAATGTGTAAATTTGGCAGACATTATTGCATATGCAAAGCCAAATCAGGTATTTAAGGCTCATTATGCAGAAGAGAATTGGTATATAAAAAAAATTCCATTAATACAGGATGAGAATCATCTTGAGTATGAAAGTTACTGCCTTTTTAATTATTGTGATGAAGATGGCTTTTCAGATTCACAACGAGTGTGCTTAAGTCATAGTGATATATCTGCAAAATATGAAGTTTTAGGATATAAAAAGAGTGAAAGACAATTGAAGTGCATTAAATCTGTAGTTGTTGATGAAACAGCAGGAGAGGATTTTAAACAAGGAAAAATTTATCCGTTATTAAAAAATGGTGCATATATTGAATCTATGAGTGAATTTCAAAAGAAGCATGGATTATCAGACTCAAGAGGAGAAAGAGATGATTGGTTTCAAGAGCATTTTGAAGTTGTAGTGATGGGAGATGGACGAGAATGAAAGGGATTGTGTTAAATCAATTTTACGATAGATTAGAGAAGCGAAGTGGGCTTTCAAGAGCAACAGTAGTTGTTTTACCTGCAAATGAAGCGAAGGTAAAAATGGTTACGTTAGATGGAGGCTTTAAAACCGAAACAATTGAATGGATGAAACTTCTACTGGAATCAAAAACAGGGTTGTCGAATACTCAGCTTAGTACATATACAGAAGAAGCATTAGATTCTTTATGGAATAAAACGATGAAGTAAAAAGAAAGGGATGTTATTATGAAACTTCTAAAATCAGAATTCGCAATTATAATGGATGCAGAAGTACAAGGGCTTTTAGTAGCTATGACTTCGAGAATTACTCAAATCAGAACGGAACTAAATAAGCAATTATCAACTTATTTTAGAGAGCAATGCAGTGATTATCCTGGAGTTTTTCAAGAAGATGTTTGTGAAGAGGTATTAGAGGCTGTTAATCAATACATCGAAGATACTGAAATAAAGAAATATCCGTATAAATTGGACTTCCCTGTAACAGATGGTTCTCAAGAATATTTAGTTCCTGTTGGAGAAAACATTGAATTAGTCGTTGTTGCAGTTGATGAATATCATGGTGATGGCGAATACAGTAAGTATCTTAGATTAGATTTCTTTTTAATGGACGAAAGTGCTTCGAAAGAAGATGTAGACTTATTAATTGCATTTATAAATGAATATTTAGCTCCTTTTTATAAAGAAGAAAAGGAGAATGTGCAATGACGAGAGTAGTTAACTGTAAACGGTGTAGGAATCACAAAATAGGATTTGGTGAGGGTTTTTCTGATATAACAACTGTATGTAAAAAAGAACAAAGGGATTTTAGTAACATTCCAGATGATAAATATGAGGAAGAAATTGAAAAACAAATTGACTGCAAGGAGTTTAAATCGAAATTTATAGAATATCCATTAGAGATTAGTGGTATTGATACTCCTAAGGAAAAAGGTATTCGAACCAAAACATATAATGGGAAATGTGGTCAATTGGTAAAAGTAAGACCTTGTAATGAAAAATATGAAGGAAAAACATATTTAGGTATTTTTTTAGGGGATGCTGATATCGGTCTATTTGTATCTCATAATCCGAATAGTAAGGAACTATCCATTACAAGACATTATAATCCTGCTATTTTTGTTCCTGAATTGAAAGAAATCATTTATGGAGCGGGTAGTTGGTGGGGCAAAATTAATTCTGAAGAAGAATTAAAAGAAATTACAGATGCAGATATCAACGATGTGTGGTATGTGAAAATGCTACAAAATCTCTAATCATATAAAGGAGAGATATTGTATATGATTGCAAAGAAATTATATGAAAGAGCCAGTAAAAGTAATGAGGAAATGACAGATAAAAAATATATTAATTTTCTTATCCGAAGGGCAGAAATAGAAGCAGATAAAGGTGCTTACTCATTGACTGTGGAACTACATAGAGAAGCGTTTCAATATAAAACTCTCATTACTCAAGAATTGGTTAAAGAAGGATTTGGAGTGTCTACGGGGTATTTGAAACATGAACGCAATGAACTTCTTGACAAGTTTTTTGTTACATTAGATTGGGGAAAATCAGAGCCAAACGAACCTTGTCATGAATTAGGTTGTTATAGGACTATTATTTAACTGATAAAATTATTAATTTTATTAAAATATATAATTTAAAAGGGAGAGATTTATCATGATTCGAGAAGGAAAACCATTCATTAAAGATGTACCATTTTTAGTTGGACTATTTGCATTTGAAAGTATCGTTCTAACAGCAATGTGGACATCATTTTACTACATTTTTTAAGAAGAAACGAATCTAATTATGCTTACATCAAGAATTAACAAAAGAAACATTATATTCTTAGTAGAAATAATCAGGGTATTTCTTAGCATTTTAATTATAATCCATTATTTTATTTATAATGATAAAACAATATTTTCTATTGGATTCTTAGGTACAATACTATTTTTTGTTTTTATAAAGGGATATTTAGGATTAAAGAAATTGAAGACAGAGAAATCACCATTTGAAAAAGAAATAGCCAAACATCACATATATGGAGCGGTTTGGACTCTGGTAGGTATGCTTCCAATCTGCTTCTTTATTATGTATTTGACTTAGCAACTTTGATTAAAAATAAGGAGGAATTAAAGATGGAATACATTGATTTTGAAGAGCTAATAGGTGATACGGTGAAGGAAGGCGATAAGGTATGGATTTGTGATTATCGTCATAATAACATTTTAGAATCGGCAATTCGTCATGTACCACCTCAAGAAGTAGCAGTAATTGATAATGCTAAACTACCAAAGAACAAAACAGTTTATTATTCATCGTATCACTTTCGACCACTTGGTAAAAAAGGAGCACCATTAAGTAAAATCATTGTCCCATATGATAATACTGGTTATCGTTCCATTACAGGCATATCCTTAAATATTTTCTTTACAGAAGAAGAATGTAGACAATGCTACAAAAAACAATGCGAAGTAATTAAAGAACAAATTGAGTATGAAAAGAAACGTGTGGAAAATAGCATGAACTTAAAAATGGAGGATGTTAATAAAGAAATGTTAGAACATTGCTAATCTAAATTATAAAAAGGAATGATTATTTTGAAAAAAGAAACGTTGGAACGAATGAATACTTTACTTGCAGTAAAGGTCATGGGCTTTAAATGGGGAAGGGATGAAACCTTTAAAGAAGAAGGTTGGATTCAAGGGGAAAAGAAGAATGAATACACCTTTGTTCGTTCGTTTAAACCATCAACAAATCTGGAACACGCTTGGATGATAGCGAATCAATTAACAAAGGATAATGGACTCATTCAAGATGGAAAGCTTGTAAGAGAGTTAGATTCATTTGATTTGAATTTTGAATGTGGTATATGGGAATCTGAATTTTCTATCACGTCATCGAAAGGTTATTGGAAAGTAGAGGCGAAAACACCAGAATTAGCGATTTCATTGTCTGCCTTAGTTTTTGCAGGGGTAGGCATTACGGAGTTTCAGAAAGAAATGAAAGAGGAATGATTATATTCATTCCTCTTTTTCTTGCAATGATTGTTTATGTTCGTTAAACATTCTCATCCATAGGACGAACGCCCCAAAATTGGAAGTTATACTGATGAATATGAATATTGAAAAAACAAATACATTTAAATTCAGTATATTGGATAGCAAAAGAAATATAAAACCCACAATTGTTAGTAAATAGTTTAACATATATTTTTGTTCCATATAATTACCTCCTTTTATTTACATATTATATCTTTATATTATTTTATATAATATATCTAATGTTATTCATCATAAAGAAATATGTAAATTTTATTTTACTTAAAGAAATATAATTGTTATACTATAGTCAATGAAATTCAGAAGAGGTGTTTGTATGAAACGAAAAGAAATAGAGATTTTCGCTTCTGTCTACGCTACATCAGATGAGTCCGATGAAGTGTATGTAAAAATGGATGATTGTCCGATTCAAAGACAAGAAGGCAAGATGAATTCGATTGCAATGAAGGAAGAGGACACTTATGAGTTGTGTGTATGTTATCAAGCTTTGAGTGGCAGAGGATTAAAAAGAAACATTTGCCCTCATTTTCAAGGGTGTAAACAAGTACAGCGAAATAAACAAAAGAGAATAAAGATTTTTTGTTCTGCTTTAGAAAATAAATAAACGTAATAGAAACGATAAAGAGAAGGAGAGAGAGTCATGGTTGATATGTTATCTGTAGTTAAAAAGGAATTTCCAGAACTATTTACAAAAAAGGGGATTGTAAGAACAACTGAACCTAAACGTTATAAATGTCAGTGTGGAAATACATTTAACAAAGTACAACGCTATAACATGGGTGGTCTGGGATTTGGAATTCCAGTATGTAGTGCGTGTGGTGAAAGAGCTGAAAAATCAGTTGCGAATAAAATTTGGTTGAGATTAATTAATCATCAAATTGAACAAGAGGATTTCATTTTAAATGCTGTAATGAATAATCCTTCTATTTCCAAAGAACAATTAAATTCTTTGCTTAATGAGAAATTTGCTACAAAAACAAATGCATTAGGTCATTTAGTTTATTTTGGTTACCTGACAGTGGATAAAGAGAAAAGAGACACATTAAAAATTATTGAATACAAGATTAATAAAGAAAAAGATTTGTTACATCGTTACGAAAAACTATGATTTCAATCTACTAATAGGGAGTTTTTAACATGGAAAAAAGAGAAGATTTGATTATTAAGGTGACCTTTTTCAAGGAAAGTGGAAAATACTATACTCATGGAAAAGTAAACATTGGGAAAGCACGTTCATGGGAAGGGAATGACAGCTTTAAACAAGCCATTGTAGACAATCAAACCATTGTTTCAGATAGTTGGATGGGAAACATGCATGTCGTTACAGAAGATTTACCAGAAAATATGTTAGACCCTAATTATAGCGGATTTTCATCAAGATTAATCTTTGACCATGAATTTAAAGGAATGAAACAAACAGGAAAGCCTAAGGGGTGATTAGGAAATGCAAATAAAAGCAGGTCAAATAGTAGATGTTGTGATTGCAGAGGATGAGAAAAAACAAGGGTTTGTTATTGGGTGGGATGCAGAGTGGATTTATGTAGAGTTCTTCGAGGAAGACGACATAAAAACAACCTTAGATAAAATCATACCAACGAATTATATATTACAGTCCTGCCATTGGTGTAGTGGCACAGGAACTTATCGAGAGCATGTAAGTGATAGTAGATTACCATGTCCTGATTGTCGTGGTACAGGGCGTGTAGTTGCTGGAATGAAAGCAGCAGGTGATATAGGTGAAATGTAAAAGATTTATTTATGTCATATTAAGTACATTTTTTTGCATGTTCCTGTTATCGGCATGTGACCCACCAGATACGGAACCGCAATTAAAGATAGAAAAAGATAATAATACCCATGAAGAAAAAGAACAAGAAAATGACCAATTTACCATCAAGAAAATAAATGACCACATTAAAATTCTTACAGATAAAGAAAGAGAAGAAGAGTACATTATTTATTACAGCAGTACAGATAATAAGTTCACAATGACTCATCGAGAAGGACAAAAGAAGTAATACATAGAGGAGATATGGAATAATGACCGAGAAAACTCAAATCAAAAAAGATTTTGAATCAATGATGTCTAATATGTTGCAAGCACTCGCAAATAGTACAAATAACGAAATGGTTCGTAAATACAATCATGAAATTCAAACAACAATTTTAAAATATGAAAAGTTTTTAAAAGACCCATCTACGTTTGACTCCCTTATCAATCATGAGCTTAGTGAAATCTTAGATGTGTGTGTACTTAATCTATATCCTGAATTAGAGGGCAATTCTTTTTATCGCATGTCTTTCTTATATCAACACTATCAATTTATTGAACTTCATTTAGAAAACTTTATTGAACAAGCTGAAGGCTCTCCATGTAGTACAGACAAAGCAAAATGGATTATAGAGAATTATAGAGCGTTTATCATTTCTGAAGAGATTCCTACATTTAACGTTGACAAAAAAGACTGGTGGAAACCTAAATTTGGCACAGGGGAGCAATGGATGAACTTATGCAATGCATTACAAGATTTACATTATGGAAAGCCGATTAAATATTTAGAATCTATCCAAGCTTTAATGGAGGAATTGGAGAATAATAAAATAGCAGAACAGGAGAATGAAAGATGATTAAAAAAGCGGAATTAAAATCTCCCTATGTTTTAGATGCGAAATTAACAGATGATGAAAGAGAACTGATTCAATACTATATAACTTGTGCCATACAGGAAAGGACTAAACCACACAGAGCAAAACACTATGATGGTGTGCTTACAGGAATCGTGCAATCTTTACAACTCCTTGGTCGAAAAGATATTTTAGAATTGATTGAGATGGAATTTCCCTATCATGATGAATTAAATTAATTATTTTATAAAGAAAAGGTGCATGAATATGATTGATGAAAAGAAGGAATCTGTCATTGATTGGATATGGACAAGGTATGGAAAATGCTCAGATAGTTTTATGTATCATCTTATAGAAATAGATATACCGTTTCTTAATCTAAGTGAGAAGGTAAGAAATAAAGAGAAGAAGAGTATCATAATGGATACAGAAGAAATGAAGAAGCAGTTTATAGAAGAGATAGATTATATAAACAGAACAGAGGGAAAGACCTGAATAAGGTCGTGTGAAAAATGATAAATTCAAAAAGAAAAGAAGTTATAAATTCTGTATGGTTAGTGTATGGACATTATTCAGGTAATTTTTTAGAAGAATTACCTGTGTTAGAATCACCATGGATTTCCGTAAAAAAGGATTTAAGACTTAAGCAAAGTACAAGTGACAAAATTGATGTGGATAAAATAAAAGAGTACTTCATGCAAGAATTAGCTGAAATTAGAAACATGGAGGATAAAAATGAATAACCCTGCAATCCCTTTATTTGTGCATCAGTATTTTAAAAGTAATCTTATTTTTTCTCAGGAAGGTATGGAAAGTAAAGTAACTCTTGCTAACTACATTTTAGACAAAGTTGTAAATGATGACAGTAGTTCTCTTGCTACAGATGTATATTTATGGCTAAGAAAAAAGGGGAATCTAACTGCTTTTGCAAATGCAATTGAATCAGGTTACACCTTATCGAATGAGTCTTTGAATATAGAGTTTAATACAGATACAGAATCGACTTATCAAGGCATACAGGCAATTGCCCGAATGGAAACCCATTGGATGATGCCTGTCTCTGATGATAGAAGTCATGCTTATAAAATTATCAATGGTTTGTTATACGCATTAAAGATTGAAACAAAGGAAGAAATAGAAACTCTGACTTCATTTAATTGGATATATAATGCAGAATTTGTAGATTATGCCCCCCAAAATAAACCGAAATATATTTTAGTTTCTTCGAATGAAGACAAGTTAAAAGAGCTTCAAAGATTTGGTATCAATAATATAGATATTGAAAAAGGTCGAGATATTCAAGAAGTGAACCATCCTTCAGTAGATGTAGTTGCTATGTATAAATCTATAGAAGCAGGTGCAATGAGAATTATAGAGGACAATGCTCTATACATTGAGGGCGAAGATGTAGGAGTAAATGTTAAATGGCTTTTAGACAACATAAGTAAATATGAAGGTAAAACAGCAACTTGGAAAGTTTGTTTGGCCGCAAATGATGGAAATCGAATTTATCTATATGAAGGAGCGGTACATGGAAGAATTGTGAATAACAAACCTGTAAAAGAAGCTTTCGGATTTGATAATTATTTTATTCCTGATGGTGCGTCAAAAACACTTTATGAATTAGAAAAACAGGGAAGTAAAGATGGGTTTTCTGCACGTAGAAAAGCAGTAGATATGTTTTTAAACGAAATTCCTTGTTTAGTTGTTCCAATTGCTCAGATTAAGCCGTGGGAAGGAAACTATCAAAATACAAATAAATAGCAAGAAGAAAGAGACACAAAAATACATTGTGTCTCTTTTTGTAAAAATTAATTGACTAAAAGGTAGTAAATGAATTATAATATCAACTATAGTCAATAGAATGGAGATGATACAGATGTTATCTGTAGATTTAAAAAATAGATTTGTAAAAGATTTTTCTTTACCAATTAAAGTGTTTCAAGAGCCGTATTTCTCGTATTATTTAGAGTTATATGATGAAACACATCAAACAAAGAGAAAATATAATATGTTCAAGGACGCTGTTGAAAGAAATGGTGGAGAACGTGGATTTATGGATTATTACAATCAATTAAAAGATAAAGTATCTAACACAATTAAACAAACAAATGCATTTGATGTTTTTAATCATGATAGATTAGAAGAATATGATGTACAAAAACATTCATTTTCAAAGCAGAATATCTATCAAAAAGAAAATGTCGGTAAAGTATTTGTTTCTGTAGATTTAAAAACAGCTAATTTTCAGGCTTTAAAATGGTATGACAAATCTCTGGTTTTAGGAATGGATTCATATGAAGACTTAATGAAAGTTTTTACGGATGAAAAGTATTTCATCCAATCAAAATACCTTCGACAAGTTATCTTTGGTAATTTAAATCCTAAGAAGCAAGTTAAGATTGAAGAGTATCTTACGTATGCTGTACTGCAATTATTTTTACAAGAAGGTGTATGTAAAGAAGAAGATGTAAGGATGTTTTCGAAGGATGAGTTTGTCTTTGAAATCCCAAAAGAAAAAGCTATGAACTTTAACGGAAGTGCAACGGAATCATTTATTGGAGATTGTTTTGAAAATAATATTCTTACTAAAGTTACAGTATTCGAATTGGTTCCCGCAGGTAAATATTTTGCGAAACGTTTTGTAGAGTATGCAATGGGCTATTCAAATGAATATGAATTTATCTGTGTTCCAAATATCGAATTCCCTCAAATCTATAAAGATTTTTACAATATGCCATTAAATGATAAGGATTTAGTTTTTTATCACGAGGGTCGATTAGCTACATTTTTAGAGCCGAATAGAAGCAATGAACAGTCTGCGTAAGTCAGAAAGTAATAAAGGTGATAGAAAACGATTTATGATGGAGAACAGTCAGTATTGGCTGTTTCTCACATCTTTTATCTCTTTATGTATGCTATTCATATCTACACATAAAAAAGAGATAGCTTTATTCTCATGTTTTATTCTGTTATTTTCTGTATCCATTAGTATTGCAGTCAGTAAATATGAAGTTTTACAAAAGAAAATGATTATGAAATGGGTAGTAGATGTTCAGACTGAATCGTGTGCTTCTATTCTTGCGATTGTACTAATAAGCGAATATTTAAAAATAGACACACATTCTGCAACGTTCATATCATTTCTTATCTTTGTTACTTTTTTTACATATGAAATAAGTATATTTTTCGTAAATAAGTTCATTTTAAATAAATTTACATAGAAGGATGGCAATAAAAAATGAATATGTCCAGAAACAAAGCATATGTTACAACGAAAGAATTAGTAATTTCAGTGATTCTTCCCTTAATACCTCTTGCTATTCTATACTTCCTACCTTTCTTTCAGGGGATTTCTAAATTCATTTGGGCTGTTATAGGAATGAATGCTTTAGTTGTGTTTGGTTCAATAGCTCTTGGCTCGATTAAAAACAAAGACTTTCGATATAACGTTTTTTCTTTTCAACAAAAAGTGTTAGCTTGCTTACTTGGTCTTTTAATTGTAATGAATGTAAACGTAGGTGTTAACAAAGAGATACTGAAAGCATCCATTTTTTTATTCTTTAGTATTGACGTTATCACCGTTTTACCAGGAGTATTGTTATTTGCTCCAAAAGAAGATGATGAAAGCAAAGATAAAAACTTGAAGTAAATGTATAGAGAAAGGTGTATTAGATATATGGAAGGAAGATATTTCGGAATTCTAAATAAACAGGATAATAAAATGGTATTAATATATAATACCTACTGTTCATTCAGTCTCACTGAAGCATTATATGGCTTATCGTATGAAAGGGTATGTTTAATGGATAAAGTAGTAAAAATGATTTCAGAGGAACAAGCAAATACGTATAAGGAAATGCAGGTTCCTGTTTTATCCTTTGTTTAAGAGTAAATTCGTTTGCTCTTTTTTTATTGAACAAGCTCGAACCGTTTTAGTATATAGCCCCAATGAATATATTAGTAGACTAAAAATATATGAAAGGGGAGAATGAAGTGAAAAAGAAAGACGTTGTGCAATCAGAAAATAAGACTGATAAAGAAATGGAATCGAGTAAGAAAGGGAAAAGGAAGTTATTTTTATGGCTATGGCTTTTTCCTCCGTATGGGATTTATATTCTTTATAAAGAAAGAAGAATTCATCCCGCATTAACAACTATATTTGCAGTCCTACTTCTATGTATGATAGGTCTATCTGTAGACATGGTGTTAAACCCTAATAGAGTACATGATGAGAAAGCAAAAGAAGTCATGACGGAATTTATCGGAAAGAATGCAGATTTGAACATGGGGGACTTTAGAAATAGTAAAAGAGAAGGGACAGTTCATGTAAATAAAAAGAACTTCGACCTATATAAACTATACACAACAAAAGGCGTTTATTTTGTGTATTTAACATCTTCAAACGGATTAGAATATCAAATACAAGAAATTGAACAGGCATTTCCAAATAGAAAAGAAATTTATAAAAAAGATAAAGGAATAGAGATATATCCTGAAAATATACTTCAAATCAATAAGGAGAAAGAGAAGTATGGTGAATATAAATCTATAGAAAGTTCTAATTCAGATAATGAGCAGGTTATTATTACAACAAAAGGAACCTATCAATTCTTTACTCGTTTTCAACAAGTCGTGAAAGTGGTCGAAATAAAAGGGGAAGAAAAGAAGAATGTATTTACAACAAATGCAAAACCAGATTTTTCAAAACGAACAGGAAAATATGTATTAAAAAATAAAGATAAAATTGGAGATGTAAAAGAATTGAGTGTTTATAGCATAGAGGCAGATAAACAAATATTTGACTTTACTACATCAAAAGGAATATATCGTATTCAAGAATTCTATGACGGAAGAGTTATCTTGATGGAAGGTACGGAAGAAAAGCATGATGAATCAATAAAAAAATGAGCCACTTAGGGCTCATTTTTTATATAGCTTCATTTAATTCCTTTTCCTTTTGAGGTGCATCTTCTTTTATGTTTAAATCTTCTAAAGATAAATCAAAATGTTTACAGAAATGATTTCTCATAGAAGTTAAACGTTTCTTTACATTTTGAGCACTTGCTGAACCAGACTGGCAAGCAATTCTATAATCTTCAGGCGTATTTTCAAAGAATGCCTCGGCCCAATCTCCGAATTTGATAGGAGTTACTTTGTTATTTAAGTTGTTATTAATAACATCTAATGACAAAATCACAAGCATTGGAACGTTAACTTTCTTTAAAAACTTTTGCTTTTTAGGGAATGCTTCATTTAGGTAAAAAATTGCATTATCTAATGTGCTTTTTAGTCTTGCTTTTAAATCTTCACTTTTTAATTTATCAATAAATGGTTGCATTTCACGTTTGTTTAAACCACTGTTAGGTTCATAAATTAGTTTTAAGATTTGAAGTACGATTTCTTGGTCCGTATATCTTTTTCTTGCACCTGCTGTAATGTTGATTTTATATTGGAAAAATGGGAAATCTGTAATTCTCTTTAAGAAAGAAATGATACGATTTCCTAAGACCGCTCTTGTCACCTCAATCGTGCGTAAAGCCACACCATTATTTAATCTGAAGAATAATTCTTCGATTTGTTGTTCATTTAAGTTTTCAGAAATGGAGAAATCAAATTTGTATTTTTTAATAGTTGATTGGAATTCCTCAGATAAATCTTCGAAAGTTAAACCTGCTATTTTTTCTCCATCAACTAATGGGGTATTCTTATCTAAAACTAAGTCCCCTTGCATAAATGAAAATAAAGTAGTTAATCTCTGTTTTCCATCTAATACGCTTAACATGTCATTATCTTTAATAGCTACGATAGGTGGGATATAGTAGTTTGATAGAATAGAATGGATTAATAAAGATGCCCTCTTATTATCCCAGATATTTTCTTTTCTTTGAATGGCTAAATCAAAATTCAATTTACGAGTTTTGTAACGTTTTAATAATCTCTCTGAATCGAAATTACTTTTTTTATTGAAGCTTACCGCTTTGTCTTGATTCATATAATCACCTCATCCTTTCGTCCTTAATTATTTATTCTGAGAACATGAGTTTTATGATAAAAACTTTGATTTTCTGTGAGTTCAGTATACAACTTTTTAAAAATAAAAGAAAGACTTGATTCAACCGCTTATTTGACTATAGTTAGTTTAAAAGTTTAGATTTTTCTGTTGAAAGAGATTCTTAAAAAAGATAAAATAAGATAGAAAACATATAAAAAGGGAGGTTGTAAAGTGAAGGGAATAGAATGGATTAATGAGAAAATACCTGATTTACTAAAAGAGAACAACCTTTCCTATGAATGGGTAAATAATACGAATGGAATTTGTATTCATGTTAGTCAATATCCATATTTGTTCCAATTGAAATGCGATGAACAATTGGGATGGAATGTTTATTTAGAAATGAAAAATGAAGTTGTGTTAGAATATCCAGAAGCAGATGAATTGTATTGTGAAATACAACGATATATAGAAGACATAAACTTTCATTATTATGATTTAGATGATTTAATTCTTCCAAAAATGGAATTTGAAATGAATTTAATGGATGATATATTAAGACCATATAAAGACCTTATAAAGGAAACAACAAGAGATAAGGTAACATATTCTATCAAATGTTGTGATATAGATGACAAAACGCCATCAATGGAAATTAAATACTCTATAGCATTGGATATTTGGACGATAAAAATAGAGGATTTTTTTGAAGGAAATAATATGAATGATGATTTGTTTGAATTGTATGATGAAGTAAATAGACATGTACAATCTTTAAATAAAAGGGAAGATTTATTCTTCTTTTAGAAAGACAATGTTAAAAACATTGTCTTTCTCTTGTTTTTTTGTTATTTCTTTGATATAGTTCTTTTCTACATTCCTCGCAAAGTATATGTCTTTTTTGTGCCATTCCTATTGTTGAAAAATCCCCGTTGAATCTATTTTTGCATTCTGCACAATGTACTTCTTTCAATATTGGTCTCATGGACATTGTTATCACCTCTTTCAAATTTATTTATTATACTTAGAAATGAAATTTTTATTACACTATTACACGGTCACTGCATATAAAGATTTTATGAAACAAAACAAAAATGAATACAATACATAGACAACATATAAAAAAGGTAACTGAGAGGAGTTTTTTTATGAGTGAGTTTATAAAGATTGTAAAAGGGGATTTGTTACAGGCGACAGAAGATATTGTTTGTCATCAAGTGAACGCTCAAGGTGTAATGGGGTCAGGGTTAGCAAAAGATATAAAAAAACACTATCCAGAAGCATTTGAAAGATATAGAGCGTTGTGTTTGCAAGAAAATAAAGGAAGACATTTGTTAGGTACTTGTCAAATTATAAAAAGTAAGGATAAGTACATTGCAAATATATTTGGACAACACAAGTTTGGTAGAGATGGTGTATATACGGAAATGGATGCATTGAAACAAGCTTTTTATTCATTAAAGATGCGGGCTCAAAAACATAATCTATCCATTGCAATACCTTTTAAATTTGGATGTGGATTAGCAGGGGGAGATTGGAATGAAGTGTTTAAACTGATAGAAGAAACATTTCGTGATTATCCCTTTACAATTTATATCAAAGAAGATTAATTTTTATTGACTATAGTTAATAAAAGTGTTAACATAAGGATGTAAAGTTCTTAATGATTCACATGCGAAGTACAGTCATGCTTTGCATGTGTGTTCTAACGTCAAGTAAATATAATCCTGGGAAAGGTGCCGATATGTATCGGCACTTTTTTTATAGGCAATAGGAGTGAAATACAAATGGATATTGTTCAAATTGTAAAAGAAATTGAATCAGAAACAAAAGAAGTATTAGTAGAAAAAATGGTGGGGAAAAAGTTTGCAGATGGAGAGTTTCCAAATGAATTAATGCAACTAACAACAGAGGTAATTGTGAGTTCAGTTTTATCTAACCTATCCACGCAAAGTTTTAATTTAAAGCCAATTCGCCAAGGTCATATTTTCTTAATTACAGCTACAGATGAATTTGACAACACAGTTGTTGATGTTATGTACATAACCCGATATAAAAATGAAAATCCTTTAGACTTTGAAATAGAAGATGTGAATGTAGCAGTAAAAGAATACATTTTTAAAAAAGCAGTAGAGGAAATAGAAGCAGAAAAGAATAAAGAATTAAGCCAATGATAAACAACTCGTTTTATTGACTATAGTTAATAAAAAATGTAAAATTTAATTATAGAAAATAGAAATGGGTGATGAGTAATGAAAATTATTTCGGATAAAAATGCCGTTGAGAGACAGGAACTATTAAAACAATTAGAAATGAATGTAGGAACAAGCGTTAGCATTAACGATGTATATAAAGACCTTAATCCTTCATTTGTTACGAGTATTCAAGATATTGTAGAGCATAAGCTTGTGACATACTCGCAAGAGGATATTGATACAGAAGCGTTTTTACATGCCTATGTAAATGATTTTGAAAATGAATATGCACTTGTGATTGGACTGGCTATAAATGGTCAAGATTACATTAAGGTTATTTATAAGACTGAGAAACAAGAAAAAGAACTTGTCTTTACGTCTGTTGATATAGTTGTTAAAGATATTGCGATTTAATAGTGTGGTGGATTTCCATCACACTTATTTTGTATAAGCAGGAGGTGTTTATAAAATGAAAAAGAAATGGATGAAATATATGATGATTTTCATATCGCTACTCATGTTATTCGGTATGTTTGCGGGAATTGCAATGCAGATAAAACAGGGATTATAAGAATAAGGGAGATAAATGCTATGGCGAGCCTAATAATCGAAATTATATTGTGGGTATTGAAGATAACTTTGGTATTATCGGTAATGGGTTTATGTGGTAATGCTTTTGAAAATAAAATTGTGGCAACTGTCGTAGCAATAGGTATTCTTGCATTATCTATAATGCTATTTCATGCTATAGATGGAGATTTTAAAAAAGAGAAAATAATGGAGAATGAACGAATAAAGTATATAAATACTGAAGTTTATAAAAAACCAATGTAAATAGATGAGGGGTCATAACCGTTATAGAAAGTTATTGAACCTATTGAGTTGAATATTTAAAAACAGGAAATTCAAAACCCCTCCGAAACATAAACCTATATAAATTGAAATTCAGTAAAAAGTATATATGCTTATATCATTTTAACTTTTACAAGAGAACGGGGATATTTATAACCGTTTTTAACAAAATCATTGAAATGAAAAGGGGGATAGAATGAAAAGACCGTGCAATGATGACATAACACCTGTATTCGATTGGCTTTATATAGGTGGGACAGGAAATATAAGAAAAACAATACCGTTAGTAGATATTTGGTATGATTTTAGATGGGATAGAACACTTCCTAAAAATCTTGTTGTTCCGCAGGGTATAACAATGCATCATGTTCCTTTCGATGATGGAAACTTGATAGTTGCAGAAAAAGTATGGATTCAATGTTTTGACGAGATTCTTTTATATAAAGAACAAGGGAAAAGAGTCCTTGCATCTTGTTATGAGGGTGTTTCAAGGTCAGCGGTATTGTGTTTATGGTTAGTGTGTCATGAATTAGGGGACTATGAAATGGCCATGAATCACATGTGAAGAGTTGTAGGAATATATATCCGCATAAGGAATTTAGACCGTTTTTGAAGCGTTTAAAAGAAATGTATCTATCAATTGAAAAATGAAATAAAAAACCACAAAGGACTATGCTTGGTGGTTTTTACTTTTTTAAGTTCATTCTTTTGTAAACTTTGTTTCCTTAATTTTTGTAAGAAGTGTTATCGTATCTTCAATTTCATCGTAGCTCTCCAATAAAATACCATCTCCAAGTTTGGTTCTTAAAACAAATATATTACCTCCTTCTATATCTACACTCATTCTGTCTTTTCCTTTATAAAATTGAAGTGTGCAATCTTTCTCAACCATGTGATTATGTTCACTCATATTAACACCCCTGTATAGAATTTTTAATTTATTACGCTACATGTTTTCGTTCAACTTAAATATCTATTTTGTAAGTATACTTTAAATCTTTATTACTATATACCTAAAAAACTTTTAATTATTAATCGTATCGTGAGTTTCTTCGCTTCTCTTTTCGCTTTACGAATCATTCTTTTAACTCGTTTTATACCAGATTTAATTAAATAAAAGACAACTCCTATAATTAATCCATATACTAAGATTTTTAAATCAAATAAATTGATAAAATCAGTAATTGTGTTCCAGTTAATATTCATGTGTTAGCCTCTCCTTAATAATCAATCATTTTGATTATCTGTTTTTTATAATTCAATTATTATATTCAATTTCAAGATTTTTAATTTCGAAAAAAGTTCAAAAATATGTATCTAAAAGGGGATTAATTTGAATGGTAGATAAGTAAGATAAAACAAAAAGGGGATGATTGAAATGACTCACTATAAAAGAGCTGTTCAGGAGGCGAAGGTTGCATGTCCTTATATAAACCCTAAAGTCAGAAGATTTAATAAATATATAGTTTTTGTATTGGATTCTGGTGCAAGTAGAACAATATCAAATCCACTATATAAAGAACCATCTATTCAAGAGATTGAAGAATTTGAAATAAAGAGAATGGAGTTTATCTATCATTATTTAGGACAAGAGTATCAATGTACAGATTATGCTTACAGATATTTAAAAGAAAATAAAATTTTGAAAGACTTCATTGAAAACAAAGTATATAAGTAAACAAGGGCGAGAGATTAGAATCTTGCTCTTGTTTTGTTTGTATCTCGTTATTTAATACTGTTTATTAGAAGCTTCAATCTTAGCTCCTTCTTCCTCTAATTTGTGTAAAAAATCCATCAAATCTGCTTCCCAACATTTTTTCAATTCCATTAAAAAGAAATGTATTGATAGATGAACAAAAGCAATGGATAACGTTATCATTAATGAGATTTTGATAGTTTCTATATTAATCATTTTGCTTCACTCCTTTTTATTAGTAGATTCCTATATATAGTATGTTATCAATGAATATTATTTACAATAGTTGTTAGGTGTTAGATTGTTTTAAGGATTTATCTGGTTTTTATTATTGACTATAGTTAATAAAATTGTTATTGTTTTTGTAAAGGAATATGTAGAATAAAGGAGATGGTAGATATGCTTGTAAATCCAATTTTTTCAGGAAGCACATTATGTTCTTCATTCGCATATGAATCGCCTATGAAGAAGATGAATAACAAGGACGATGTTCTTAAAAAATTACGAAACGAAGATTTTCGTATTGATTCTACAAATAATGAGGAAATTAGATTTTCTTGTAAAGAATATAAATTCTTACTTTCTATGAAGAGTAATCAAATAAAAGTTCTTACCACTGCTAATAGCGAATTTGAAAAGTGTTTAATTAATTTCTTAGAGGATACACTCCGAAAATTGTTTCGGAATGAAAAAATATATATGAATCGAAAGGAGATGAAAAAGATGGAGAACAAAAAATATCAGATTAAAGAGCCAGTATATACAATAGGGAACAAAGAAATGTGGGAAAAAGAAGGACCAGTTCACGCATGTAGATTATGTGGTAGATATTTTGATAAAGATGAGAAATATTACCGAATTAACAATCCTGTGTTAGGTGGCCATTTTCTTGTTCATTACGATGAGTGGAATGATTTTGTGA
Source organism: Bacillus sp. MYb78 (assembly GCF_002975115.1). Lineage (NCBI taxonomy): Bacteria > Bacillati > Bacillota > Bacilli > Caryophanales > Bacillaceae > Bacillus > Bacillus sp. MYb78. The sequence continues at coordinate 175,539 of NZ_PCOB01000003.1, forward strand.
GTGATTGCAAAAAGGAAGAAGATGTAGCCGTAAAATTATTATACAAAAAGAAACCAAGAACGAGTAATGCCACAAAGCCAAACGTAGAATTAGCAGATAAGATGAAGAAAATACTTGAGAGACGAGGGTTTTATATCGTTAGTGATACACGTAATAAAATCACGTTTAGGCTACATAAGCGAAAGAGAGTATTAGGAACATTTGTTTACGATAAGAGATATATTCGTATTACAAACAAAAGTGACAATATGAATGGTATGCTATCCAGACATTTATTTGTTCAAAGTTTGATGAATGAATTATTGGGAACAGATGAAGATTTTGTGAGGGATGTAAATAACAAAGTTAAAGAGATATTTGGTTAAAGGGGTATTATAAATGATTAAATTCAATTATTTCGATGAAGAGAGTAATAGAATGGTTTCTTGGAGTGAGTTATGTTCCAATGAGAATTTTGAAATTAGAGCATTCGAAGATGGATTGTTTTTATTTGACATGAGTCGAAGAGATGAGTGTGGGTACGAATATGAAATGAAAGGGACATTCTATTTGTTTTCAGGTAAAAAAGACATGTATAATCGAGAGATTTATGATGGACATCTTATGCATGTTAAAGGGCATTCTGTTCCGTTTATTGTAACGCTACAAGAGGGCTCATTTATGTTAGAAGCAAAGGATAACACACTAAGTATGGCACTTAGTTTTTATCAATCAGATGAAATTGAGATTGTAGGGGATATTTATCAACTTGTGTAGTGATGGGATGGTGAAAGTTATGTTCATAACTACTAAATGGAATAAAATATTTAATAAATTCAATGCTTGGTCAGAAGATGGAAAGTTCTATAAGAAGCAGGGACTATTTGGTTTTATAAGAGAAATTTCAAAAGAAGAATTTCATAAACTTTTACTCGATAATAAAGTTACACATTTGTCATTCAGCAAGTCTAATCAAAGTATTGGTATTAGTGAATTAATAGATTTATATGGAAGATTGAGAGAACAAAACAAATCACTATATAAAGAGCGTGTGATTGTTCAAACAACACAAGAGAAGCAAGAAAACATCATAGTGGATGGAATCCAAAAAGCTTCTTTCACTGCTACATATCGGATGTACACAGAATTAGGTAAGTTGATGGACACGATTACATTAGAAGTAACTGAAATGACGGGGAAGATGGTTGAGATGGGGGTTTATCTGCCTGAAGTATATCGTTGTGCGTATCAATTATCAAGAAATGGAATTCTCGCAACAGAATCAGACGAAAATGAGTTTTTTGACACACTAAAATCCTTGAAAATCTTAAAAGAAAGTGAAGTGTAAATAGAAATGCAGACTAAAAAAGAACTAATACAAGAGTTTAAAGAAGGGAAAATGAACAAAGAATCTTTTGGATATAATGCACTAAGTTTTACAGGATTCGGGCTTGTTGTTTGTAAAGTTGTATATGGCATAAATGATTCTGTGTTTGGTTATGAGTTTGTAAATGAAGAGTATATATTTTTCTTATTACGATTGTATTCAAATGATAGTGGGTATTATTTCAATTATAAAGGTCAACGACAATACTTAGATAATTTTATAAGGAACTATTAATAAAAGAATGATAGCGATAATGCTATCATTCTTTTATTGCCTTTAGAAGCCTTGCAGTAAAGTGTATTTTTTAAATTATGCGGTTATAGAACATTATTTTTATTTACTATAGTAAATAAAAAAGTTACAATGTAACTAAGTTACAAATTAATGATAAAAAATAAGGAAAGGGCGTGTTGATATGAAAGAACAAACAAAAGTAATGAGATTGGATACGAAAGAACAAGGATTAATTGAACTGTTAAGGAAGGAAGGTGTGGAGCCATTGACGAGGCTACTCGAAATGGCACTGAATAATCCAGACACGTATAATGACGAACGGATGAAGAATGAGGAATATGTAAAAACGTTACGTAATGGAAAGTGGATTCGTTCTATATTAGAAAATGAAACGTTTTCATTGGAAAGTCTTGATAGTTGTGATTATCTCTTATCTGTACAAATAGAAGAAATTAAAAAGGCGATTCAAGAAAATAAAAATATAGTAATTACAGGAACTACTGGAGTGGGAAAGACTGTATTATTAAATGCTTTATTTAAGTATCAATTAGAGAGATTCCCAGAACGAAAGTCAGTGGTAATAGAAAATTATCCTGAAATTTCGCCCAATATTGATTTTGAGAATAAGAAGATTCTTATTCGAGATGACGGAGATTTTAGTATGAGGAGTTTACGATTCTTGCAAGATTCTAATGAGCCATCCAGATTAATTGTTGGCGAATTAATGGCTGATGAGGATTTCCTTGCAGTAACATCGGGTTTACATGGCGGTAGTTCAATTCTGGCAACATCTGCGAGGAATTTTGGGTTGCGTATGTTAAATCGTCTAAGAGCTATGCCTAATACAGAAAAGCAAATTGAGATGCTTTATGAAGTGAATTTCCTAATAATTGATATTTCAATTGGCTTGGATGGTCAAAGGATTGTTGAAATTAAAAAGGAGTGTATTAAACATGAATAAATTAAGAGAAATGGCAAGAGAAGCTAAGATAGATAGTGTTTTACGAAGTAACAAGAAATCTACAGCGAAGGACTTATTAAAGTGTAAAAGGAAGTGGGAAGGCGATGAATTGAAAGATTCCTTAGAGATGACTGCTTATGAAAAAGCGAAAGAAGAGTATGGGCTCTTCCAAGAAGAGTTAGCAAGAATGTACGAAAAAGAAAATCATTTATTAGAAAAGATGCAAAGCCTTTGTCCTCATAAAGAAACACATCCAATACATGACCCATTTGATACGGAAGAAATCCAGAAAGAGAAATGTTCTGAATGTGGAAAAATTATAAGTAATTAAAACGAATAAAAATCCATTGCATTTTAATCGCGATGGTTTTTTTACTATAGTCAATAAATAAATGTTGATTTTAACTATAGTAAGTTGTAAAATTGATTTGTTGACAATAGTCAATGCGAAAGAACTTTACAAAGGGTGATTATTTACTATGGCGACAAAAAAAGAAACACAAAAAATGCTTAATCTATTAGGACGTAACAATTTTGTAGTATTGGATATTGAAACAACTGCATTCTCTCCAGTGAAGGGTGGACGCATTACAGAAATTGGTGCTGTAAAATACATTGACGGTAAAGTGGTAGATAAGTATAGTCAATTGATTAATCCTGAAATGAAAATCCCTGCGAACATTACAAAATTAACAGGGATTACAAATGATATGGTTCAAGGAAAGCCAGTCTACGGTCAGGTGTTACCCGTTTTTCAACAATTTATTGATGGTTTTTTAGTTGTAGCCCATAATGCAAAGTTTGATTGGAATAGATTCTTATTGTTTTATTTTGAAAAAGTAGGTATCCATCCAAAAAATGAAGTGTTAGATAGCGTTGCAGTATTTCAACATTTTTGTCCTAACAAAGGAAAATATAAGCTTGATGATTTTTGTACAACGTTTGGCTATTTGAATAAGAATCGTCATAGAGCATACGAGGATGCAGAAGCGACTGGCTATTGTTTATTAGAGCTCAAACGCAGGTTTGCAAGTGAAATACCTGAGGTGGAAGAAGAACCAATCAAAGTTCAATCTGTTCAGAAGAGTTCTCAGCCTGAAATCTTTGTGAAACGAGTAAAGTATTGGGAAAAGAAAGTTTCCAGTACCAAATTAATGAAGCGACAGTACGTAAATATCAATGATAAGAAAAAATACGGAACAGTATACTTTGATATTCCTACAAAGACTTGGTACAACAATAACTATCCAGGGGAAGTTGATTTTGAAGTAGTGAATGAAAAGGTATTACGATTCTTAAATTTAAATTCAACAATTGAATTGTGTTCTTTTAAAAACTAATAGCTAATGGTTCTATTCGTAGTGAATGAACGATTTATAAAGACAAGGAGGAAGTATTTTATGAAACGAGGCAGTTGTTATGGAGATCAAGTAGATGCTTTTGATTTAGTAGTTTCTAACGAAAGTGACTTTCATTTAACTCGAAACAAAGTATATGTAGTAAAAGAATGTGTAGGTGGCGACTTAATTCAAGTTAAAAATGATTTGGGTGAGCTTGAAACTTACACAACAGAATATTTCGATTTCTATGAAGGTCAAACAATAGAGAATTTTTAAATACAAACAATTTAATCGTTAAGGGGGTGTAGAAAGTGGAATTAACAGTTTTGAATGGTGGTTTAAAAGAAAACAGATTGAGATTAGTTCCGAAAAGAATTCGTATTAAAAAAGCTCCAGTAGAACACATATGGTATCACAAGTATATTGGAGAAGAGTTTGATGTAGTGGATATTGACACGTATGGAAATGTACGTATTTATACAAATATTGAATTAGAGCATTCGGGTTGGTTACCATTAAGTGATTGCACTATTTTAAAAGAGGGTTAATTATTATTTTGTATAGTGAATGGAATGTGTTATAATTTACTATAGTCAATAAAAAGAAGGTGAACGCATGATTTTTGAAGCAAAGAAAAATGATATACGTAAAGCTTTTGGAATGATAGAAAAAATGTTGACCTCTAAGGAATCGAAAGATGATGAGTACGGTACTTTTACAATGATTGCTGAAAAAGAAAAAGTGGTCTTTGTGGGAGATAGCGAAGATTTTCCTGTTATGACCTTTGTAAGCAATGCCAATGTCATAACGGCAGGGGAAATCACAGTTTCATTGGAAGAAATCACAAGCGTTTTTAAGGCTTCATTTAAGAAAAATGTACTACTAACGCTTGAATCTGAAGAGGAATTTCTGAAAATTGATGATGGATTTTATGAGCCTCAAAGAATTCAACGTGTCAATGAGTATGAAAAGAGTGGTTTTTCGATTTCGAGTAATAAATTATTTTCTATAAATAAAGAGGTTTTACATAACAGTATTTACGAATGTGCAGTTGCTGTTAAAAAAACTTATTTAAAAGGAACGAGTTACTTACAAGTGAATGTTGATAATTCAATTGAGTTTTGTGCTACAAGTTTACATCAAGTCATTCAAAAAACTGTAAGTGCAAATATTGATAATAAATCTCTTTTTTATATTGAAAAAGAGGTAGTGGCTCGTATGATTCGTCTGTTAAAAGAAGATAAGTCAAAAGAGATTGAATGCTTTTTATCCGACAATGAAATCCATATTTCAACAACTATGATGCAGTTCAAAGTACCTATTGAAATAGCCATCGCTTTTCCAAAAGTTAAAGAGATTTTGACATTAATTACTTCGAAAGATATATATCCTATGTGTAAGAAAGATGTCATGTCCCGAATGGGAGATATTGATGCTTATTACAAGGAGAAAGGGATTAAAGATACAAAAGATACACATCTTCTAATTACATTAAATGAGCCATTTGAAATCGTTCCTGATGCACCTAAGGAAGAGGACGAATTTTGCGAGGGTTTAATACCTAAAGTAAGAACTATATTTCTTGGTGAGTCGATGATGAATGAATCTGAACAGAGTGTAGAAGACGAACAACATATAGAAGTGGATTCAGAAACTCCTTCGAAAATGCAATTAACAGAAGAAAAAGTAAATGCATTACTTCCTGGAAATATCGGAATCTTTCATCCTGAAGAAGTGGTATTTGTCAGTAATTGCACAATCCTAAAGTATGGTCTTTTTAAAAGTATTGTCAAAGGGATTAAAGAAGAAGTTTTATCAATTTATAATACGGACTCAATTGGTTGTGTAAAAGAACCTCTAATTATTGAATATCAGCATGAACAAAATGGTCATTATCAATCACTGATTATGCCAGTTGTGAAACGTTAGCAAGGAGGTTGTTTATGGAAACCAGAGAAGAACGAGGTATAAAGAAAGTGAAGGAGCAGAAGAAGAAAAAGAAAAAGACCTCTAAAAAAAGAAAGGTCTTGAAATTCTTCTTAGGAACAAGTTTAGTATCACTCATTGGCGCAAGTGGTGTTTTCGGGTATGGCTATTATAAGTATGGAGATGAAATTGCTAAGTCTATCACAAAAGGGTATGACAAAGTAAGTAAAATTAATGCTTCGACATTTAATAGTAAGAAATCAACACAGATTCTTGATAAAGATGGGAATATATTAAAAGAACTAAAAGCACAAGAATTTTCATATGTTTCTTCTAAAGATATGAGTCCATTTATTGAGAAAGCATTTGTTTCCATTGAGGATGAGCGTTTCTATGACCATAGAGGAATTGATTTTAAAGGTTTACTACGTTCTGTATATACGTTTGTTAAAAGTGGTGGAGGAACCGTACAAGGTGGCTCTACGATTACACAACAGTTAACAAAGAATGTCTTTTTAACAATGGATAGGACGATGTGGCGAAAAATCGAAGAGATGGTAATTGCTCAAGAATTAGAAGAAAAATACTCTAAAAAAGAGATTATGGAATTCTATGTAAATAACATTTATTTCGGTCATGGTAAATATGGAATTGAAACAGCTTCACAATACTATTTTAGTAAGTCAGCTAAAGATTTGAAGCTTTCAGAAGTAGCGATGCTCGCAGGTGTTCCAAATAACCCAAGTATTTATGACCCTGTAAAAAATCCTGCAAAAGCGAAGAAAAGAAGAAATATCATTTTATTTAAAATGAAAGAACTTGGCTATATAGGTGAAAAAGAGTATAAGGAAGCTGTGGCTGAAGAATTAGGGTTAAATGTAAATCCGAATACAATTAATAATCAGATTGAAGGAAGTGCCCTTACGTATGCCATTGATAACGCTGTAAAAGTGTTGATGGAAGAGGATGGTTTTAATTTCCGTTATCAATTCAAAGATGATGCAGACAGAAAAGCATATTTTGAGAAGTACCAAGAAAAATATGATGAAATGCGTCAGAAAATTGTAATGGGTGGATTTAAAATTGAAACATCTATTGACCCTAAAAAACAAGAAGAACTTCAAAACGTTGTAGATGCTGAAATGAAGAAGTTCAGAGAAAAAGACCCGAATTCTGGGATTTATAAAAAACAATCAGCAGTAACAACAATAGATAATACAACTGGAGAAGTTGTTGCAATTGTTGGTGGTAGAACACAAGAAGGAAATAACTTCAATAGAGCATATTTAGGAGCCAGACAACCAGGTTCTACAATGAAACCTTTAGTTGCATATACTCCTGCCTTTGAAAGAGGTTATTCACCAGATAGTGTGCTTGAGGATAGTGAAGTTCCTAAGGGACCGAGAAACTGGTACAGAGGATATAGAGGGGCAGTGACTGTTAGACATGCCTTAGAAAGCTCTATCAATACGATACCGTTTAAATTAGCATCTGAATTTGGTGGTAATACAATAACGCAGTATCTTACTAATATGGAATTTAAATATTTAACACCACAAGATAACAATCCAATTATTGCAGTGGGTGGTTTAACAAGAGGGGCTACAACAGTAGAAATGGCTTCTGGATATTCTACAATTGCAAGAAGTGGTCAATTCATTCGTCCAACAAATGTTAGAAAGATTACATTCTTATCTACAAATGACGTGATTTATGAAAATGACAAAAAAACAGTAAAAGTATATGACAAAGGTGCTTCTTATTTAATGACAGATACTATGCGTTCTGTACTTCATGGAGACCAAGGTACAGGTAAACAAGCTAATATGAGTAATTATCCGTTTGCGGTTGGTAAAACGGGTACAACTGATAGCAATAAAGATTCTTGGTTTGTAGGATATACACCTTATTATACAACCGCTGTGTATACGGGTGATGATACACCGCAAGAACAATCAAACTCTATTAGTATTACAACAATGGATATCTGGAGGAAGTTCATGGAACAAATTCATGAAGGTTTAGAAGTCAAAGACTTTGAAAAACCAGATACTGTTTTCGTACAAGATGGTAAATTGGTTAATAGCTTATATACTGTGAAGCAAAAACAAAATGTGCGTGAACGTAATGAGTCAAAACGAATTCGAAAAGAAACAAATGCTCAACAAGAACGTTTAGATGCTGAAGACTATCGTATTATTCATGGACTAACGAAATCTGAAGAGTTAGAACGAGAGCGATACATGAAAGAGTTAATCACTCAAATTAATGATTTCTCAGCTACAGAACCTTCACAATATGATGCGGTTAAAACATTAGAAGAAGATGGTTGGAAACGATTGGATAGAGTGAAACACAAATCAGCATACGATGATTTAAAAGTAGAATTCAATAAATCGTTACGTAAAGTGGCACGAGATAAAGCTAATTTAGAAGAGAAAATCAGACAAGAAAAGTTAGCTGAAGAAAGAAGGAAACAAGAAGAAGAAAGAAAACGCTTGGAAGAGGAACGAAGATTGAAAGAGGTTGAAGAAGCGAAGAAGATGGCAGAGCAAAAAAGAATTGAAGATGCAAAGAAAAGAGAAATTGAAGCATCTCAAAAAGAAAAAGAAGTAAATAAAGCGAAACAAAATGTGAGTCAACCAACACCAAATACGGTGAATGAAAATCCAATAGTTCCGCAAGATGGCCAAGAGGTAAATACATCACAAGACCAAGCTCAATCTCAAACTGAAGTGCAACCTACTCTTCCGAAAGTAGAAGAACAACCTTTGCAATCAAATACGCAAAGTGAATAAACCAAGAGGAGCAGGTGATAAAGAATACTACCTGCTCCTCTTTTTATAGAAATATAATGTCCGTTAGATACTTTTGAACGCTCGACAATATAAATTAGATAGAAAATAAACAGTAAGGAGATGGAGGATTTTGAGTAATTTATTTGATTTAAAAAACAAAAAGGTTTTATTTGGAATGATTGGTGTAGTTGTATTGCTAATTGGTGCGATTATTGGTGGTGTGATGTTTTTATTTAAGGAAAAACCAGTAGATTTAAAAGAGGTATCTTTTGATAATTTAATCAAAGTAGAATATCAAGTAATAAACAAAGAGTTCTCGAAAAATGATGTTAAACTCGTAATTGGCTCAACTAAATTGAAAGATGAAGATATGAAAGACCTTACTGATAAAGTACAAGCTTTAACACATAAAAATGTAGAGCTTTTCTTCTTTGATAATAAAGAAAAAAGAGATGTACCAAAAGAGTTCTATGTAGATGGTTTAAAAAATAAAACAATTGCTACTGAAAAGCATCTTGAATTCTTAGTGTTTAACAGTATTCCTACAGTGGATAAAAACATGAACGCAACAAAAGATTGGAAGATTAGTAAGGCTGATATGAAAGACGGGCTTCTCTACGTAAACACTTCTATCAAAGGCAATAAAAAACAAGAAGACATCGTAGCTCAACTAAAAGGTCTTCAAGATATGGTTCAAAAATTAAATGCTGATAAAAATGTAAAAGATGTAGAGTTTACGGTTAATGCAGGAATTTCTAATACATATAAGTACAATACAAAATTTAGTACAGTATTAGCAACAGCAACGCAATACAATTATAAAACTGAAAAATAAGGAAAAGGGCAGATAATATCTGTCCTTTTTCACATATTTGGTCAGATACAACAAAAAAGGTTTAGTAAAATACTAAGCCTTTTTATTGTTTATATTCGGATTTTACATCTCCAGTTCTAACTTTGAATGAAGAAACAACGGTTCTCTCTGATGTTTGATTATTCGTTAAGTCTCCAGGGATGAAATTGCTTAATAAATCCCATTTTAAATTAGTTTTTAATTTAATCGTGATTTCATTACCATAGTCTTTTAGTGGAACGTTTATACTACTTGTTAATCGTCTACCATCAATATACATACTCCAATCAGATTCTTTTAATCCAGAACGCTCTAAGGAATTTTTAACGTTTTGGTATAGTTCTTTGGAATGAATGTATTCACCTTTGAAATTTTCAGGCGTTCTTGTTTTTACACCACCTTGAGCTCCAACGACCCGTGAAACATAGGCATTTGTAGATGAAATGGAATTTATTTTACTTAATATAGCAGACAAGTCAATAAAAGCTCCAATTGCAATGATGAATAACATGGCACATATCGCAATTTCAATCGTAGCAACACCTTTTTTATTTTCTAAAAAAGTCTTGATTTTCTTGTTTAATTTCATAGCAAATCCTCCTCAAAATTCAATATATTGTATTATATATAGTCAATGAGAAGAATATGAAACATACATGTTTTATCATCAGACTTTCTTATTATTTCAATTCGTGCATATTTTTAATGACTATCATCTATAATGCACTGTAAAAAATAAAAGAAAGGGGATGTAGTAATGAGAAAACAAAAGAGACTGATAGATAAATTAATGGATATTCCAACTGATTTTTTGCTTACATATAATGGTGAATATGGGCATCTACTTATAAATCCTGTTAAGGCTGAAATTGTAGACAATATTGATAGAAATAAAATTGAAGAGAAGGTAAAAGATGCGTATTTAGAAGAAAATAAAGAATCTATATTAGAAGGGATTGAGCTTTCATATCAAGAGCAAAAAGATGAGGGAATTCCCAGGCAAATGTATTTAAAACAATGTTTAAAAGCGTATACAACAAAATGGTATGAATATGATGATGTGTATATATATAAGAAGAATACCTTATATAAAAAGATATTAGAGGGGTTATGTGAAGGGACCGCTTTTAAAATCCAAGATGATAGAAATGGATTACTTCTATTCTCGAATTCTTATTCTGCTCAACTATTATACAAAGGTAGTTATGTAGGCATGATAAAAATAAATGATGACGGAACAACACAAATTATAAATTAAAAGGAGCGTTACGTTTATCAGATGATGAGTCGTAACGCTCCTTGTGTTTGTTTTTGCGAGAATAAGAACCTTTTCCTTTTTTTGTACGGTGTTTCCCGTTCCCTCGGTTTACTTCATTTAAATGCTCATGGATATTGTCAATTTTAGATTTCCAATGTCCACCTTCAATTTTAATTGTCATTTTCTTCATATTTACCACCTCGTAATAATGTATTTGTTTCATAATTTATTATAACATGAAATAAGAAGTTAGTAAAATATTATTTACTATAATAAGTTATTTTATATATGTAAAAAAACACCAAGAATAAGAATGAAATTAATTTACATGTATATAATGATGTTATCGTGCGTGATTGGCGAGTTATCCGAGGGAAAGGTTAGCTGTATAATCAATAAAAGAAGATACTTTTAAAGTGTCTTCTTTTTTATTGTGGTGGGGATTTGAGGTTTTAGAGGTAGAAAAGAATGGTAAGGTTCTGAAAGAAAAGGAAAACTTTATTCTGTAACATAGTAAAGGTTGAAAAAATAAATCTCGACTTTTTTTATATTTATGGAGGGAAATATCTATAATATATGGATTATAACAAAACAGGTATTTGATAAATTTATTTAATAGGGAGAGATTTTATTATGAAAAAGTATTATGTAACAATGACAGACACATATTTAGGTGATTGGGGAGAATCAGAAGGAAAAGTTAATAAGGTGATTTTTGAATGTGATTCTTACGAAGAAGCAGAGGTTGTAGCTGATAATGCTAAGAATCGTGATGAAATGAAGTATGTAAACATTGTATCAAATAAACCATCATATAAAGAATCTAAATACTTTGTTCAGGTAAAAACAAAAGAAACACCTGGTGTATTACGTTCGTGGTATAAACCAGGATTTTTTGCAGAACAAGTTGCTTAATTAAGTTAATCTAAATTCAGGTATTCATTTAATTAAAAAAGAGGAGTGTTTTATATGATGATTAATGCGATTAATTCATTATTAAGAAAAAAAGGTTCAATGATTTGTAATAACGGTGTAATGGAATTTTGTTCAGCAGAAAAGCAAGCGTACTTAGAGAACGAAGAAGTAATTGCATCTGCGATTAAGAATTTCATTGAAAACTTTAATATTGATTTTTTAAATGAAGTAAATGTATATGATGGTAGATATTTTACTATTCAGGTACATCAACAAATGGTAGGTGCTGTTACATATAAGAAGCAAAAAATAGAGAGAAATAGCATTCGTGTAGATGGCATGATTCGTACTAAAGATATTCAACAATCATTTACTTTATTTTATAACGTAAGTAGATTGTCTGATGATTATACAAGAATCAATACAGTTGGTTTACAGAAGCGAAATATTGAAGGAAGAAACCTTAAACAATTACTAAAAGAGCAGAAATTAGTAATCAAAGCTTTGAATAAAGAAACAAGAAAAGCTTCAAATATTTAAAACGGAAACTCGCTTATTATAAGCGAGTTTTTTGTATTATTAATTATTATTAATTATGCAGTTGAATTCTTAAACAAACTAAATGTATATAAACAATATTTTCTGATAAGGAACTTAGTATTATATAAAAAATGATTGAACAGGAGGTAGTGAAAATGAAGAATAAATGCTTAAAACACAAAGTTACTTTATCTAATAACTTTGTGTTTTTTATAACTTAATAGTAGCTATACTTGTGTCGTGAGTCTTGCCATGGGATATAAAATGAATTCAGTTAATGTAAAAAACATCCTTATTATTTATTCCACTATTATATGTACATATCTTATAATCATCTTTTCTATAATCCCTCCTAATTTCATTATTGTCATAGCACTTATCTATTATTAAAGGAAATTAAACCTTTATTCATAGCTCGAACCTATTAAGCTCAAAAAATATCAACTATTGATTATATTTTTCGTTTTATATGTATAGAATATAGCATCTAAAAAAGATAAATAAAACATTGAATATATTTAATGAAAAAGAGGAGCGATTTTAAAATGAAATTACGAGACTATGACGAATCACAATACGAGGAAGTAATTACGAAAGAGAAAATTAGAAGGACGAAACCTCATAAATCTGAAGCAGAACAAGTGAAGGGTCGAAAATTAAATAAACGTAGAAAAGTTGCTAAGACTGAATAGAGAGCTTGATTATATATCAAGCTTTTTTATTTTGCAGATAAGTGTAAGTGTTTATAGAATAATATATTTATTTATAAGGTTCATATAATATATTAAATAATTTAATAGAAAGAGGTGTTTTATGCTATGAATGAACAATTATTGACAAAAGAAGAATTCGCATTGAAAATCACTGATAAATCTAATATTAATGGGATTCATCGTTTAGGGAATACGTTGGTTATAGGCTCTAAAAATACAGGAAAAACCACCGAAATGCTACCATTAATGGCACAACAAGATATTAACAATAAAGAGTGTGGTGCGACTTTTATTGTAGGGAGGAAAGACATTTCTTGTATGTTGTATGGCATGGCCAAGAAAGCAAAGAGAAAAGTTGTATTCTTGAAACCGAGTATAGATGAAAAGGCAAGAAAAATTCTTGAATTTCAAAGTTATGAATATAACCGAGTAAAGGAAGAGATTATTGATTATGAAGAGGTCATTAGTAAAAAGATGATAGTTATTATTGATATGGAATACGTAGTGAATGGGGATGATGGTATTAGAGCTACTGCAATGCTATTATCTCAATTGCAACTAAGTATGCAAGTGAATGAAGATACAAAAGTATCGCCTCACTTTGTCTATATTGATGACTCTCAATACTATCTTCCATTTGTGGAATTATTACTGTCTTGTGGAGATGATTATTGTATTGGAAGTACACTCTTTATGCAAAGTAAAAAGCAAATGATTGATGAACGGGGCGATTATGAGGCTATGTTAGAGCCTAATATTAATAACTTTGTGTTTATGAACTCTCTCATTTATGAGGATTCTATTTATTACCAAAAACAACAAGTCTATTACAGTTATAAAGAATTTGTAGGAAGAGGACGTAATGAGATTATTTGTGAAACCAAAAATGAAAAAGGGGAACGTTCTGTTGTCTTAGGTATTTTGAATCTTGTAGAAGACGCAGAAGATTGTATGCGGATTGGATTGAATCATAAAAAGAAAATGATGAAAAAGATGCCTAAAATAGAAAGGGAACAGGGAGCAGAAAAAACAGCACAGTTACAGGAAAAACAAAAACCTATTCAAAAATCTATTGAAGCAATACATCAAAGGAAGAGCAAAAAGAAACAGTTTTTACAACCTGATTTTGAATTAGATGAGGAGTACTAACCTGTAATTTCATTGACTATAATCAAGCTTGTTTTCTAAAAAAAATTTGGTTAGACTATAAGTAGAGAGTGAATTGACAGGGGAGAGATATGAATGAGTTTGAAAAGAAAAAGCGAATCGTTAAATGATTTAAAATCAGTTATTATGTTTTTTATAAAAGATGTAAAAACGGACTTATTCATCACAACAAATGGTAAGAAGTTATATCGTGCAAACGCCTATGAGTGTAAACCTGAAGGTTTATTATGCCAAGTGGGGGATATAGACGGTGGTAAAACCGTTCTTGTAGAGTACCCAGATATTAAGAGGATAGAAGATAAAATTGAAGGCAGAGTGTATTATGAAGTAAATGAATAAATAAAAAAGACAGAATATATCTGTCTTTTTTTATTTATTAAATTTGTTTTGAAACTTTTCAACTTCCTCTTTTAAAGTAATGACTTGTGTAAAGTCAGTGAGGTCAAGCTTCAACATGAATGAAGCAAGATTTTCTATTTGTGATAAAGGAATCTTTATATTATCAACACGAATCATAGATTCTTTTGAAAGCCCTGCCATTTCTAAAACCTTTTGAGGATTAAGTGAAAAGAATTCACAAAGTTGTTCCAAGACTGCGATAGAAGGGTTTTTTCTATCTCCATTCTCTAAACGATGTAAATATGATGCACTTACTCCGATTGCTTTCGCTACTTTTTCCAAAGATAATTTTTTCTTGTTTCTTTCTGATTTCAAAAACGCTCCTAATTCATTCTCCATTGTTTCTGTTGTTTTTAATTTTAGTACCGATGTCATTGTTTGTTCCTCCCCTATATATGCCATAACCACTGTATATCTCCATGATGTAAAAATAGTCCACTGTAAAAAACTTTTAAATTTTATACCCATTAAGTATTCCTATTGTATGTTGTTTGTATATTATATTTATTAAATGTAATTGCGATAACAAAATATGAGCATAAAATAAAATCATATGAACATATCATTTTATTTCATATAAAAAAAGTAACCCGTTTTGACAATGGGTTACTCGATATTTTTTATCTCACGAAATAAAACTGTTTCGTTTCTCATTACGTGTGGTAAATCCTTATGATAGTGCCCGAAATACCAATGAGAAAAGTTTAAATTTTTATATATAGATTCTAAGTATTTATTTAAGCAATCTGGTTTTGGACGGAATCCATATAGTCTACATAGCATTTCTAATGTTTCTGTACGGCAAGTGTGTGTAAGTACATAGTCAACACTATAGTTGTGTTTTTCTAAATTAGAAATCCCTTCATCCATTTCTTCATAAGAAGGAAGCTCTTCCTCCCACCAATCAATTCCGTTCATTCTTCTGTATTTATCTGTTGATGATGCACCACCAAAAGTAAAAAACTTCTTGTTGTTTATCGTAAAAACTTGCCCACGCATGAGGTGAATAATATTGTCGCTTAAGAAATGAACTTTCCCACCGTTCCATGTTTTCTCCTCATACTTATTTAGCAACGTGAAATTTTCATGATTGCCATCTATAAATAAAGTTGTAAATGGCTTTGCAACCAATTGTTGAAATAAATTCTTTTCCTTTTTTGAGTTATTCCATGGAAATCCAAAATCCCCCACAACGATAACATAATCATTTGTTGTTAAGTAGTCTATCTCTAATATCCTTTGTACATCTAAAATACCATGTATATCTCCAGTTATTTGAATTCTTGACATTTTAATCTCCTCCATGATATTATCATAAAGTCTTTATAAACTATAGTCAATGAAATTTACAGAAAAGGATGAGTGATTATGACTTCTTTAATTGGTTGGTTAACACCTAATGCTACATTGGTTCCATGTGAATATGGAGGTCATCAGTATTTTGCAAGAGAGGTTTTAGATGAGCAACACTGGAAAGAAGATAAGTATAAAAAGATGGGTGAATTAAGAGAGTTTCATATGCCTGACGATGAATATTTGAAACGATTCAAGAACTACATTCCGATTTCGAGAGGTTTTGTAGGTTTTCTTATTGATGAGAATCATACTTATCAAATTACACAAGCTCAAATCAAATGGTTCAAAGAGAATTATGACGATTTGGATGAAAGACAAAAAGAAGATGTTGACATTCTTTTCGAAGATAAGGAGCTGTGGCCGTCATGGAACTAAAAAAAATTAAGAGATTAAAAAATATAATCTATACCTTATTTTCGGTCATTGCAATTTTTTCATTCTATAAAATTCATGCGATGAACAAATCAATTGAAAAAGCAAATCATCCTACGGGTAGTGAGTTTACGGTTGTGCATAAAGACATTACAAAAGATGATGCAAATTATGCGGTGCTTGTTGATGAGTTTTTAACACCAGAGAATTTGAAGTCGGTTGCAGAGAATATCGTTAAAGATGAAAATAGGGATAAAAAAATTACCATTAGAATGTATTCAGATAAAGATTTAATTAAAAAAGAGAAAGTTATTGCAACAGTAACCTATACAAAAAAAGATGGTTATCAAATTACTGATTATGATGAAGGTGAAGATAAGTGAAATGCAGGATTTGTAATGTAGATGAATCTGAATGCTTATCAGAACTGTGTAAGCAATGTAGTTATTTATTGCGTATGGGATATACAGAAGAAGATGTAAAAAAGGTTAGAAGTGGAACATATAAGGTGATGGACTATGATTATTTTGTATCGTATTCATATACAAATGGTTGTTTTCGTGGCATTGATAATGACCACATTAATATATTTGAACACCCATCTGAAAAGGGCATGTTATGGATAAAAGAAGTTCAAACAAGAATTAAGAATAAGTATAAGTATGATGAAGTAAAGATTATTAACTTTCAAAGATTTGTAGATTACAAATAGGAGTGAATAAATTATGGATGCAATTATACAAGAAAAATCATTGAACATGCTTGAGTTTATTGAATATCAAGCAGAAATACAACGAAAATACATCCAGAAAGAAATTAGTGCTGAAGATGCTATGGAATTGACTGGAAAGATGTTTACTCATTTGCATTTAAATTTGAAAGAGATTAACTCTCGGAAAAATTAAGTCTTATACAGGGAGGGAAATATTATGTTTAAAAAGATTCATGAATATGAAGGTGGAAATATCGTTTTAGGGGATGAGGAGTTTGGTACTGATGAAGTGATTTTGAAAAAGGATGGGTGTATTGATTACAGCATTGGTTTTAATGGTGTTAAACCCCGTGAGGATAAAACAGGAGAAGATACAATGTCTATTCATATTTGCGATATTGATGAAATGATTAACAAACTCCAAGCGTTAAAAGAGTATGGAAGAAAACACTTCAATAATGAGTATTGGCAGTAATTCAATAAAATTAAGCAAAAAAGAGTTCTATCCAAATAAGGAGGGAATGTATATGAAAATAAAATATGACTTGACCTTGATGGAAGCGCTTGAAAGGTGTCTTAATGGAGAGGGTTTTATGCTTGGTGATGGATTCAAGAGTGGAGTATATGTGAAGTTGCATAATGGTATGCTCGTTACAGTAGATGCTAATAAAATGAACAGCTATATAGATACTTTTATTGTATCAACAACGCTACAAAGCCAGAGGTTTAAAATCTTTCCTGTAGCAAATGCAAAAGTATTAGAAATGTAGAATATAAAGTGTATTTAGTAAGGAAGTAGGTGTATGTTATGAAAGCATTTCATGTTCAAGGTAGCGATGGTGAAAATCAAGAGATAGTGTTTGCTGAGACCGTTGGTAAAGCGAAAGTGAAGAGTGAAGCGTATAGATGGTGCGATTATACGGAAATCAGAGCGAGTAGGATAATAGAGTTTGATAAATATGCTGATTTGGGATATGTGCCAAAAAATGAATTGTTAAAAAACGGTTGGTGGTTTACATGTCAAAAATGCTCAATTACATGTACTGAGGAAAACGCAGTTGTAGTAGAAGAAAAGGTTTATTGTAAGAAATGCAACTTAGTACAAGAATCAGTTTCATAGAATCTAAAATATGTTAACGAAAGAGGGATATCATGGGTATCACAATTCATAGTTCTATTGCAAGGTCATCAAGATTAAAATGTGGAGACTGTAAAGACCGTATTCAAAAGGGAGACCATGTTCTTTTTTACTTAGAAAATGGTAAGTTTCATAATGTACTTTGTACAAAATGTGACCATGGGAAATCAGAATTATCAGCTTTAGAGGAAAATGAAATTCTCGTAAGTAGTCTTGGGCTTGGGCAATATTAAATGTGTATTTTAAAAGTAGAGGGAGTGGATAAATGTGATTTTGTTTAGGGGAAAACCGATTGAAGATTATGGTGATATAAAATGGTTTTATGGCAATGCTGTAATGAATTATGAAGATAACTTAGCTTATATTGAATCACCAGGACAAGGTTTTGTTCCAGTAGAATTTGAATCAGTGGGACAATATATTGGACTGAAAGATTCAAGTGATGAAAAACAAATGGTGTTTGCAGGTGACATTGTTGTTGGGAAGCGTCAATCTCATTGGCATGGTGGATATGACAATGTAAAAGGAGTAGTCTGTTTTTCGGACGCTAACTTTGGGTTTGAGGTAAATGGAGAGGGTGGGGGAGACCTTCATTCTATTGAATCAATTGAAGTGATTGGGAATATATATGATAACAAAGACTTATTAGATAATGAATATAACAAATAAAAATAAAAGAAATGGAGAGGGTTTATATGAGTAAGAATATTAAATGTCCGACATGTAAAGAAGAATCAACTATGCATTTATGGGATGAAAAAACAAAACAATTTTACGGTCAAAATGCTTTATCTATCACATTAGCAAGTAAAGTAGGTTGGAGTGAACACATTTGTCCAAAGTGTACATCAAGAGCATATAACAACGAGGTTATTTAAAAAGAGGTTCCTGAAAAAATCAGGTAACCTCTTTTTTATATTTTTATTATAGATATGAATATCCTTTGTGAGAAACTTGTCGGTCATTTACGTCGCATTCCCAACGAGTATTAAATAAATCTTTATTTGGTACAGTGAAAAATCCTAAATGCCATAACGAAATGAAACTTACATGAAAACTTTTCTTTTTTGAAGTATTGTCAACAAATGAAATAATATCTCCTGCTTCTGTTAATTTCCATTTCTGGAAGCACTCCAAGTATTCAATGATGAATCTGTCTTTTATATTAACCTTACTGATAAAAACATCGGAAATTTCTTTGTCTTTTTTAAATTGTTCCCAACAATTGTTTATTCTGTGCATTAATGCTTCCAATTCTTCTGGTCTGTAATGTGATTCTGTTTTGAAATGATACTCACCTGTTTTTAGAATTATCTTTGCGTACATATTGAAACATCTCCTCTAATTAAATTGATAAAATCAATACCTGTTTTTTTATAAATTCTATATATTATAGATAAAAATATTTTTTATATTACTTTAAAATTTCACGTACCGTATTTAAAAATAATAAATTAAAACCGAGAACAATAAAGGATAAATAACACTCATGTAAATAGCAAGAAAAAAAGACCCGAACAGGTCTTTTTCATAATAATATTTTTTCAAGAATTTCTTCTTTCGATAAACCATTTTCGATTTGTAAATCAAATGCTTTTTTCAGTAAAATGCTAAATTCTTTACCAGGTTTTAATCCTGCATCAATTAAATCTTTTCCTGAAACAAGAGGGGAGATAGTAGATTGTTCTCCAACCGTTTGCAGTTTTTCTATTTTTTGATGGAACCATTCTTTTACTTCTGTGTAATCTTTCTTTTCTTCAGAAATACCTCTACCTTTATGGTCTGCTTCTCCGAACAACACAATGTCTTCGATGTTAGTAGCAACCATTAATTTTCGAACAGCCTTGTCTGAACCAAATGCAATTGAGTTTGGTCTCATATGATTTTCTACCATATTTAAAACATTTTTAATTAATCGTTTGTCATTAGTAATTCTCTTCAAAAATTGCTTCGCAACAGGTACACCTTCTTCAGCATGTCCACGAGCTGTTATCTGTCCATCTTCCTGAATAACAGTTGTAATAGGTTTTCCCATGTCATGGGTAGGTCCCAACAACATAAATGCAAGAGGATTTGAAGATAAATGCTTTAAGCTTGCTAATTCATCAATTACCATCATTGTATGTGTCCATACATCACCTTCAGGGTGGAAGATAGGATTTTGAGGGCAATCAATTAATGCATCTAATTCAGGAAACAACTTTTTAACAATAAGCATTTCTCTCATATATGAAAAGAAAATGGAAGGTTTTTCGCTTTTCATTAATGCTTTTAAAAACTCTTCAAAAATTCTTTCTCTTGGAAGAGAGAATCGAAATCCCTTGCATAAATCAATTGTTTCTTCTGCAATTGTAAAGTTGAACCTTGAAGCGAATTGACAAGCTCGAAATGCTCTTAATTCATCTTCAATAAATGTATGTTCATCAATGTGACGAATGATGCCTAACTGAATGTCAGAGACACCATTAAAGTGGTCAATTACTTCCTCAGTTAACACATCTACCATAATAGCATTCATTCTAAAATCTCTGCGTTTTGAGGCTGTTAGGGTGTCCAAGAATGGGTCTACAACAACATCGAATCCTGTATGGCCATCATCTGTCTTTACCTCTTTACGGGGCATAGAGAAGTCGATATCCACTCCGTAAATTTTTAAAATACCGAAGAAAGCACCGAACTCATCTACATATCCAAACTGAGATAAGATAGTTCGTAACGTTTCAGGTGTAATACCGTAAATTTCTACATCAATATCTTTACTTTCCTTATTCATGAACATATCTCGAACATAACCACCAACATAAAATGTTCGACCTCCATGATTTTTAATCTCTTGAGCAACTTGCAATAAAATTTGCTTTGTTTCGTTTGTATTCATTATAAAAACACTCCTTGTATAATAGATTCCTTGTGAAATACCTGTTCTTTCAAATCTACTTATTATAAGCAGTAGAACAGAAATATATATTTTTAATATAAAGATTTGCATATAATTCTTTAAAAAGTGAGGTGAGAATCATGAATATTGATGTTACAGTTAAAAAGAATTTAATTGTCGGGTTGTATGTAGAGGTTCAAACGTCCAAAGGTGAAATAGAACGTGGGTACATAAAAGAAATCCTCTCTCAATCCAATAATAAAAAAGGAATTAGAGTTAGGTTATTAAATGAAATAGAAGGTAGGGTACAATATGTATTTTCGAAGCATGAAATTAAAGCTGAAAACTTCAAATTTTATAACCTATTCTTTTTTGAACCATGTATCTATTCCTTATGGGATAAAAGAACCAGAACATATGTGACAATTAACAGAAAAAACTCAGTCTATAAAAACTATGAAAACCTCGCATTCTTGTTTACCACAAAAGAGAATGCGAAAAAATTAATTACAGGAACAGAATTAGATACCCCAGATATTCAAATCAAAACTATCAATAGAAAGAAACCCATTGTTGAAGTTTTTAAAGATAAAGGAATTGATAAATTCACAATTGATGGTGAAAGAAAATTGTCTTTCGAAAAGATGAAAGAATGGGAGAAATATTTCCGAGAACAATAGTTTATGTAGCACTCTTTTTGTAAAGGGTGCTATTTTTCTATAAAAATATCAATTGTCAGAAACATTACACTAACATTACAGACTGTTAAGAGTCGTTTACATAACGATAATCTCGTTGTTTTTAGTCAATAAAATTTATATCATAAACTATAGTAAATGACAATAATTTAAATTACATATATATAAATTAAAAGGAGATGATAGTTTATGAGAAAGAAAAGTAAAAAGGTTATTGCTTTAGCAACGTTAGCTACTGCATTATCATTTAATACATTACAGGTATTTGCGAGTCCTGAGATTGAAGAAGCAGAAACGAAAGTTCAAAAAATGGATAATGAGATTATCGAATCCATGACAAAGCTTGATAAGTTAACAAAAGACATTGAAAAGTCGGGGAAAAAAGTAGAAAAAGCACAAGAAGATATAGCGAAAACACAGGAGAGCTTTGAACGTACAAAAGGAATTTCTAAGAATAGATTAAGTGTAATTCAAGAAAAGAATGCTCCTAAATTTAGTTATATGAATGCTCTTGTTTCTTCTGAAGGAATTACAGACTTTATTAGCAAAGTATCTGCCATCAACACGGTTGTAGAAGCTGATACAGATATGATGGGTTCCCTAAAAGAAAAAGAGGCTGATTTAAAGGAGAAAAAAGAAGTTTTAGATAAAGAGACTGTTAAATTAAAAGAGAGTAAAGAGCAAGTAGAGACGGAAAAACAAAAGCTCGAAGAAAACAAAGCACAGGTAGTAGTGGAAATTCAAAAGCTGAAAGCGGAAGAAGAGGAACGTGCTCGTCAAGCTGAGATTGAAAGACAAAAAGCTGAAGAAGCAGAACGAAATCGCCAAGCTCAGTTAGAAGCTCAAAAACAAGTCGAATTAAATGCTCAAAATCAATCACAAGAGCAAAATCAATTCCGTATTACAGTACAACCGCCAGTGATTGCAGGAATTCAAGGGAGTCGTAATGCTACTGCACAAGCTCAAACATCGAATACAGATGGTGTAAAAGCTCCAGTATCTGTATCCGTTCCAACAGCTCCTGTATCTACAGATAAAGCTCAAAATGTAATTGCTGAAGCAAAAAAATTCCTTGGTCTTCCATATGTATGGGGAGGAACAACACCTTCTGGATTTGACTGCTCTGGATACATGCAATATATCTTTAAAAATGTTGCAGGAGTGAAATTACCAAGGGTTGCGAGAGAACAACAAAATGCAGGTGTACAAATTCCTGTAAGTGAAGTTCAACCAGGGGATTTAATTTTCTGGGGCAAACCTGCACATCACGTAGCAATGTACATTGGTAATGGTCAATACATTCACGCTCCACAAACAGGAGATGTAATTAAAATCTCTAAAATGAATCCAAGTGGAGTAACAAGTGCAACACGAGTGTTAAATTAATACAGATACATAAGCTCTCAAGAAACGTTTCTTGGGAGTTTCTGTTTGATAAAAGAAAGGGATGCTTCCAATGAACAAATCAAAGAAAGTTGAAGAACAAGATAAAGAATTTATTAGAAAATTAGCTGACTTACATAACTTAGTTACGATTGGCGAAATAGAAGATTCAGAGTTTGATGCGTATGTTATGGAAAACAAAGAACATTTTTCTCATCCGATTTGTTTAGCTATCATAATGGAGCGTATAAAAATATCAACTACTTATTTTGATGGGCATTACAAACTATGTGAAATCGCATATGGATACATACGAGAATACTCAGAATGGGTTTACTCGAAACTTCCAATTACTACAACAATTAAATTGGCAGTCTTTGAAGAAACTTTTGAGAAATACAAACTCTCATCAAATGAATAAGCAGGTAGATAATGGGCGAATGATATCATTTCGTCCTTTTTGCTTATATTCGACCAAATTGATTTATAAAATCTGCTACTAAAATCTAATATAAGGTATATCAAATAAAGGGGGTTATTCCATTGAAAAATCCAATGTTGAAAGATAAAGAAAAATTTCAGCAATCATCAATCAATGAAGAACATATGACAGTAGGAGGAACAGTAGCAAAAACATTTATCTATTTAATTCTGTTATTAGGAGCGAGTTTATACTCGTTTATGCAAATACAGAAAGGTACCATGGGGATGAAAACATCTGTAGGGCTAATTATTGGTATTTTAATTGCCAGTTTTGTTATTTCGTTGATAACAGCATCAGTACCTAAAATAGCATGGTTAACAGCTCCTATTTATGCGACCTTAGAAGGAGTTTTAATCGGTTTTATCTCTACGATGATAGAGCATAAATACCCAGGTATTGTTTTACAAGCTGTACTGGCAACTATTGCAGTTGTGATGGCTATGCTATTCCTATACGTAACTCGAATTATTAAAGTAAATGAGAAGTTTTTAAACGTAGTAAAGATTGCAACATTATCTGTATTAATTATTTATTTAGTTGATTTTGCACTTATGTTATGTGGTGTTTCTGTTCCATTCTTGCATGATAGCAGTCCATTAAGTATCGGTATCAGCTTACTAATTATCGGAATTGCATCTTTAAATCTTCTTGCAGATTTCTTCTTAATTGAGGAAGGTGTAAATGCAAAAGCTCCAAAATATATGGAGTCATACTTCGGATTTGCTTTATTGGTTTCAATTGTATGGTTATACCTTGAAATACTGAAATTCTTAGAAAAGATTAGAAAATAAGCTATCAACATTGATAGCTTATTTTTATTGTTTATGTGTATTTGAAATAGACGTAAATAAGGATAGTTTTTGATAGATACCCTTCATGTCTTTTGTGGTTAATACGGGAGATGAATCTTTTATGAGATTTCGAATTGTTTTTTCTATATCATCTACTTGTATTACCTTTGCTTTTGTACTGGATGACAATTTAACTTTTACTGTTAACGTTTCTTTTCCAAAAACAATAAGAGGGGTTAATCCTTCATAAGGGAGAGATAAGTATTGTGACAAGAATCGAGTACATTGTTTATTTTTTGAAAGCGGGTTTGGAAATTGATATTTGTTTTTTGCTGTAATCCATTGAACCCATTCTTTACTCTTGTCAGAGCCGTATACTTTCCCTTTTAAGGTTTGACATTCGATTGGGTATACACCACTGGAATGTATAAGAACGATGTCAATGTCATTTGTTTGCCCATCTTGATAAGGGATATGTACATTTGCTAATAACATACTATCAGGAAAAGATTTTTCTAACCTTCTAAAAATTTTCCACTCAGCTAATATGCTTTTATCTTGATTTATATTTTTGTAATGAAATCCTGTTATGTCTTTGTAGGTAGAATCATGATAATTCCATCTATTGAGTAGTAAGTATAGTGTTACGGTTACAAATAAAAACGTCAGTACAAAAGAGCCAATAAAAAGAAATAATTCCATACGGCATCCTCCTTTCGGGAAAAGATATAGTTATTATAGATGATTTATAATATAAATATATGCTGAAATAAACCTTACTTTTATTGACAATAGTCAATAAAAGTTTTATGATAAATAGCAACAAATGAAAGGGTGGTGTTTCAATGTATACAAATCAAATGCACAAAGAATTAGCCTATTTAAGAGGATATTTAAAAGGGAAAAATTTTAACTACGCTATTATTTCATTGAACTTAGCGGAAAAGATGCATGAAGGACAAACGAGAAAAAGTGGAGAGCCTTACATTAGCCACCCTGTTCGCATAGCGAATGCAATTATCTCTTTAGGCATTCACGATGAAGAAGTCATCTCAGGAGCTTTGCTACACGATATTTTAGAGGATACAGAAGTTACCGTAGATATGTTATTGAATGTATATTACTTACCTAAAAAAATTGTAGATATTATCATTCGATTAACAAAAACTACAATAGTAATGCAAGAAGAAATCCCAGAAATGACAACAGATGTGTATTATGAACAAATGAGAGTATGTTTTAAAACTTGTCTAATTAAAATTGCTGATAGATGTCACAACGTAAGTACGATGTATTTCTTCGAAAAAGCGAAAATTCAACGATATATTAAAGAAACAGAAGAGTATGCATTGCCACTTTGTAGCTACGTAAGTGATATGTGTCCGAAATACGCAGATGCCATCTATACGATGAAGTATCAAATTGAAAGCATTTTAGAGACGATAAAAACACTTGTTTTTGAATGTAAAACGGAAATTGTCGCAAATTAATACAAAAAAAGAAATCCTTGTATAAAAACAAGGATTTTTTATTGACTATAGTAAATGAAAAGTGTATGATTAGTTTATACCTTAAGAGGTAAAACAAGACGAGAGAACAACAGGTAATGGAAATGCGTTCAATTTGGTTGAACTATATCCTACACCTATACAAAACCAAAAAGCGAGGTGTTACTTTGCAACTTGACTTATTCGAAAATGAAATGGAACCCGATAAATTCCGTTATACAAATGCAATTTGGAATGAGTTAAGATTAAATACTTCTTGGAGTATTGGCTCTGTAGCATCTCTTATAGAAAAAGGTACTTTTCGAACAAAAGAAGAATGGAAAGAATTTTATTTTCATTCTGGAAATCAACGTTTAGAAAAATTAAAACAAATGGATTTAAGCGAGGATTTAAAAAGAAAGGTTATCTTAATTCGACCTGACGGTAAAATTCCATATGCCGTAAAGCAATTGAATTATGAGTATGGAAGAACCAGAGGGAGTTTAGCCTTTAAGGGAGATGTTCTTTATAACGAAATCGTTAAAAGAGGGAATCCTTACGGGTTAACGAAGAGAGAATGCCAATATGCAGTGTTTTATCGAGTGATTGCTGAGAGTTGGAATGGCGTTGTCGTTAGAGAACGTAATACAATGGATGCACTGCAAACAGAGTTAAAGAAACAAGGTGTTATTGTATCTTGTAAAAAAACATCGGGTCGTATTGATTACAAATACGAAGTAGATTATGAGTTATTTAAAAATGAAACATTATTATGTGGTATCCAAGTGAAACCACCAAGCTATTTACAAGATACTCCTTATTTACGAGAAACAAAAGAAGTAAATGAATATAAGAATAAAAAATACAAGCAAGATTATAAAGTAGATGTTTTTTATGTATATTCGAAAACAAATGGAGAAATTGTAAATGATGAAGTCATAGAAGAAATTATTTCGTACATTCCGAAAACAGTATTTAATTGATTCCGAAAACAAAATAATTTGTTTGTTATTCGAAAGAAAATGCTCGATTCTATAAAAGGAATGAAGTAATCGTTACATTTATATAATAAAAAATACTGAATCAAATTCAAATGATTCGTTGAATACAAATAACATTATGAGGTGATTAGAAATGGAAAATAAAAATACAATCGTTTTATCAGCGGAGATGGATATGGAGATTGAAGAAGTGAAAGCTTCTATGAAAGGAAACTCGACTGGCATTCCTGAAGCAGACGTTTTAGTCACTATGGCCACTTTAGTAATTCAGAAAAAACCACATACAACAGCGTGGTTAAATGAATCAAGTTATAATTACAAAATTTTAACGGAAGCGTTAGTGAATGGGTATGAAGTAGCAGAAGAATTCACTGATGCACCTATTGATGAAGAGACAGAAATGGAAAAAGGTAAAGTAACGATTGAGATTGACTTTACTGGTGAAGGTGTTCAGATTCAGTTCAACGGAAACCCGAATGATTATCAAAAGGCAATTCAAACGGTAGTTAAAAATGAGAAAATCCTTGAATTTATTGCACATCAAACTGTAGAGGAATTTGGTGTGGAAGAGGATACTGAGAAAGTTTGTTGCATGAGTGGCGGTTCTTGTCCGTTCGGTGGGGAACGATTCTTCGCAAACTTGTTAGGCTTGCAAGAATTACCTAAAGAATTGAAAGAGGCGGAAGAATACCAAGAATTCATTAAGGAAATGAAAGAAGTTTATCATATCTTCAAAATGTTTGGTCATCCTTTTGGTGAAGCTGATTTTAAAAATGGAATTCCAGAAGGTGCATTTGCAGACGTGTTTCCGTTTTTACAAATGATGCCTCAACAATTTACTGCACATGCAAGTCAAGAAAGCATCTTTGCAACACTGGAGCTTATTGGAGCATTTATCGAGGAGAATATGATTCAAGAACACGCTGAAGGTGAGTTAATTGAATTTCATCATGGAGATGTAGTCGTTATTAACATTAAAGATTATCAAAAAGACGTTCGATTCTTTGTTGTTAAAAATGAAAAAACGGGTCAACTTCAATTGATGGCAACAAATCTGACTGTTCCATTCCGAATCCCTGATGCATTTAAGGATTCCGATACCCTGATAGAATTTTTAGAAAATTATCCTCGAATTGAGGAGTGGGACATTCTTGGTAATGTGAACGATGCAGAACCACAAGTATCATAACATCATACATACAATAGTAAAAAGCCTCTTATTACAAGGGGCTTTTTTATTTAGGCATAAAACACATGGATAGATGATTATAATAGACAGTTACATTTTTAGTAGGTGAGGTGTTGTGTATGAAAAAAATATTGAGAGTAATAGTCAATATAATACTTTTAGTTGTGGTAATTGTTGTAGTGGCAGGTACGTGTGTTAGGCAGGTAAATCAAACAGAAAACAATCAGAAGGTAGAAATATTGGAAGAAGCAATTGATAAGCATCAGGTCTCAGATGAAATAAAAGAAGATGTAAAGGATGTATTAGATACGTTTGAAAAAGAAGAGTACCTGTTAAGTGACAATTCAATAGGTATTTTAGAAGTTCCTAAGTTGAATTATAAAGCTTCTATTGGAGAAGGTACGAACTTTGATAAGGTGGACCAAGAGATTGGGCATATAAAGGATACTGCATTACCTGGGCAAAAGGGGAATGTTTTATTAGAAGGGTCTACTCATTTGAAATTCAAAAAATCCATTTTAGAACTAAGCTCATTAGAGAAAGAGGATAGTTTCATCATTAAGACACTAAATGGTGAGTTTCGTTACGTGGTTCTAAATAAGAAGATTGTTCCCAAAAAACAAGTTATTATGACGGGTGAAGAAAACATGGATGAATCTATGCTAACGATTTTGATAAATGGTAATCCAGAAGAATATTTGGTGATTCATGCAAAGTTGTTATAAGAAGAGATTGAGAAGGAAAATCGTTATGTTTTTATATGTATGTAATTATAATGACAATGTGCTTTGATATGAATTGAAGAAGGAAGAGGTGTGTGTCATGTTATTTAAAACAAAGAGAGGAATCCTATTAACAAGCTTTATGGTGTTTCTAACGGTTTCTATAGGACTATCGACAATAGGTATTCCATTAGGGGATATCATGTCTCAACAACAAGAATTTATCGGTGGTAGTTTGGCGTTTCTCGTGATGGGATTCATATTTACCTATTTTTTAGGAAAGCTATTTATTGATATTAAATATGTGATGGAAAAAGATTATCTGCTCGTGCAAGGAGGTATTTTTCGTTCTTATATTGCATATGAAGATATTCAAAAAGTAACAAAAGCGACAAATATTATTATGGGCTATAGAATCGTAGGTTCATCAGATGCTATTGAGATTTTTTACAAGTTAGCACCGTTTGGCAGTATAAAGATTTCTCCTAAAGAACAAGAAAAGTTTGTAAAAGAATTGAAAAAGAGATGTCCAAACATGGTTGTGGATATGGATTTTAAATAAAGTGTTACAAGCATCAAACAATGATGCGTAACGCTTTTTTATTTTGTCATTGTTTTATTTCTTTCATCCAAAAAGAATATAATAAACATATTGATATAAAAGAGGTATTTTAGGGAATTCATTCAAGAAGAATCAATTAATAGTAGAAAAGGGAGAGATTAGATTATGTATTATGAAACAGAAGATGGAGTAATTTTTGTGAATAATGGATATGTAGACCTCAACGGTAATCCTGTAAAGAAAACGAAAAGAGAGTATCCGTTTAGCTATGACCCGTATGTAGTGTGGAAAAAAGATTATGTTGAAGCAAAAAGCCATACAGTTTACTCAGATAGGCTTTTACAGTGGGATTACAAGAAGTTTGAAGAGTGTTGTATGGATATTTGGGGAAATCATAGACAAGGATTTAATGGAAGAGAACCAGAAGATATTGAGAAATTCCTAAGTAAATATTTTGGTGAAAAAGTGAAGCTAACTGTAATTATGGAATGTTGTAATGTCTCAAGTGGATATCCAATTTGGGTATTTTACTATGAGAAATTGAATAATAATCTATAAATAGGTAAAAGAGGTAAAAGGAGCATGATAATTCATACTCCTTTTTTGCTATGTATTCCCTTAATATAGTTATAAAAAAGAGAGATAAACTCTCTCTTTTAACTTGCAATTCGTACATCAGAATGTTCACTGATAATAGCATCCAATTCTTCTTCTGATAATGTTTCTTTTTCGATTAGGGCTTCTGCAATGGCATCTAATAGAAGTCGATTGTCTGTAAGAAGTTGAACAGTCTCATCGTAAAGTTGGCTTGATAACTTCGTTGCACGTTCTAAGATTGAGCTTTCATTAGCCTTTAACACATTAAGATTTAACATGCCAATTGATTCATCCATACCATAGGAAGAAATCATTTCTTTGATTTTCTTAGTAGCTTGCAAGATATCATTATGAGCACCTGTTGTTACTTTTTGGTTGTCATTAAACAGTAAATATTCAGCTACTCGACCACCGTATGCTCGTTTGATTTCATTCTTCAACTCTTCAATCGTATGTAGTCCTGATTTAGAAGGGCTGTAGAATGTTACGCCTCCTGCACCAGAAGTGGAAGAAATAATCGTTACTTTAGGAACTGAAATATCTGTTATTAACTTCGCAACAAGGGCGTGACCAGCTTCATGATAAGCTACTAATCGAATTTCCTCTTTGCTTCGTGGCATATCCTCATTTGGATGACCTTTCAGAATTATCTTAAACATAGCCTTGTCAATACTTTGCATATCTATGGCTTCTTTACCATCTTGA
The DNA here is from genome assembly GCF_002975115.1 of Bacillus sp. MYb78. Classification (NCBI taxonomy): domain Bacteria; kingdom Bacillati; phylum Bacillota; class Bacilli; order Caryophanales; family Bacillaceae; genus Bacillus; species Bacillus sp. MYb78. The sequence goes on from NZ_PCOB01000003.1 coordinate 206,084, forward strand.
ATTGAGATGAGTAAAGCTTCATTTAATAAGGATTTTATATCTGCACCACTAAAACCAAGAGTTTGTTTTGCTAAATGACTAATTGAAAAATCATCAGCAAATGTTTTTCCTTTTGCATGAATCTCAATAATTTCTTCACGCTCTTGAGGAGTCTGTGGTAATGGAACCATTACGTGCTTGTCGAATCGTCCTGCTCGGACAAGAGCATCATCTAAAGATTCAATACGGTTTGTAGTAGCGATGACTAATACTCCATTTGCAGAAGAATATCCATCCATTTCAGAAAGTAATGCATTAATTGTTTGGGTATTTTCAGCGTGAGCACCTTCACGTTTTCCACCAATTGCATCTAACTCATCAATAAAAATGATACATGGAGAATGTTTTCTTGCGTTTTCAAATAAATCACGAACACGAGAAGCACCAACCCCTACAAATTTCTCAATAAAATCCGAACCTGAGATGCTGAAGAAAGGAACTTTAGCTTCACCTGCTAATGCTTTAGCAATTAGTGTTTTTCCTGTTCCTGGTGGTCCATATAAAAGAACACCTTTAGGCATTGTTGCTCCTAATTTATCATATCTCTTAGGGTCCTTTAAAAAGTCCACAAGTAGTTTCAAATCCTTAATAACACCCTTGTTTCCTGCAACATCTTTAAAGGATAAATCGGAATTAATTTTTACAGTAGATGATGTTTTAGAGGAAGCACCAATATTCATTTGTTTCTTCTGCATCCAAATGAAGAAGGCAATTATTAATCCAATAATAATAAGGTTACGAAGGTACCCTGCAAAATCAATAGGTGTATACTCTACGACACGAACATCAGATTCAAGTAATTCCTTCTTGAATGTTTCATGACGAGGATTTTCTGTTTGAAATTCTTTCTTTGATTTATCTGTTACTACGACAGAACCAGTTCCTCTTATAATTGTAACTTCTTTTACTTTATGCTCTTTAAGCATGTTAGTAAATGTCGTATACGAAATTTCTTTAGGATTCTCCGTAAAGTATGCACTAATAAATGGAGAAAGAACTACTAATAAAATCGTAATAAACATTAAGTAATTACGAAGATTTTTTTTATTAGGTTTCTTAAATTTAAATTTCTTCATAAAACCCTCCTGAGTACGTATTCAATTGTATTTTTCAATATGAACATATTAACATTTTTATTTACTATAGTCAATAAAATAAGTTTTGTTATAAAAAAACACTCTGGAATTAACCAGAGCGAAAGGAGAGTTTTTTTAGTTCGTTTTCTTTTTGTTTATCATCAATAACATGAGCATATATATCCATCGTAATGGATTTTTTAGAATGTCCAAGTATAGAAGAGAGGACAGGGATTGAAATGTTGTTTAATACACTATAAGATGCGAAAGTGTGCCGTAAATTGTGAGGGGAAATATGTTTATCTACGATAGACGATTCCTTTACAATTGTTCGAATGATTAATCGAATTGTTTTTGTAGTTAATGAAATGTCAGGATGTTTTTCGTTTCTTGGGAATAAGTATCCTGTTAATATAGGATGTTCCTTGCCATACATAGATAGAAGAGATGATTTATACGTGTCATACTCTTGAACTAATTCTTCATGTATAGGAATAGTTCTGTTTTTATTCCCTTTACCTTCATCTACTATAATTATACCTTCAGTGATATTAAAATGTTTCCATCTTAAATTTGTAAGTTCAGACACACGTAAACCTGAATATAAGAGTGTATAAAAGATAAAACGATTGCGTATATACTTTTCTTGCTTTTTAGGTGTAAGCCAAGGGGAAGTCTGAATGGAATCTAAGTAATATTGAACCTTTGCAACTTCTTCGTGATTTAATATATCTTTGTTGGGATTTTTTTTGTTTTTCATAGATTCAATTTTATGAGAGAAGTCAGAGGAAATATATTCCCACTTATTCAGAAATTTAATGTATTTACGAAAACAGGCCCTTTTTCGATTTAATGTTGAGATTTCATATTCACTCTTGTTGTTGTATACACGCAAACTATTAATGTACAGCAGTAGTAGTTGTTCTAATCTTTTAAACTCAAATTCCATAGACTTGTTGTGTGGAATGGCAAATGTGAAAAAACCTTCCAAATCAAAACGATAACTTTTGATTGTATTTGGTGCATATCTTAATCCTTCTAAGTAAAGTAAAAAATCTTCAATTGAACGTTCTATATTAAATGAATGTAACATGATTTCACCTTCTTTAAAATCATGGTATCACAATCTCTAAATTTGAGTAAACTACTATTTTTTTGTATGAATTTCTGTGTTGTTTAAATGATTTTTGAGGTTATATAGGTTTATGTTTCGGAGGGGTTTTACTGAGACGTACTCAGTTATGGTTTTAATAGTAGAATATTTCTAATGTACATATAATGGAGAGAAAATATGTAGGAGGTGTAGGAATTGATTCGAGCAGATAGTTTTAAAAAAAATTTAAAAGATGAAAAGGGGATAGGGACAGATGAGAAAGGAACTATCCCTTATAACACAAAATTTAAAGAAGTTGAGAAAATGGAGAAAGAAGAAGCAGAAAAAAACAAAGTAAAAAAACCTCCAATTGGATGGAAGATGAGAAAGCTATCTTTTTCTAAGAGTGAAATACCATTTATTTTGCTTTTCTTAACAGGTGTATATGTATTATTCTTATCTATGGCAAATGGAAAGTTTGGAGAAATGTTTTCAGGCGGATATTTGATACTTATTACTTTGTTTTTTTATAATATGTATCCACTCACATACACGAGTAATCTCAATCTATTAACTTGGAATGTAACTACAACCATGTCTGCTTTATTTAAAAACAAATGTTATGGTCTTTATTTTAGAGGGAGGAAAATGGTAATTTATTTTGGAGGATTACTATTAATTGCTCATTTAGTGATGCCATTTCTATCAGCACTATTATTTTTAGGTATGATGATGGGGGGCGTATTTTTGTTTTCCCAGAAAGAAACAAGGGATTTATATGTTCTATTTCGTGTATTTGGATTAATTGCTACAGGTATCTTGATTGTAAAGGCGATTTTTGTAGGAACAATCAATCCGTTTGACTCTATGACTTGTTTGCTTGTCTATACACTGTCAAATTGGTTAGAGAAAGCAAAAATAACAAAACCTATAAGTGAATCAAAGAATTAAAAAAGAATGTAGTAGATACATTCTTTTTTTAGTTTATCCCAAAAAAATATTTAAGATGCAATTTGTGTGTTTTATGTGTGTTTTATGTGTGCTCAACATGTTTTTTTATCAAAAAACACAAAAAGTACAAGAAAAAAACACACAAAAATTGTATAATTCTATATGTAAGCCATATTAAATATTTCATAAAGTAATAGTTAAGTAATATGTTTATTTAATTAAGATAAAGAAAAATATGGTTTAAATGTAAACATTTTGTAAAGATTCCGTAGAATATTACAGAAATATGTCGATTAATGTCGAAATGTAAGATAGTAATCGTTGACTAAATGGCGGTCTATTATATATAATGTTTATGTTACGTTTTATCGGGATAGTGTGTATAGCATATTGATAGATATATAATATAAAAAAACACATGAGATTCATCGCCAAATAAATCGCATGTGTTGGATAAAGTATATAAAGATATAAAGATATTAAAAATAAAAAACAAAGAACTGTTAAGCCATTGTGAAGAAGAATGCGTCATAAGAACCTGTAAAACCATTAAAATCTCGTGATGTGTATTCTCCAGTTAAAGAAGTGCTATACACCTTTTCTAAGATGTTCTTAGAATCAATAAGGTTCATACTAATACCGATTTCGCCATCTACTTCATCTTCAATATATACAACTTCTTTGTCAAAATGGTTATGTAATTCCGCATCTAATTTAAAACGTTCAGGTAGTACAGGAATGAAAAGTTTTTCTTCCATGTTTCCACTCTTCGAAGCAACCAAACGAATTGAAATGCCATCTACAAGTAGTGTATCCTCTATAGTTTGAATAAAATCCTCTTCTGTTAGGATAAGTGCCTTCACATATTGTTTTACTTTGTTAACTGTCATAACGAACTTCCACTCCTTGGTTTTATATTATATATATATTAAGATTATCCACGAACGGGATGAACTGCAAGTTTCCGTATTAATTATAACAAAATCTCGAATATAGTCAATGAATTTTTTTAAGATATCAACACTGAAAGTCCCATCTGATGGTAAAAACAGTTGAAAGATATTGTATTATCAATGTTTTACAATAAAAAGATGTGAATAATGAATCATTTTCTTTTTATTAGAAAAATTCACTTTTATATACTATAGACAATGCTCGTATAAAGATTACCAAGAGGTAATTCTAATTCGAGTTTGTGAATAATTAATCATTCGGAACATCTGTTCTTATTATAGCAAACAGGTGTTCTTTTTTCAATGTATTTTATAAAAACACATTGACCGATTTAGCTTAAAGTTCTCATCTAATATATCATTAAACATTTAAATTTAAATTTTTCTTCCTATATATAATATAGATTGTATACAATGAATCAAAAAATTGAATCCCTTTTACTACAATGTTTACATAATGTAATTATTGTAGACTTATATCATTGAAATGATATAAGAACCATTTCGTGCAGTTCTTCCATTTGTAATGGTGGAATACTGCCCACTCATAAAGAGCATGTATGTGTTTATCAAATCTATTAGTAGAAGGGGTAGCTCCTTCCTAATATTTCTGGTTTGAATAATCCGCTCATTCAAGAGCGTCATGTTCGTATCCTAAGAATGCACCTATCGTTGTAAGGCTAAGGTGAATGGTCAGGTTGAATTTGTCCGTAAATTATATTCTTTTCCTGTGCAAATCCAGAGTTTTCTCATGTTGGTATCTCCTTTATAATTCATTTTTGTCAAAACCCTTTTTTATAATTATTCTTAATAAATTATAGATAGCTATATAAGGATATATTCTTTAATTTCTAAAAAATGTTCGATAATATATCATTATCGAACATTTTAGTAGACTATATATATCCATATATGTGAGAATATGTTGTATAATATGTCCATCTACTTATTAAAGAGGAACGGGATAACAAAAAATCAAAATATATTTTAAAAGGTTTAATAGGGATGTTATCTATCATAGTAGGGATTTTAGTGAATGCACAAGTTCGGAAAGCAGAAAATCTTTTGGAGGGAATAAAAATGAAGAGAGTAATATTAGATATTCAAGTTGGTGGAACATTAGATTTAAATACATATAATATAGAAGGAAAGGATATAAAGAGAATATGGAGTGTGTTTGATGAGCAGATGATGTGGGATTCATGTAAATTCAATCCTCTTACAGGAAAACCAGTGAAAAGATTGGAAGATTTACATTTGAAGCATCGTGAAGGTGTGTTTATTGAGGATTATGTACATGATTACAAGATATTAAAAGGTAATATTCTTCACTATTACACAAGAATAGCCCAGAAAGGCGAGCAGATGAAAATTTTAATTGAACTTAAGGGGTAAGTAATATAAATTTTGTTATTACGTGTTTTTGTTTTTGTTAACTATATATAAAATAAATTAAAAAATCGTATATAGTTAAGATTAAAAATAAATACAACACTTGCTTTAATACATATATTATTTTAACAATGAAAAATTATTTATTATAGATGCACTTAAAAAGTATACATATGATATGTGTGCTTTTTGTTTTGTTTTTCAAACCACTAATAAAAATGAATATAAAATTTTTAAACTATAGTTTGATATATTTTTGAATTTTAGTAACTATAATAAAAACAAATATATAGAATAGGTATTTCATAGAAATTAAATGATAATAATGGTGAGGCATAGAAGTATTTGTTTGTGTCTTTTGAAGAAGGGATGTATAAACATGTATAGTGAAAAACAAAGAGACTTAGAAATGCTGGAAGAGGCAATGGATGAAAGTAACAAATCTTTATTGCTGTATGCAATTGAATCATTCTTTTTAGTAATTTTCTGCACTACTTTAGAGGCTTATTTTGATAGTTCTAAATGGTTATCTTATACTGTGTATGCAATATTATTTATTATTTTCTGTTACATTGTGTATTTAAATATTTCGACTACAAAGAAGTATTTTACATGTAAAAAAAGAATTGAATAGTAAATAAAAAGTATGTGATAGGGATAAAAACATCTAACTATAATGGTAGGTTTTTTTTAAAATGAGATGAAACATTAATTAAAATCAGTAAAGAGACTATAATAAAGAGAGTATATAAATAAGGCATTTTATAAAAATTAATTACTAAAATGGAGGATTTATAATGGAAACTAAATTTGGATTTAAGAAAAATGATATTATTGAATATGCAGGGGAGAAATTTGAGATATTAGAAGTTAATATGTTTGGAGATGGCGGAACTGTGGCGGAATGGCACGTTGGTATAAGGGGCTATATCAATACTAACTTTCGATTTTCAGCATATGGTGAGGATGCAAAATTAGTATTAAAAGCAAAAGATATAAGCAACCCAATAGGTGTTATTAAATCACTAAAATCATTCACTAATGAAGATTGTAGTCTTTTCGAGGATTGTAGCTATCGTTTATATCAAGGAGAGAAAGGTGAGAAATATATTTTTGACAATAATACAAAGAAAATAATTTTAAATGATTTGCAGATTAGAGAAAACTTTAAACCAGTTGAGCTTATTTAAATGAAATAATAACAAATGACAAAAACACATTTTTAAAAATGTGTTTTTCTTTAATAAGAACTTGAACGTGTTCTGTTTCTGTATTTTTCTAAAAGCTATATACTATAATTAATAGAATGAAAAATAGGTATTTTATATAAATAGTAATTAACAAGGGGGAATTTTTATGTTTGGAAATACACTTATGAAGATGATGGAAGATGTGGAGAAGAACAGGGCAAAAGATTTAGGAATGAGTGTTGAAGATTATAGAAATATGCTTCGAGAAAAAGAGAAACAAAGAAAAGCAGAAGAAGAACGTTATCTAAACTCTGAACAATACATATATGACATGAAAAAGAAAGAAGAAGAAGAGCTAAGAGAACAACAAGATATATTACATGATATGTTTCAACAACCAATTGCAGAAACAGTGAATATAAACAAAACGAATTTAAGGAAGATTATTCGCTGGACCACTTCGAGGTATAATGATTATAGAAAAGAACAAATTGTTAATCTGGTCTTGGAGATGATTAATAGATGTGAAAATGGATTTTTTGAATACATTTGTGGTACTTATTCAGATGACATAAAAAATAAGAAAGCCAAAAATTATGGGTTTTCACAGCACATAGCAATTTTAGATGGTAAGATTAGATGGATTGATGGATATAAGTGTGAATATCAGAAGGTTTATGAATTAAAGTTTTGAAATAAATAATTATATTTAGTAAAAAATGATGTTGTTATAGCGAATAAAATTTAATTTTGTAATAACTGGAAATATTACTTAATGATAATTAAAAAGCACATAATTTTATGTGCTTTTTCTAATGCGATTTTTGAATGTAACAGTTCTTGAATAAATATAATACATAGATTATATAGATAAGGTATTTTTATAAATTTGGTAAAGCAGGTATTAAAATGATATTATTAAAGGAGACGAGATATTATGGAAAGTAAAAGTGTGAAAGAGTTATTTAAGGAATGTATTGATGAAGTTACACCAGAGGAATTATTAAATGGTTTACAGTGTGAATATGAGGCACATAAGGTATTTATCGAGGCTTTAATAGCAGATGAAAAACTGTGTGAAAGAATTAAAAAAACAAAAGATAATAGTCATTTACAATTTTTGCATGAAGTATATGCTTCTGTGAATGAAAAGCGTCCTATCAAATGTGAGGTAGATGAAATTTCAGGAAATGTACAGGTATTAAAGAATAGTAAGCGTGGTTGGATAGGAATGCTGAGTGAAGAAGCTATAGGTCAAGTGAAGTTTCATAAAAGACCATATACGTATCGTTTTTCTGAAAAAACTTTAAGGGACGTTACTATTGAGAGCATAAAGGCAGTGAAAGAAAAATATATGAAGGATAAGGATATTCATTATCTGGTTAAAGATAATGGTAGAACTATAATGGTCTTTGGAAAAAAAGAGATATACGAGCACTACAACTTGGGCTTAAAATATCAAGGCAGTATAGAAAGTATAAGAGATACATATGGTGATGATTGGACTCAATCAGATGCAGAGCAAGTATTTACCTGGACTGATGAACATGGTAGCTATGAATTTGTTGTAGCAGAGTACAAAACAGAGGCAAAGTTGAGCCAGGAAGAACAAGAATATAATGATGGATTATATAGATTTCATTTTAATATTGAAGAAGACACAGGTAATTATCGTTATCCAACAGATGTGTATCGAGATAATGAATTGTTTTAGAAGTATTAATAAATGAATTGGGGATAAAGGAGCTTTTAGTATGGAACAATTAGATATTATAGAAATAACAGTGGTAGCAACGGATGTTTTACTTGGTATAGAAAGAGCGTCAAAGAAAAATATAGATTTAATTGATTTTGCTGATTTAGTAAATGATAAAATAGAAGATTTAATGCAAGAGTATCGTCAAGTAAGTAAGACTTATGGAAAAGAAGGGAAAGAAATAATTTTTAATTCTTTTGTACGTCACTATTTTGAAAAGACCATTTTAAAACATTATAGGTTAGAAGAAGTGATAAAACCATTTTATACAGAAATCGAGTACGCTAAATAAGAGCAGGGGATAATTCCTCTGCTTTTTCTTTTGCTATACAAAAAATAAAAGGGAGTGGATATCTTATATAATAATTTTTTATTGACTATAGTTTTTAAAAGTAGTAGCCTAATCAATAGAGAAATAGATTTAGATGATGGCAATATGAATACTATAGGATTTGAATTTTAACAAATATCCATTAAATATCACGTATTCGATATTGAATAAAGCATATAAAATGTGTATCGTATGAATTAGAGGTAATTTGGGAGGGAGTCAGGTGAAGTTTCAAGATGATTTGAATCACACATCATTAATGATTGAAGAGCAGAAACAAAAGGGTAGTATAAATTTAAGTATGAAAAACTTGAATATGAATGAACGACCTATCTCTCTATCAATCACAAGATTCAAAGTAAAAAAAATGCAAAAGGTTATTTACAATTATTTGCGTAAAATGAACGGAGCTAACATTTCGGTTTTTAGTGAATACTGGAGTTTTCCATCAAAGAAAGCAGAACTACAATTGTCATTAAATGAAGAGAATAGATGGATTGAGATTAAGTTAGTTAAAAAGAGTGAAGATATTCAACAAGAATCATTATTTTATTTAAACGAACAGCAATCTCAATTCTTACTAAATGGGATTCAAGAAGATGTTGTTGAAGAACAGCGAGAAGAGGTAACGGAAGTAGAAAAGAATGAAATAGCAGAAGAAGTAAAAGAAGAAGCTGAAAAAATAGTAAAGACAGTCGAATTAGAACCATTACGAGAAGTAAATGCCATATCAAAAGTTGAAGCACTACATACTGATGTAATATTTGAGGATTTTTATAAAAAGACAAAAATAGCAGTAAATAAAGAAGAGGATAGAAATCGTATCGAGTTTAAAATAACAGGTCAAACATTTGATGAGAATCCAGTGTCTTTATGCATAACATACCCCAAATTTTCTACGATTCAAGAAGTTTTAGTTAACTACTTACAGAAAATGAATAAGGAGGATGTTGATACACATGGTCAATCCTGGGAGTTTGCAGGTCAACATAGTATTTTTCTTGTGAATTTAGAAAGAGACAAGTCATTAGTAAGGGTAGAAATTGAATATGATAATGTGAAAAAAGATAGATATAATCGAGGGCACATTCACTTGTCTAAAGAGGACATTGAAGAGATTTTAAATAAAACATCTCAAATTTTATCAGCATAAAATATAAAATAATTATTTCTGATGTTTAAAATACATAGAGTGCAAACAAACCAGATTAATGGTTAGTAGAGAGAGGATTACGGACATTCGATAAAGGATGTCTTTTTTTATTTCGTGCTTTATTGAATGGCACGGTGAATATAGTTAGGTTTATTGACTATAGTAAATGTAATATGTATGATTTAAATGTAACCATCGTTTTGTATTTAACAATGGAGGGGAAACAGGGTTTTATTTCAGGGATTATAAGAAAAAGGAGATGTGACTGAAATTTGAAGATTGGAGATAAGGTATGGATATTGGAACCTTTAACGTGGGAAAATTGGAACCTTCCTATGAAAAAACGTTTTGTTGAGGGTTATATTATTAGTGAAAATGAATTGTATTGGATTATTGGAAGAACTCTGTCTGAAGATGCAGAGATACTAAAGTGGTGTAGAAAGGATAGACCTAATTTCTATACTACTGATAAAGAAGTAGTAGAAGAATGTTGGTTATATGCAAATAGGGAAAGTATCGGACATAAAGTGAAATTGTGCAAGAATCCTGAAATTTTACGAAAAATAGCAGAACTTGTTGAATATTATGATTAATAAAAGTTATGAAGATAACCTTGAAAAGGAGGGAGAATATGGCGAATCCTAAACAAGTCTTAATAAACAGAGTAGGTTCTCTTTCATTGTGTATCTTATCAATTTTGTTATTTATTGGAGCTATCACGAATCAATATGTCTCTTTTGTAGGTGGAATCTTGTTGGGAGTTATCTCGTTAATTTCTTCTGTCACATTCTATATTTACAGCATTAAATTAAAAAGAACAGTATAAAAAACGGGGATTGTTTTTAAATGGCATTCAATATGGGTGTCATTTTTTTATTTATTGACTATAGTTAATAAAAAGTGTTATTCTTTTGTAAGAAACGTTAATTGAATAGATAAAGAAAGGATGTTGTTAATGTTGTTCTGGATGATTTGGATGATAGTTTGGGGGATTGTTCTTTGCTTATCTATTGCTTATGCATGTACTGACAATGACTATCTTTTGGATGGGATGGAATATTTTATAATGGTTCTATCTGTAGGTGCTATTGTATTAGGGATTTTACCTTATCAATCTGCTTCCTTAGAAAATGAGAGAGAAATGGTTATTGCGGGGAAATTAGATGTGAACAAAGAGAATGTTAATTTTAAACATTATCAATCAAATGTATATGTAAGCACAAAAGATAACGATTACATGTATGAATTCAAATCTGATTCCAGTGCCATTATTAAATGGGAAAAAATAGATAGAAAAAAAGAAGGGAGTAACAAGGTAAATGAACCTTCTATGAAAAATGAGGAGAAAGTAAGAGAGATGGTAGCGAATAAGCTTAACCTACAAAAAGATGAAGTGGTTGTAACGAAAGATAAAGAGAACTTATACACAGCTATTACATCATCAGGTAAGTATGTAGTAGAAACGGAAGAAAATTCAATTTCTATAAAGGCGATGGTAAAACAGGGTTAAAGAGAAAATTTAAAGGAGTAAAAAGAGAAATGTTTATTTTTTTATTTATTATGTCAATGTTATGTTTTATTGGTGGTGTAGCCTGGAGTCTCAAAGAAGAATCAGCAATGAATTTATTCCTTGGAGTATTGTTAGCTATCATCTTTGGAATTTTAGGCTATAATGATTTCCAAGAAGATAGTCGTGAAACTGCGATTGCTAACAAGTTGGATATTCCAAGGTCACAAATTGAATTTAAGGATGAAAAAGGGGATGTTATCGCCATTACAAAAGATAATACATATAAATTCACATTTAAATCAATATCAGCAGATATTATAAAATATGAAGTTACAAAGGAAAATAACGAGAAAGATTCTGTGAAGGATAATGATGAAACAAATGAATCTAAAAAAAATAAATCTAAAACAAGCGATGCTGAAACGGTAAGGAAATTAGTTTCAGAGAAATTACAATTAAAATCAGATGAAGTGGTCGTAACAAAAGAGAATGCTACTACTATTAAAGCGATGGTAAAACAGTCATAAGGTTCATCTATGAGATGGTCGTGATATATTTAAAAGTTATTGTTAGTAAGACATGTCAAGGAAGACATGTCTTTTTGTTTTTTATTGACAATAGTCAAAGAAAAGATGTATGATTATCTTGGATTAACATTGACATAAAGGAAGTGAATAAATTTGTTTTTTAAGAGATTTAGAAGAAACCGTTTAAATAAAAAGCAACAAGAAAGTATGGCTCGTGGGATTCCAATGGATATTTTAGAAAGTCAAAAAGAACGTCAGTTGCATAAACTCGTGATTGGTACTACGTATTCAGGAAAGACAGGTTATAAAATGTCAGAAAGAGCTGTAGCTTTTGCAAAAAATAAAGAAGCTAATAAAACGTATTCAGGAGATATAACAAATCCGTTACATCCATTAAACCAAATTAATACATCTGTAAGTAATGATGACCTGGTAAAAACAGGAGGATTGGGCTCGAATGAGGTAGTAGGTCCTTATTCGAATGATTGTGGTGGTAGTGATTCAGGTGTTTGTTCTGATTAATAGAGAGGAAGGCAAAGATGAGTAGAGAAGTGAAGTTAATTACGAATTTTCATGATTATTATGACCATCATTTTGATGGAAGTGGAGTGCCTTTTTTACGAAAACATGATATGGGAATGAATCGTCTACAGATGCTTGATTATATGTCTTCTAAAGGTATTAAAACCGTTCCTTATGGTTACCTTCATGAAATGGCAAAGAAATACCCTCTACATACCGAAGTGGTTGTTTACACAGATATTAGTAAGCACCAAGGGGAAGGGAAAATTCGAATGTCATTAATAGAAGCATTAGAAACCTATCCAATAGATACTTTCTGCACCTTACTTTGCGGGAATTTGGGTGAGAGTTGGAGAGTTCTAAATGTTGGCCGTAGAAAAACGATACTTGATTATCGTAGTAAGGATGACTGGAGAAGCAATGTAGGAGACGTTGAAATCACTGTTGTTGATTGTTGGTCACGAATGCCTTCCTTTGAAGGGATTTTAGACCCATATGAATTTCCCCTGGTAGCAATTGATTATGTTAAAGGTGGGAATGAATTATTAGCGGTTGATTTAAATGTTGCTCCGCAATTAAAAGGCACAGGGATGGAAGACCTCGTAACTCCTGAAAAAGTAGTTAATGAAATGAAAAAGTATATAGGGAGAGGAGTTGTGTAGTATGGAATTAAATAATCTGTTTATCGTAACGAAGAGATGGGCAAAGGATAATAACTGTTTAAATGATAATGAAGAAGCGGATTTGGAGAGGGTATCTAAAGTTCTGAATACAAATGAATTCATTATAGATATAGACAGTTTTTTACGACCATTAACAACCGAGGAAATGAAAGAAATGCTTAGAAACGTAACTAAATGTTTTTCCACATCAAATTGCAAACCGAAAGTTGAACAAAACCCACCTTATAAAATTCACTTCTTGTCAGATGGCAAGCTTTTGGAAAGACGAGATGAGTAAACCAAATGAGTTTAGGAATGCCTATTTTTTCATATGTATGTGTTTCATTGATATCTGCTGTGATTATTTGAATTTATGAAGTTTAGTATTAGGTTATGGTAAATTAAAAGCGTTGTATAGTAAGAGGTTTATTTAACAAAGAAGGGGTGTGCTTATGGATATTTTTTCTACTATAGGTCTTGGAATTGTATTGCTATTAATTGGGATGGTAATGTTATTTAGTGGTCATAAATGTAAGGAGGATGAAGACGAAGGAACAATAGCATTCTTTTTTATAGGGGGTACTATACTCAGTATTGTTGGTATGGCTGTCCTTGCAGGTGTTTTTAATTCTCTTCCTCAAACACATGATAAAAACGAAGTAATCTATTTAAAAAATAAAAAAGAGTTAAATATCACTGATAAAGAATATAAGAATAAAGATAATAACATTGCAATGGCAGAAGTACGAGAAGCAGTTGCTAAAAAATTAAACATTAACAAAGACGATGTTATTATTGAAAAAGAAAATGACAAGGATAATCGTTATATAGCAACTACTTCTTTAGGTGTTTATTATGTACAAACATCTGAAGGAACGGTGAATGTAGATGGAATAGTAAAGAAATAATAACTATTAATTTATATAATTTAATATTAGGTTTCTGGATTTGCTCAATGGATATAGGTGATAAGTTCTCTTGTATTCATTGAGCATGTCACTATATGTATAGAAAGGGGAGATTTTTATGACATTTAAAGTAGTTGTTTGCTTGGCTATTGCTATAGCAGGTGTTTTGTTAATGGCAATAGGTGAAAAATCAAAAACTAAAAAAGGGGTTATAGGAATGGTAGTAGGAATGGTTCTTGTTACAAGTACTGCTCTTTATGTTATCTATGAAAAGCTCAATTCAGAAGTTAAGCACTATGCATCAATTCAAAATGTAATTTCAAATGAATTAAAGATAAAACCAACTGAATTTAATATAAGCAACATAAGAAGTAATATTTATGAAGTGGCAACAAAAACAGCAACATATAAGGCGTATTTCAATGAGAATGAAAAACTATTTAAACTGGATAGATTAAATTACGTTGAATCAATTCCTACTTCAGGATTAGATAGATATGTAAACAAGAAAGGTTCAAGTGAAAAGGAACAAGTAAAGGGTTTAATTGCTCAAAAATTAGATATGAATCCTAATCAATTGGAAATAAACGAATTGGATTATAGTTCATATGAAGTGGTCACAAAAACAGAAACCTATAAAGCCTATGTAAAAGAAGGTATGCTATTTAAACTCGATAAGATTAAAGATGTAGAAACTGTAAAATAATTAAGGGGGAGAATGATGGATATTTTAATGAATTTAAGTAAGGATACATTTTTTATTATAGAGTTAGTAGGCACGATTTTACTTGTTATTTTAAGTATTATTCATTCGATTAAAAATCAAAAGCCTGTTTTTATCTTGTTAGTGGTTGTATTGATTATTGTATCTTTTACATTGGCTATAGATTCAAGCAGAACAACAAAAGAAGAACACAAAGCTATTCAAAGTTCGATTCAAAATGAATTAAATTTAGATGAATTTGATATTGTTCAAGATAATGAGGATAGAAATGTATATCATGTATACGCAAAAGAAGGTACATATGATGTTCGTTTTAAAAAAGGAACTTCGGAGATTTTGCGAGTAGATACTGTTGCAAATGAATCTTATAACAGACATAAATAGATTGGTCTGAATATTCTGCATAAAAGGGTTAATGAAAATGATACATGCAATTCAACACATGGATGAAAGAGATGTTTACTTATTTATCACATTTCTGTTTTTAACATGTTTCTTTCAAATGGCTGAAATAGAAACAAAGAAATTATATTGGACTCTATTATGTTTTATCTCAGCATCAGGCTTGATTTTCCAAAGTTTAAAAGCCTTACATAGTGCTTATGAAGTTGCAGATGAAAATAAAGTAGCAGTAAAACGATTAGATAAACAACAATCATTGGCTAACATTAGACAACTTGTAGCGAAGCAGTTGCATGTAAAGAAAGAACAAGTGGTGTTAAAAAAAGAAACACAGATAGAATATATTGCAAAAACAGAAAAAGGAAACTACTATATTGAGTTATCAAAAGATAACAATGAAATAGAAGCGATTATAAAATTAAAAGGATGAGTGAATATGAAATGGAAAGAAATTTTGGGTGTATTTGCATGTATGCTGTTTTTGAGTGGTATTGCTTTATTTGGGTTTGACTATCTTGAGGAAATTCAAGAGCTTAAAAAAAATAGATATAAAGCAATTTCAAAAGAGTTGAAAATACCTGAATCTAAAATAGAAATTGAAAAAGAAAGAGATAGGGAAGAAAAAGATTATTACGAGGCAATTACACAGGATGGAGAATATTCCATTCTATTTAAAAAAGATGCTGATTCGATTGTAGCTATTCATAAAAAAGAGAAAACGAACAGAAACTTATAAAGAAAGGATGGTTACAGTCAATTATTTATTTGGGGTGTTTGTAATCCCAACACTATTAGCAGGTGCATTTTGTGTTTATAAAGGAATGAAAAGCGATGATGATAATCTTAAAGACGAAGCCTATAATCTTGCTACTGTGTTTATAAGTCTTCCATTTTGTGTATGGGGATTCATTCGTTTTTGTGAAATGTATAATGCTTCGCATTAGGGAGGAAAAGAAAGAATGGACTATATTATTTTAATGGTCATATTGGGAACTGGAATGTTGTTAATACATATCGGAGATAAGAAAGATAAAAATACAATCGTTGGGATTGGGTTAGTGCTCTCAGTGCCTTCAGGAATAATATTATTTGCATATTTAGTGACTGCACCATTTAGTAGTGCTAAAGAAGCAAGGGAAAAACTTAATGGCGATAGAGAGATTAGTATATCAAAAAAACTTAATATTCATAAAGAACAGATAAGATTTGAATCCGAAGGTAAAGACTCTATGAATGCTGTTTCATTAAAAGGTGATTATTATGTTCAATTCAAACAAGAAACTGCAACCATTGTAAAAATAGAATCATTAAAGAATAAGTCAGAAAAAGGGTGAGTACGTATGTATGTACTTATATCAGGTATCATAATATTTACATGCGGTTTCGTTAGTCGGCTTATTTTGTTATTAAATAAAAGGGGTCATGAAGATAAAGGATATCTATTAATGTCACTTGGAATAATCCTAATAATAGGTTCATATTTTCATATGTTGCATACGACACAGAATCCAAATAAGCTTCAGGAAGAAAGGTTAAAGAATGTAGCAGAAGAACTTAATGTTCCTAAAAATGAAGTTGATATTGTTTATAACACGAATAATGTAGGTCGTGTTTCATATACAAAAGGTAAATATGTAGTACATTTCATAGGAGAATCTTCTGTTATTTTAAGGTTAAAATCAGAAGTGAATTTTGATAAATATTGTTGGTTGTAGGGAGGATATTAGAATGATTTTAATGACGATGGAAAAATATTTAAATCTTAAAACAATCCATATGTTTGACTATTATGATTTTCCACTATTTCTTATTACTAAGTCAAAAGAAGAGCTATATTATTTGCACTACTTTGTGGAGGACGTGGATGAAGATACAGATAAATGGTTGTTTAGTGAGATTTCAAATGATGAGAGATTGCAATTAATAGAACGAAAAATCTCGACTTTAGGATTATTAAAGGAATTATTGAATACTCAACGTTTGTATCATCTTTTTGTTAATCATACTGAAGGGAACCTGCAATTTGAACAAATTAATCAAGACAATCTTGACCCTGATGGTTTTCCAGAAGAAGAATATTTTGTGGAGTATGATTATATATCTAATAAAAAATTAAGATAGATTCTTATAAAAATAATAGAGATGAAATAGAATATCAAATGATAATTATATTAAAAATAGAAAGAGGCGATAGATATATGGTTGTAAAACTATTAATTAATCAACAAGAAACGATGGAACAAATTCAAAAATTTAGTGATACTTATGGAATTGACGTTGAATTTGCAAAGAAAGGACTTTTACTTTTCTATAAGACAGCATTATATATGATAGAAAATGGAGATAGAAAAGAGAAGGATTATATTGTTGTAAGAGCTACTGATATTGCATTCGATGAGAGAGAAAGAGAAATTGTATTTAAGGTTCGATTCGGTAGTGGCTTATTCCCTTGGTATTACGGTTATGTTTCATTGAACTATCGTAGTAGAGAAATGTTTACACAAGTCGGGAATGAGGAAAAGAGACATGTAGGCATAGATACTTTAGATATTAGTGAATTGAAGAATTTTGAAAAGAATTTAAATGTATTAGAAGGATAATATCAGTTTACAATAATTATATTATGGATACTAAAAACAGGAGAGAGTTCACTCTTCTGTTTTTCATTTACTATGGTCAATGAAAATGTTATGATGAATGAGGACAGGGGCTGATAATGTGTTGACGTTTTTTCATTTTCAAGATTGTTATAAAGTCATTCTTGTTTTCGCGTTAAGTTCCATTGGCTTTTTCATTTTATTTATTACAATTCTATCGAAAGAGTGGGAATATGAAAAAATTACAAATAAAAGAATGCCTTCAGAGTTTGTCTATGTTTCGTTTTTATGTGGGGCACTTGTTTCCTTACTGGCAGTATTCTTGATAGATTTCAATAACATGCAGGAAGAGAAAGAGAACTCCGTAAAAATACAATATCAATTAGTAGCAAAAGCTTTAGATGTTAATGAAAATGATATTGTTTTTTATGATTTTGAAGATAGTAAGGGGGAATTTCAAGAAAATCAAAAAGGCTACATCATAAAGAAATTGGATAAACAATATGTTGTTATTTTTGATAGTGATATAAAAACAACAAAAATTATACGCATAAGAGAAAATCATTAATTTACATAATAAAAATTATAATAAACCAAGAGGTGGTTAAATTGACTTTATACATTGTATTGAAATGTATGTCTATCGGTTTTGGGTTGATAACTGTATTGCTGTTAATATCGGTTCTGCCATTCATGCTATTTGATAGAACGCCAGAGATTCTATTAAAAACGCCATTATTTACACTTATTGCTTTCCTTGTATGTGCTTTTATTTATATTCCTATTAATTTTAATTATGAGAAGAAGGCCATAGTAGAAAAACTTCAATTAAAAGATGTAACAGAAATAGAATCTATACATACTATAGACCGTCATAATAGGTCATTAAAAGAAGTGAAGATAAAAAATGTTTTTTATCATGTAACTTTAGGAAGTGAAAAACTTGTACCAACAGTAAGTAAAATTAAAAAGATTAATGAGAAGAAATAGAATCGTTTAAATTACATATAAGTATTATTGAGACTAACAAGGGGGATAGAAGGATGTTAAATTTATATTTTTTATTAAAAATTTCAACTTTGGTATTTTTTATACTGGTATTTGTGTTTATGTATAGAGTTCTTTTTGTTGAAAACTCATGGTCATTGATATTAGTAGTTGTTAGTGCTATATGTTTTGCACTATCAGGAGGAGCTTTAATGAATGAAATAACAAAGCAGGAAAGGAAATCTGTTGCAGATAGCTTGCATTTGAAAAATGCAGATGAAATAGAGTCTATAGAACCTATTGGTCGTAATAAAGCATTTTATGAAGTAAAGACAAAAGAAGGCTCCTATCATGTAACTTTCAAAGAAGGAGCCATTATCAAAGTAGAAAAGTTAGAGATTAAAGAGTTGAGCCATTAATAGTATAAATAAAAAGAGGATGCATATGCATCCTCTTTTTGGTGATTCTTTAAGTATAACAGCCTTTAATAGTTTCGCATATGTATATAAAAAAGTCAATAAGGTTAAATATTTTTATAGTCCATTACTTTCTAAAAACATAATGAAGTGAAAAGAACCATAAAGTAATATTGATATAGCTATTCTTATTAATAGATTTAATATGAATTTTAATCTAAAGGTCTATTCCTCCTCTGTTTTTTAATTAGTAAGTAGACGTACAAAAGCGATAATTAAGATGGACAATCCTGCACCGCTTATAATACCTGTTAGGAACCGCAAGACGTGGTTACTGGTTCTCCATTTCTTTAATTGTGTGTATCCATCAACTACCATGGGAATCTGTAGAAGTAAACCTATATAGAAGGGTACAGAATATATAAAGAATATGGGAATGAGCAAATGTCCTAAGAGTATAGCAAAACATCGTGTGCATATAGGCATTTGTTTTCCTCTTATATGTAAGCACCTTTCTTTTCTTCGATGACACGGTATTAATAAACAAGCCTTATATAAAAACGTTGTAGGTTTCATTATGTTAATAGCACCTTTCTTTTTTTATAAACTACAGCAATCTGCGTTCATGCATTCTACACCATCACAATCAATTTCTAAAATCTGCATTTTACCACATTCAATATCCACGCAATCAAATCCATTTTTTTGATTCATGTCACAAGCTAAACAATCCAGACTATCAATACAAACTCCCATAGTTGAATCCGCATTATTTTTCATAAGTTGTCTTCTATAGTAGTAAAGTATGCTGAGTAAAAGAGATATCCCACCAATCACTCCATAAATTACTCCAGATTTCATATTGTTATTATTAATTGCAATCGCTGAAGCGATAAGTAATCCTACATTAAGAGCGTTCCAAAGAAAAAACATTTCACCTCATCTCCTTTCTTTAAGGTTTTATTAATTAACTATATTATATATTATTATTTTTCTGTTGACTATAGTTGATATATGTGGTTTTATATAAGTAGAGCTAAAACTTAATACTTAATACATATTGGAGGAATTGATTATGGTAATTCAATTACAAAAAGGACAAAAAGTAGACCTTACGAAAGGCAGAGAGAACCTTAAAAATGTAATGATTGGTTTAGGTTGGGATGTTAACGAATTTGATGGTGGTCATGATTTTGACTTAGATGCATCTGCATTTTTATTAAATGCAAATGGTAAATGTGCGAAAGATTTAGATTTCATTTTCTATAACAATCTAAAATCAACTTGTGGTTCTGTTGTTCATTCAGGTGACAACCTAACAGGTGGAGGAGACGGTGATGACGAGCAATTAGTGGTTCATTTAGACAAAGTACCTTCTACTGTTGACAAAATTGCCTTTACTGTAACAATCTATGACGCACAAAAACGTTCTCAAAACTTTGGTCAAGTAAAAAATGCATTTGTACGTTTAGCAAATCAAGAAACAGGGGAGGAAATCTTCCGTTACGATTTAGGTGAAGACTTCTCAATTGAAACGGCTGTTGTGTTCTGTGAATTATACCGTCATAACGGTGAGTGGAAATTCAATGCTGTTGGAGCAGGTTTCCAAGGTGGATTGGCCGCACTTGTAAAAGCATATGGTTTAGATGCTTAATAACTAAATTAAAAAAGAGGGAGATTTTGCTTCCTCTTTTTTTTATAGGATAAAATTTACTTTAAATAGAAAGGCTGATGGAAATGGGAGCGTTTTGTGGAGGAACGGTTATTGTAAATCAAACGGATAGAGTTGTAGTTTCAGGGAGCTCTGTTATTCCTTTTCATAAAGAAATGAATGGACAAAGCATAACAACGATAAATGGAAGATGTTATATAGATGGGTTTGAATTAGTAAATGGAAAATGGAAGAAAACATTCATGGCTTGGTGGCATAAAAGATTTTAACGGTGGAGGGTAAAAAATAATGAGATATCATGTGAATTACATCAGAGAGTCTGTTGTGAAAGCTAAAGTTATTAGGCGTTCGTTCTGGACGGTCTTGGAGGGCGATACACCAGAGGAAGCGGTGAAACAAATCCCGAAAGAGTATCAAGCAAAAGAGATTTTTATGATACTTATGAAAGAATAAATAATTTATATGTGTATATAGAAGAGGGGTTAACAATGAATAAGTATATAGTCGTTTTTTATAACCGATTTGTAAATGAAATTCAAACTTACAAAACAACCGCAGAGAACGAGGTTGACGCAAAAGATAAATTCTACGAAAGGTATCCCTCAAGTGCTTATGGTGATGACTGTATTGAAACGATAGAAACATTAAATGATGATGATAAAAAATTAGAGCTAAATAATGATGAGTTGAAAAGAATTGCAGAGAAATGGTATTTGACCTTAGGAATGGGGATGGGCACAGGTAAGTCGGAATTAGATACTATATTATTTAACAAAATTAGATACCATTTAGATAAACAAGAGAATTAAAAAATAACAAAGAGTTACAAGAATAAAAATATTAGTTATAGAGCCTTTTAAAAGATTCTATGATATGTAGATATTACAAAACAGGTATTCAATTTGAATCTATAAAAAGGGGCTGTAAATGTTATGACAAAAGTAATTATTGAAATCACAAAGGAACAAGAGCAATTCTTGAAGGAATTTGCGAATCATCATTTCCCTGGTGCAGAAGCAAATCATGCAACAGGTAATCCGTATTTTGTAGTGCAAAGCAAAGTGTATGATTCAATTCCATATAATAGTGAAATTGAATCTTTGTTTGAATACACACCACTTGTATTTAAAGTTAATGTGTATGGAAGTGAGTGGGTAGAATCAGAAGTAGAGGCTGTGGAATCATGGTTTTTACTTACAGGTGAATACGCACATATTAAGATTGAATCATATGAAGAAATGCTTCATAAGGAGTATTCAAATCCATATGATGAGTTAATTACTGTGGAGAATTACAATGATTACTTTCAAGTGTTTGGGGTTGAAATGAAAGGAATTGCGTGGAGAAAAGAATCGTATGTAGACAAAGCAATTTTCTTTATAAAGCCACAAGCAGAAGCTTATATGAAGTATCAGGCACATAATTTGAATGAACCTCGTATTTATGCAAAAGGACCAGGTTATGCGAATGATGGTGATTTTGTACCATTTAGAAATTTACTATTTTCTATTGGAAGTGAACTTGTAAAAGGAGATGCCGAGAATGAGAGTGCAAGAGAAACCGAATAATGTAAAAGACGATAAGTTAATTGTTGAAGTGTTAAAGGAGGTAAAAGAATTATATACGATTGTATTAAGCAGGAAAATTTCCGATATTGAAGTATTCATATTGAAATATATATCATTACTTTGTAAATCTAAACCTGAACTGTTAGAACTTAAAGAAGTCTGTGATAGCTTAGTAAAGCGGTACCCAGAAGGGTGTGTATATATAGATGAATCATTATTTGATAAAGCAAGAGAATCTGTGAAGCCTGAGTTTAGAAGCTATTTTCCTTCAGGATATTTTGAAGCTGAAATGGTTGTGTTTTATATATACAATACATACATTAAACAGGCGTTTGATGAAATTAGAAGTTTAGATATAAAAAGGGTAGATAGGTTTATACTTGATAAATTAGAAAGACATATCCAGAATACATTAGTAGATGACCCGAATTTTAAGGGGGATAATCCTTACTACAAAAGACATTATCGTGAATTAGATAGGTCTAAAAAAATATCTTTAAAGTGTTTAGACTCAGATTTTGATGCCTACATTGAATATTTCTCTGAAGAAGAACAGTAAGACTACTTTTTGGTAGTCTTTTTTTATTTTCATTAAACAGGAAGTTATGAAGATAACTCGGTTAGATGTTCTTTTTATAATCTCATGGATTTGCAAATAGCAGAGAAAGTAGATTTTGTATGTGTCATTCATTGACTATAGTTAATGAATTTAGTATGATTTTTATAGGGAGGAGGATGTTTTATATGGATGATTTTTTTGAATTAGCTATTGGATTTATTGTTATTATGTTCGGCGTATCGCTGATTTATTTGTTTTTAAGTGGTTTCATCGGGTCAATTGAACACAAAAATCAAATATATGAGTCGCAGATTAGAGAAGAGATTGCAAAAGAAGTTCATGTTGCTGAATCGAAAATTATTTTGAGAAGTAAAGAACCGAATATCTATCAAGCGGATACTGAAAAAGGAGTATATTCTGTTGAAGTAAATGATAGAGATAGTGAAAAACCAAAGATTAAAAGAATTGTAGAAATAAAAATCACCACGAAAGAAGTAGATGAAAATAAAAAAGCGTCTTAAATAGAGGAGGAATTGAGCTTGGAAGAGTTTCTATTTCAAGAAGGTCAAAGTGTAAGTGTCTTTTGTATAAATCAAGGTGTGCAAAGAACGATAGATACTATTATAAATATAAAAGATGGGGTTATTACCCTGCAATCAACAGATTTAGAATTTGATTTACATGGGAGTTGGATTCAAGCCAAGACAAATCATATTCACTTTTTTATCACACCAGAAATTGATGAAAAGAATACAACTATTCATCGCAATTACAAGGAGTTTAAAAATTTAATTCACAATGAACTCAAAATGGATAAGGAAGAAATTAGAGAGTTAATTCGTGAGACTATTGTTGTTGAAACCAAAGTAATTATGGAAGGTAAAGAAGATTATATTAATAAATGTATTGAATCCTACATTCAGCAATTAATCAAACAGGGCATGAGCGATAATGGTAAATTAGCCTTTGGATTTAAAGAACGTGTCGCAATGATGGTATCTAATGAAATGGGGCGTTTCATTGCTAATCAATTAGAGTTTGATATTAAAGTGAAAGAGAGGAATGAAACAAATGAGTAAAGAGGGTTGGGGAGCTTTATTTGGTTTAATCTTAGTTGTTACTGGTATTTATGTAGTGAATCTAACGATAGGCTCTTTAAATGAAATGAATGATGAATATTTAAAGAGTAAGAACAATGCTATTGTCGCTCTTGTTTCAAGTGAATTAGATGTTCCTAAGAAGGAAATTGTCTTAAAAAAAGAAAATAATGAGAATGAGGAAATCAAAAGCATTGAATGGTATACAGCTACAACTTCAAAAGGTGTTTATCAATTAAAAGTTAAAGAAACAATAGATTTTGATAAACAGATGAGTACAGAATCCAAACCAGTTATAGAAAATATGGCTCAAGTGAAAATAGGTTCTACAGATAATTAAATCTATTAATCCTAATAAAATGATAAATATGTTATCACAAAAATAAATCGTGTGAACATCTTACAAAAGGAGTAATTATGGTGGTTAAATTGGATAAAGAAGGAAATGAAAAACAAAAGAATATAAGGTTCACTTATGATTTTATGGATAGTGAATGGATTCCTCCAGTTGTGCTATTAATCCTTGTTGTATTATTTGTACTTTGTGGATTTTGGGCATTAAAGGTTCAAGGAGAAAGGCTATTTCAAATAGTAGAGGATACTGATGGTGACATAGAAAGAACTAAAGTAATTGCTAAAGAAATTGGTGTGAATGAGAAAGAGATTGTATTAGAGCAGGGAAATTCATATGATGTTTATACAGCAACTACGCCTAAAGGAACATACAAAGTAAAAATCAAGTATGAAGAAGATAAACCAGTAATTAAGAACATGTCAGAAGTAAAATTATATTTGAAAGAGAATAAGGATGAATCATGAAAAGAAGAAAGGTGGAAATCCTTTCTTTTTTGGTTTATGATAGAAATAATTATGAGTTTGTAAAGGATGAGTATGTATTGGGTGTTGTAGATGTATTTAAAAAGCGTTTACGATTAGCGAGAAAATGGAGTGGATTAACGCAAGAAGAACTTGCGATAAAAGTGAATACGAAAAAAACTACCATATCTAATTATGAAACAGGCTATAGTACGCCCTCTATAGAAATGTTAGATTTATTATGCGATGTATTGAATGTGTCATCGGATTTTCTTTTGGGAAGAACGGATGAACCTTCATTATCTTCTTCGCAGGTTAATCATATAAATCAGGAATTGCTAACGAAAATCGATACTGCAATAGAAATATTGAAAGAAAGCAAAGAATGTATCCCAGGCATCTTACCCCAAAAGTAAGATGTTTTTTATTTTGGTTATGAAAGACAAGTAGAAACGGGAGAATATAAATTATAATTAAGTATACAAACTGATTTAGACCTCTTTATAGACAGGGGTCTTTTTTTCGTGAATAATAATGTATTTTCTTATATTTAATTCATCGTAAAAGTATAATACTCAGGATATAAAAATTAGGTATTTAATCGAATTTATTTTAAAAGGAGCGAATAATGATGGTAGATGAAGATTTAAGATGCGAAAAATGTGAGCATTTTTTCACAGATAAGGAAATTGAAGAATGTAAAACAATTTATTGTGAAAAATTAGGGATTTTAGTTTGTGAAGATTGTGATAAACAAATGAAAATGAACGATACAGAAAAGAAGGAGCAACCTATTATGAAAAAGTTTGATAATTTAGCAACAACTTTAGTTTCAAAATGGCATGGCAACAAAGTAGAGGAAGTTGTTTTGGAAAATCAAAATATGGATGAAGTAGAATTGGTGGCTTTAGTCAGTGAAACCGTGGAGAAAGAAATGCAAGAAACCTTACTACCTGTAGGTGATGGGTATGCTTTTGAGTTAATGGTTGATAGCTTTCAAAATATCGACTATAGAGCTCTTATTGCGTATTACAAAGAATCATAAATATAAATACAAATATTAGATATGAAAGCCAAGCAGATAATCATGCTTGGTTTTTTTATATTTTCTCTACAAAAATCTATAATAAATGGATTATAACAAAACAGGTATTTAAAGAAATTAATTATTAAGGAGTGTTTGGTATGTGTAAAAAGGTAATTCGAGTAAATGGTGGATTATATGTTAAGAAAATGAGAAAGAGTTCATCATTTGGACGAGCAGTTTTATTCACATTAGATTTGCAGGAAGCGAAACATATAGAAGATAGAGATATGGAAGATTTAATTCCCTATTTAAGTAAACATGTTGGGGAAGGTAAATTCACGTTTGAGTCAATTCAAGTACGATTAGCAGAACAACCAGTGCTCAAATCATCAATCGTATATATTGAATTGAAATCAGGAGAAGTCATAGAGAATAAGGATTCTGAAGGATTCAATTTAGCAACTGTTTCAGAAATCAAACAACAACTACAATCGACACAAACGTATTATTGCTGTGTGGATGAAGTTACTACAGTAACAATTCAGTCATTGGATGTAAAAAGAATATGGAGTGAAAGAGAGAGTGCGTAGTTGTGCTCTCTTTTTATTGATTGTAGCAAATATGAGAGGAAATGGATTTCTCTATTAATGCTCACGTATTAGAGAGATTTAAATGGGCTTCGTTGTATCTCACTACATTAAAGAAGTAGAGAGGAAGCAGGTAAGTGAAGTATCTTTACGATTTCATTCAAATGAAATTGTTCAATTATCAAAATTATTAAAAGAAGAAATGGAAGATGCATTAAATCAAGTAGAGACGGCTCATGCTATGGTCTAATTATTATTATTCGTTACAAACACTATAATTCTATATAACAAGTGGATAGAGGAAGAGATACCTGGCTAAAAAACTTCTCCACTTGTATTTGTCTAAGTAAAATTTATTTAGAGGAAAAGGAAGAAGGTGTTTATATGAAGACTAAAATATTCACAGCATTAACAGACAGTGGATTAGAGAAAAAATTAAACCAATTCTTAGCGAATCCATCTATAAAATTTGTTACTGCCAGTTATTCATGGGGTTGTTCAGTCTTGGTTGTATATGAAGATTTATCAGAAGAGACCAAATAGGTCTCTTTTATTTTTATTGACTATAGTTAATAAAAATAGTATTATTAAAATTAGTTATTAACTATAGTAAAAAAGGACGGTGAATATAAATGAAATACATCATCAAAACAAGAGCGGAACGATTGAAATTCAAAAAAACAGAGCTCTTCTCTCAAATAAATAAACTTAGCTTATCTATAGGTTTAAATTCTATTTGGTCATTAGGACATCTTATGAAACTTTGTAAAAAAAGCAAAGCGAAAAACTTTTATGAATGGGAATCATTTTATTTTGCAAGTGGGAAGAAAAGAAATGGCTTGATTAAACGCATGACACCAGAAAAACAAGCGTTTATGAAGAAGTATACATTAAATGAAAAAGAATCTGAAATGATTAAAGAATCACTTTCACATAAAGAGCGTATTGTGAATTTTGAACATGGTCGAAAATTGGAAGATATTTTTGAAATGGGTGAACTTCTGTACGACGAAGCGATAAAACGTGGAAAACGCTATGTATCTGTCAATGATTATGTAAATTTCATTTATATTTCCGTTATTGATGTTCCATGGATGGGATTCTCCCGTGAAATAAATGCGATTTCTAAACTACATGAGAAATTTAGTTGGTTAAGATTTCAAAGAGCACAAGAG
Source organism: Bacillus sp. MYb78 (assembly GCF_002975115.1). Lineage (NCBI taxonomy): Bacteria > Bacillati > Bacillota > Bacilli > Caryophanales > Bacillaceae > Bacillus > Bacillus sp. MYb78. The sequence goes on from NZ_PCOB01000003.1 coordinate 233,774, forward strand.
AGAGAAGATATTGAATTTGCTATTGATTACAAGATTTTCAGAGCTGATAAGTTGCTTGGAGCCATTCAGATTAAATCTGAAAAAGAATTGATGAATGGTCGAAAGGGAAAAAAATTCCCTTCTAAGAATGTAAAAAGAGCAAAAGAAAAAAGTAAGGTATATTCAGAGAAAAAGAATGTGCCAGTTCTATTCGTGTATGCAGAAGAACATGGGAAAATTGTAAATAAAAATGTTATACGTCAAATATATAAATTATGTGCCTGAAAAGCGGAGTGCAAAATGTACTCTGCTTTTTATTGGGCTGAATATTTCAGTATTGAAGTGCTTATAGTAGAGGTCGGAATATATAAGGTGTTAATTTGTATTAACTGAAAGTGAGTGAGACAATATGATTCAAATACATGACAATATACCAAGAAATTCATTATATGTGTTTTTAGAAAGGGCAAAAGAATTATTGAATGTATCTTCTTTTCATTTGATTTTTCTTCCGTATAGATATACAAGTTCACAAGTGAAAGAGATTGTGTCTATCTCAAAGTCACGAGAGAGGCATATTCAATATATGCTTGAAACATATGAATCAGGCTTTGTATTTAAAAATACCATTGTTTATATTTCTTCTGAATGGAATCAAGAGATGCAATTGAGGCTGTTGAAAGATTTATATCGTGTTAAGATGTGGAATGAACAAACACATGTATCTGAAGGTGATGTAAATGCAATTGTGAAATACATATATAATCATTATTTTATGAGGAAACAAAATATGCAAATTTCAGCATAAAGAACTACATTCAAATTCATTTTTGATGTGGTTCTTTTGTTTTGGAATAAATGAGTAGTGACTTCTCTATAATGAGATAAGGTGTAAAAAACCTACAAAATAGTTTTTCTTTTGAAAAGCATATACACAGGTTTCTGTGATTAATGTTATGAGAAGTACAGCTCGACTACCTATGACATTAATACTGTAATGCATGGCGAACCGAATAAGATGTGTAGCGAGCAGATAAAGTCGATAATGCGGGTGGTGACCCGTAAGACCCTTCTGTGTAAGGGTACTCAAGAGAAGGTAGATGAATGAAATATATTCATCTACCTTTTGCGTTCTATTTAAGAAAGTGAATACCTTTTTGGGCGATTAATGATTGTATTTGTTCAATATCTTCATCTGTTAAACTACCTAACTCGCCATGTCGAGTAGAATCATATTTTGAAACAATCATTAACCCTGCAATCCCTAAAGGATTCTTAGGTAATTCTTTCATGAGACCATCTTCATCACATAATCCTATAAATCCAAACCCGAAAGGAAATGATTCTAAATACCCGCCACCAATTAAATCTTTTAAGGATTCTAATGTATTCGGAACTTCCTTTATGTATGCTGTCTCACCATCAATCTGTATTAATCGAATTGTCTCACTCATGAGATGGAAAAACTCCCTTCAAATTAAAATAAATGCTGTTAATAGTATTATACATGAAAAAAGACATCCTAATATGGATGCCTAACTTTTAATTGATATTTTTGTAGGATTCGGATAAATTCATAATTATTAGTACAAGGGATTTTTTGTGCTACCTAAGATTATTAGATGCTATCTCGAATGCTTTTCTTGCTTCGTCATTATGAAGATTTGCAGTTTCACCTGCTCCAACTTTTATTAATTCTTCTGCAAAACGAACATCTCTATCTCGATATTCCTCACCAGTTATATGTAAGTACCAGTGACATAATTCATGAAGAAGAATCTTCTCAAATTCATTTTCTTCAACTAAAATCAAAAATTCGGACCTAAAAATAAGAGATTCTGTTCCTGCGTGATATGCACCCAAATACGTTGTTTCCAAAGGTTCATATGGGTCAAACACAATGTTTGGTCGATTGTTTATGCCCCAGTGTTTTGAAATAAGATAGTCCATTTTATTTCTTACTGTTGAAGGGGTAAATGAACAATGACTTCTTAATTTATTAACTTCCTCTTGTGTAGCAAGTCTGACATCTTTATCTTGGAAAAACTCTACTTCAAATTCACGCTGATGTACTCCGTAAGAACCGAATAATGAGATGGTATCATAAAACTCTGCATCATCATCTTCATATTTCCCCCTTCGAATCACAAACATAATTGTTTTGCTTTCTGTTAGTCCATCGTCATAAGTATAGTGCCCACCAATTGTTATTGTTTTCATTAATTAATTCTCCTCAATTTAGAATAGTATAATCTCTTTTTTATAATTATTATTTACTATTTTTCAGTGAATTTTCCTGATGTGTTTTCATCATACAAGATAGAATTTTATTCGAATTGTATTTTTTATGTATGTATTGCACGTATTTTTTGTTATCAGATACCTGACGTTCTCCAATCTTATTGCATTTTGGACAACGTAATAGTGATTTATTTGGTAAAATTCGTTTCCTTTTTGTATGGTCCACAATTAATGTGTCTTCTAACATAAGTAATTCCACCTTAAATTTTATTTCAATGCACGTTTGCATTACCTGGTTTTTATAAGTTATTTTATTATACTTCAATTTCTCAGCAATTATAATTTCTGAGAAAACTCAATAGAATACAGTAGATATTTTATAAATTAGGTATATTTCATATTGGATGAAGAGGAGCGGTTTCAGATGACTGTATTTTATGGAGTTGAATTAGTAGAGGAATCAGGCGTAATTAATGAATTAGGAAAGTTTAAAGATATATTTCCTGCCATTTTTACAGAAGAAGACGTGATGGAAGGTACAGCCAAGATGGATATTGAAAAGGCAAAAGAACTATTGATGTTTGTTATTGGGAGAGAAAAAGTGGAAAAGAAGATTTTACGTGAAATTGAGAATGTAGGTATATTAAGAGGAGCAGATGTTTCGCCAAATATCCTTCAGATACGTAAGTTAAACGTATTAGAATGCTCTACAAAAGGTGATAAGCGTTTTTCAGCACTATCTGCAAAAGTTTCAGTACATGACGTATTTGACACCATAGAAAACCATTATCAGAAGTCTAAAGTGTTTCAAGATGAAAGTGGTTTTTATTACACTTGTAAAAAGTGGGAGAATGCAAAAGGGAAAAAACCTGTTGCATGTAAAATAGGAAATACGATTCTATCAATTGAATATCTATCAATGTTTTATGAATTACTTTGGTACAAGTATTTAAAAAGTAATGAGTATTTAGAAGAGGTATTAGCTAAATTTGATGAGTACCATGATATGTTTAAAAGTAAAAAATCAATGGTATGTCAAGCGGATACAATTCGAGAATATATGAAAAATGAAAATGATGAATGGTATGCGAAAGACGAAAGAGGGAAAGCTTTATTGGAGAAGTGCAAACCACTTAACCAAGCTCTTCGTATTGGAAAATCAGATGATAAATTTAAAGACATTCAAATTGAAGTGCGTTGATAAGTAGTGTTGATATTATGTACATAAAGAAAGGAATGTTGTAAAGTAAGGTAGGGAATGTATCTCTGCCTTTTTCTTTATACATAGAATAATGACATTTACAATCGTTTATAATAAGTGATTATATATAAATAGGTATTCAATACAGAATGAATTAAAAAGGAGATTGGTTAATGATGAAAAAGCAATTTACAATGGATGAAAATATGGATAGATTACTGGATTTATTGCACAAAAATAAAGATGTGCATGGATTAGATTATCAAGGTGTTGGTGAAGTCGTTGCTGTTTCCAATCCATTAACAGGTCGAAGCATTCTTGTTGATGTTTGGGGACATGATGAGTTGTCTGATTTAAAAGGTGCGAGTCATCGCATGGCAATTTATGAAGTATTTAAAGATGCTAAAGAAAGTTCATATGGTGTAGTAGTTGAGCCAGAAAAGGTATTGTATAAAGCGAGTCAACCAAAACGTATGATGGATTGGGTAGTTAGTGAGTTAAAAGATAATCAAAACAGAGAATTAATCGAAAAGAAAATAGAAACGATGGATGGATATTTTCAATTAAGCTGTTATGACTCATTGATTGAAAATCTATCTATAGAAGAGTTGAACAAGGTTCTTGAACGTTTAGAAGAGGAATGTACAGATGTTGCAGTTGTGATGGATAACAGAACATATATTGTTGAAATTAAAACTGTGGACGATGAAAAAGATTTACATGTTTTATCAGCAGATGAATATAAGCGTAGATATGGCGTATCAGAGGAAGATTTTAACGATAAATTTGATATGTAATATCGCCCATCAAGATAGAAAGGCTACGAAATTTGTAGTCTTTTTTCTTTGTATAAAATCTAATATTTTCTTGATATCCTTTTGCAATTATTCACCTCTTTATATAATATGAATATATGAATGGAAAGGGGTTATTTTCTGTGGATAATATATTAGTTGAACAAATAAAAAAAGAGTTAGTTCAAACAATTGAATGTTTAACTTTGGAACATTTAGATGAGCACAAAAAGGTGATAAAAAAGTATTTTGATGTACTGGAGAGTATTAAGGGTTTAGAGAAGAAGAAGAAGGGTTTACAGACTATTCTCGCTGATAATACAAGACAATTAAAAGAAGATGTTCATATAGATAATACAGAAGATAGTAATGTAGAAGCAGAAACCACAGATTTTAAGGAGAAAGAATCTGATAGTATAAAGAGTGAAGAAAAAGAAATTGAAAATGATAAAATACATAACTCCTTAGATATTGCCAAAAACAAGATGTATTTATTTGAACGAAAAATTAGAGGTGGGTTCGTACCTGAAATTGATGGTTTTGTACCTGAGAAAGTGATTAGAGAGTTAGGATTGAAACATCATGATTATATCTATGCAATAGAAGATGGTTATGCAAATGGAGATATGAAAAAATATCAATATTCTTTAGCGAAACGAGCAGAAAAGCAGGTTGATGATAACCGAATTCAAGTTAATTTATGTCCAATAGAAAAAGATGGAAATATGTTAGTTGTACGAAAAAGTTTAGAAGATGGTCGAGATATAAAGTTTGGCGAGGTACCTTATTCATTCCTATTAAATGTGGATGAAGTTAATGATTTGAGACTAAAGGAAGAAATGATTGTGGACATTGCGTATCCTGCTGACAAACCAGATAAGGTAAAGGTTATTTGGGTATATGATATAAGAGATAGCGAACGAGAAGCAAAATTGGTATTTCAAAGCAAACGAACAGTAAATAAAAAAGAAGAAAAGAATATTGAAGAAGATGAAATTGTAATAGATGAAGATGCTTTAAAAGGTAAGAGTATTCTAATAATAGGAAATGAGCCTAAAAAGGCCTTATACAAAGCCAGTATTGAGGAAAGAGGCGGTTCTTTTTTGTGGGCAAATGCCAGAAGTCATGTTACGTTACTGGAACCACTTGTGAAGAAAGCTGATATGGTGATATTCTTGCTAAAAGTAACGAAGCATGTTGCGATGAAACAAGTAAAGGCACTGTGTAAAGAAAGAGATATTCCCTTCATTACTACATTTAGTACAGGAAAGTCTACCATTGTAAAATTGGCAGAAGAAACTGAGGTTTAATACATAAAGCAAAGAGAAAGCCGTCTTAATGATGGCTTTTTGTATTTATTCTTATGCGGTTTTCATTCTTTCTACTTCATCTGTAAAAATAATCTCTCCGTTTCCCCCTTTAATAACCTCGAATCCTGCTTCAGTTAACTCTTTATCAAACTCTTCATCTGTCATGTTGTTAAACATGTTTGTAATCCGTTTTTCCATTTCTTCTATGCTCTCCATTTACGTCACCTTCTTTAAAATTATTCTGTAGACTTTATAATTGAAATTCTATATAATTCATTATATATAGTCAATAAAAATGATATTTAAGGGGGATGGAATAATGAATGATGCTACGATAGATTGGGAATCTGAATTAAGAGAAAATCTCCTATTTCAATTACATATACATTATAAATTCGAAAAAATAGATTTAAGAAAACAAACTACAAAAGATTTATTTTATTTATTCTATGAAAAATGGGAACGAGAAAATAAATCTGTAAAAATAACAGAAGGTATTAAGATGTGTATTCTTGCAATTAGTCAAAAAATAGGATGGATAGCTGAAACAGATGGTGAATTGGTATTGAATATAAATAGGAGTGAAAGCAATGAAGAAAATAAGTAAATCTGTTCAACGAAAACTGTACAAAATGTTTGAAGAAGTAGTTGATAGAGGGAGTTCCGATAAAATCCAAGTAATGTTAGACTTTGGTAATAAAGTGGATTTTAATAAAGAGCGTGAACGAACAGATGCATTAAAACGAGAATTTTTAAAGCATTTGGAAGCGGGGATAGTTAATTAATTTAAATAAAAAAGAGGGTGGGAATAATAATGAAAAAGGCTGATAAAATAGATATCTTGAAAAGAATGCTTTACGAAGTAGAAGTGGAATCATTCTTAGCTGAAGAAGGGGGATTTTCCGAGTATGACCAGAGTGAAATAGAATTTTTACATAACAATCTAATAAACCATCTAAGTGCTAAAGGAATAGAACTTTATATGGATTTCATTGAGGATTGTACTAAAGTAGGTATACAAAAGAAAAAAGCGACCACAAAAGAAGAAATGATTGAGAATTTAAGGAAAGATGGCAGATATAGAGGTTACAGATAAAATTAACTATTATCTTTTCAAAATAATATAATTTTATGTTATATTTTATATGCAGGATTTAAAAAAATATGTACATAACAAAACAAAATACAAAATAATAGGATGCTATAAAGTAGCGTCTTTTTTTATATAATAAATAGATTTCGATATAAATAAGGTATAAAAGATTATTGATTAAAAAGGAGATTTTGAAATGTTTACAGATGTACAACGAAAAATGATTAAAAATGGCGTGAGGAACTTGGAAATTTTCGGTTACTCAGGTAAAGTAACCGAAGAGAATATTTTAACTCATCCCTTCTTTTCAAAGTATTTCAAGAAAGAATTAGAAAATTGTTTAGGGGAAGGTTATGATAAAGATATTAAAGGATTATTGAGTGTAATCGAAAAAAGAAGTAAGACTGCATAAATGGATATAAAATAAATTAATTAAAAAGGAGATTTTTATATGAGAACATTAGTTGTTTCAGAAACTTCATTTATAAAAAACGAAAATAAATTCAAGGTTGAAGGCGTTACTTCGGACGTAAGTCTTCGTAGAGGATACAAAACAGAAGATGATGGTGTATTATGGGGAATGCAACATGCTACTGTTATGAAAGCAAATTATAGTGAAGATGATAAGTTACATAATAAAAGCATGAGAGAATACACTCCAATTAAAAATGGAGAAACAGTTGTAATTGATGGCGATGAATATGTGGCCCGAATTTTAGGGAATTATTCTTCTTGTGTTATTTTTGACCCGAAATAATTAGTGATAAATGTGATACAAGGAGATGATTTTCAGTGAGTTTAATTCAAAAAGGTATGAAAGTAATGCCATTAGTTGGATTTTGGAAAAATTTTGATGGAGAAGTTGTTAATACTTTTAACAATGAAGACTATCCAATTGAGGTTGAGTTTGAAGATGGTGAAACAAATAGATACTATGAAGAACAATTAGAGATTAGAAAGTAATAAAAAGGACTTCTCATATATGAGAGGTCTTTTTTACTTCATTCCTTTTATACAACAAAAATTACCCAGAATCATTTGATAAAGAAGGAAAATTAATTAAAAAGGTTTATCTTTCTGTAAAAGGAGATATTCAAAAAGTAATAGAATTAACAGAAAAACATGGATTCGCCATCAGTAAAAACCCAATTGATGATGAAAACATTGGCTTAGTTCTATTACCACAATAAGATGAAAAAGACATTCGTTTCGATTATGATGAAATGAATGTCTTTTTTTATTCACTATAGTCAATGTAATTTATTATTGTTATAATAAAAATAGATACCTTATGAAGGGGAGAGTGATGAAATGTTTAAGATTTTTGACGAAAATACTAATAAATTATATGACTGCCAGGATTTTTTAAAAAAAGAAATACCTTATCAAATAGGATTAGATGGAAAAATATATAAAGCTATGAGCGTCTTTGAATCAATAGAGGTTCCTTATGCAAAATTGCTCCATGTTTCTGAACAAAAAGATGAGAAAGGTTCTTTCATAACAGAAGGAGACATTTTGAAGTTTCCGTTTGCGAGAGGTCTTGTAATCTATAAAGACTCAAGTTTTTGGATTCATTGGTTAGATTGGAACCAGAGATGTTGTTTCCCTGCATATGATTCATTAGGAATGGAACGCATATTACACACTACGGAATGGAATTCTCTCATTATCGATAGTATTTACTTGAAAGAAGAGATTTTTGATGAAAATGTTTTAAAACAAGCAAAGATTCATGTAAAAGCACATCATGAGTATGAATTATTAACTCTTTTACTAATCCGTATGTCCAGTCTAAAAGAGTTTGAAATGCGAACAGAAGACGAAAGATTATGGAAAGAAGAACCAAAGGATAATGACATTACAATTTATGCAAAATTAACTGAGAAAGAATTCTTTAGGATTTTACAACATCATGATTGTAAATGGCTTTAAGAACTAAGGTTATCTTCATAACTTTTAATGGATGAAGGATGAATGAGGCATGTATGTATATTTTTTAGGGATTGATGACCATTTTTGTTTGCAATTCGTTTCAAACAGAAGGAAAGCTGAAAGATGGATAAATCAACAATTACAACTATATGAAATTTGCTATAAAGGTATGGTTAGTGAATACAACGTTTTGGCAAATAGAGAATTCGTTAAACAAATAGATAGATTTAAAGAATATGAAAGTAGTATTAATGAAAACACCTTCTCATGTAGAAGATTAGGGAATCGACTGAGAAAACGCCTGGAAGAAGAAGGGGAAGGGAGAAGAAAATAATGAAGAAAAACTCGATTGAAGCAGAAATGAAACAAATAGAAGCAGAGAGAGGAATAAATGAAATATATATATTTCTTTCATATGTAGGGTGGGCAGTTTATTTCTCTTTCTTTAAGATTGTTTTGGGGAGAAACTTCCCAAATTGGGTAGACATTTCAACTATCAAAGGATTCTTTTTTTATGTAGTTGTGCATGGATTACTGTTTGGGATAGCTGTATGGTTTGTAATTCGTGAATGTTTATTAGCAGGGAAAATAGAGGAATTAGAAAGAGAATTAAAAGTTAACGGAATATAAATGGAGGGGTTCATAATGAGTTCAGTGCAATCACATTATATTATGATTGGAGCAAATATTGGATATGAGAAAGAAAATGAAGATGATTGGGAAAAGCATGAGCCATATAGAGAAGGAACTCATCCATCTCAACTAAGATACATAAGTGATGGGAATACAGGTAAATACTTTGTCATTGGTAAGGTATTAGCTTATGACCCAGAAGGATTTAGAGGACTATCGTTGTTTGAATATGATGAATCATTGTATGTAGAAGAAAAAAGACAAATTAAAGAGCATGTGAAAGAACATTTTGATATGGATATAGAGCCCACATTAATTGTTTTTACACATTGGCGTTAGAGAGGAGAAATTGTATGAAACTCAGTACAAAATCATTAGCATTGCTATTAGGTTGCTCGTTCCTTTTATTCGGATGTAATTCAGAAGATACAAAAGAAGTGAAGCCTAAAGAAAATGAAGCTGTTAGCAAGCAAGAGATGGACACAAAAACAGAGAGTAGTCAAGGTCTGAGACCTATTGAAGAATTGATATATAATCAAGTGGACCGTAGAGGCGATGGTTACAAAGATTACTATTATAAAGTCTATTTTAATCATGCGAACAAATGTGTAACCGAACAGCACGTAGTACAAGGTGGATATAGTCCAGCAATGACATCTAATTATTTATTAGATAGTGAGACAAAACAGCCTATGTGTGGGAAATCAATTGAAGAAGTAAAGGCACTATTTCAAGTGAAAGAAAAACAAGAATGATTTGAATAATGGAGGAGTAAGTACGTATGCATAAATATGTTGTGGTTATTTATCTGGAACATGATGATTGGCAAATTATAGATGTAGAAGCTGACTCAAAATTACATGCATCTATTAAAGCAGTAAATGAAGTAATGGGGTACGAAGTATATAAAGAAAACAACATTATCTTCGAATCAATTGAAGAATTAAATGATGTTGTAGGAAGTTTAGGGATTCTTCGTGTAGGAGAGGTTCTAACAAGAGATTAACTTGAGTTTTTTATATATAAAATCATAATAAAAAACTCATAAAAGGAACGGTTAATATACTAAATTTATATGTAAAAAAGCCCGTGAAATAAGGGTTTTTTATGAAAAATATGGTATAATTAAAGGGTAACTGAATCGAATTGTAGGGTGGTATTGGTTCACTCTTTTCTACTTTAAGTAGGAAGGAGGTGAATGAATATGGATGAAATCTTCTTAGCTATTATTAAGGGTATGTCCAGTGGTGTTTCAAGAGCAATTACTGAACATATTCTGAAAAAGCCTTCAGATAAAGAAGAAACCACCCTGCACAAGTCGAAGAGTCAGGATGGTTCGAAAAAAGAAACAAATAATTAAATTATGAACCAATCCACTTTACAAGTAATTTGGTTACAAGAGCGGGAGTGTTGGAGCACTCTCGCTTTATTAGTATACGTTGTATGTTCGAAATTATGAGGTTCACAAATTGAATCCTCAAATACATTATAACATAAGCGATGTGATTTCAAACATTTATTTGATTACCTACTCTACAAAAAAAGAACCGCTACTGCGATTCTTTTATGTAATATCAACTATAAATACTTTTTTAACTACATTTCAGCGAAAAAGGAATTAAAAATCCTTCAACTAATTCATCTTCCTCTATGAATTCATTAAATGCTGATTGTTCAAACTTTACTCCCATTCGATGCCAAAAAGGTACAGCATCAGGGATAGCTTCGCCCCAAATTTCAGTAATGGTTTCCTGATTTTTAAAATGATTGATAATGTCTCTGCCATGACCTTTTCTTTTTTCTATGCATTGAATATACTCGATGTATACAGAACCATCTTCTTCAAAGGTTGCTTCACCATAGGCGATTGGTACATCGTTGTTTAGATACAATATTCTATGTTCCATATTCTTTAAGTTCTTTAAAATATCTCCAGATACTTTTTCTTTCATAACCTTATAATCCTGTGTATAAGTAATCATGTCCTACATCTCCTCGTAAATAATTGATTTTCAATACCTGTTTTATAAATATCTACTTATCATATGGGAGAATAAATATTTTTATAATGAAATAAAAAAGACCTGGATAAATAATATCCAAGCCTAAAAATAACTTCTTATTGTCTTTAATACTCTTTCTAAATCCTGCTCTTGTAGTTTACCGATTTTGAACAATAGTTCTTTGTAATGGACAGTGTTTATTTTTGAACATCTGACTACAGACGGTTTATCTAAACCTGCTTGTTCCCAACTTTCAAGAACTACATCAAATTCATTTCTTGCTTCTTGACTGGTTACAGTAGCAACTAAACGGTCTAATTCAACAACGATGTTATCATTACTGATAATCACAACTGGTCGTTTCTTACCGTTTAATTCTAAAAACCAAATCTCGCCACGTTTATTCTTCATCATTTTCTCCCCAAAGCATTTTTTCTTTTTCTTTTTCTAATTCTTCTTTGGGCGGCCTATTGTCAAAATACTTATCAAATAGACTACCTAATAGTTTTATCCGTTCACTATTATCCATTTCATCAATAGAATTCATAATTTCTTCAGCAGTCTTTTTCATAATTTCACCTTCTCAAGGAATTGTTTTCTAAATTATATCACATCCTTTTATTTTAGAAGTGTAAAAAGATAAGATATAGACGCAATCCATTCCTCTTATACTATTCTCAAACCTACCTAATTCTTTGTGCCGTAACGTTCAAGTAAGACTCTGTTTGCATAGGCTGTAATATAAACTTCTTCTTCTTCATTTTTGAATGAACCTGTCTGATTTGCCCATTCCGTATAAATAGGTTCAACAATTGTTTCGTAGAAGTCATGAAGGTCATCAACTTCAAAATCAATTTTTCCAGATTTCTCAAATGTAGTAGCTATTACAGCTATCTCACACATTTTGCTACTTCGTCAACTTCATACATTTTTGCCACCATAATAAATCTCTCCTCTTCATATCTCTTAATATAAGAACCAGTTTTTTAATATCAAAATATTATACGGAGTTTGTATGGCATTCAATCGGATGTAGAGCATAAAAAAGAAAAGAAAATATTAATATAAACATAAAGAATGGCAATGAAGAATAATAAGGGGGTGATGATATGAATAATAGATTATATACAGTTAAACAATCCATTCTACAAAAAATGTTTAATTTGAATCGTAATAAACAAAAATCAAATGTAGCTCTTTCGGGGTTATTAGGATTTTGTATAGGTGATGCTTTGGGTGTTCCTGTTGAGTTTCAGCCAAGAGATAAAATGAATAAGATAATGACAATGACAGGTTATGGGACACATAATCAACCACCAGGTACATGGTCAGATGATAGTTCCCTCACTTTTTGCCTAACAGAAAGTCTAACTCATGGCTATGATTTGAACGATATAAAACAAAAGATGTGTGATTGGTATTACTTTGGCTATTGGAATGTTAATGATAAATTGCCATTTGACATTGGAAGAACAACATTCAAAGCTCTTTCAAAAATAAAGTCAGGGATAGCTTTGGAAGAAGCAGGAGAGAAGGGTGAAAAAGATAATGGAAATGGTTCGTTGATGAGAGTATTACCTTTAGTTTTCTATTTAATAGATAAAAAAGATGCAGAAAAATTCCCGATTATAGAAGCTGTATCAGGAATCACCCATGCTCATATCCGTTCAAAGATTGCTTGTAGTATGTATGTAGAGTTTGCTATTCAATTGATAAAATATCATTCACGAGAAAAGGCATATGCAGGAATGAAAGAAGTTATTATTTCTTATTACAATAACAAAGGGTATGAAGAAGAATTAAAGCACTTTGAACGAATTATAAAACGAAATATCTATACGTATCAGGAGCATGAGATAAAAAGTACAGGATATGTTGTAGACTCTTTAGAAGCTTGTTTATGGTCCTTATTAACAACAGAAACCTTTTCTGAGGCGGTATTAAAAGCTGTGAATTTAGGAGAGGATACGGATACAATCGGAGCTTTAACTGGTGGTTTAGCAGGGATATTCTACGGAGAAAACAATATTCCAAAAAAGTGGATACGAACGATTAGTAAAAAATCGGATATATATGATTTAGCTAATAGATTTTATCAATCCCTTCAAAAATAAGAGCATAATGCTCTTTTTTATTTTGGTTCATCATTTATTTTTATGAAATTTTAGAAGAATGAATAACCCCATTATCAAAATCTAAAATAAAGAGAACATGAAAAAACAGGTATTTTTATAAATTGATTAAAAAGGTGGAATAAAAATGAGAAGCAAAGAGTTTGTTGAAAGATTAGTATACAGAGGGATTGAATGTAACGTTCATAAAATCACTTCAAATGAAATGAATCGAAAAGGGTTTTTAACAGTGACAGATGCTCCAAGTGAAGTTTCGTTAAATCACGGATTTTATGTAAATACTGGAGCAATTAAAAGTTGCATCGACTTATACTTCAAAAGAAAAGAGTTAGAATTAAATCAATAGGGAATAAATTTCATTTTTTGAATGTATAATAATTCGAATATAAAAAACAGGTATTTAACTAATTTATTTGACAGGGAGAGAATTAAAAATGGCTAACCATGAAGTTGTAGTAGAATTGAAAGTAAAAGGATTAAAAAAAGAGAATGATGCTTATGATTTAGTAAACTCTATGATGTATTGCGAGTTTTGTAATGCAGATGGTTTTATTCAAGGTCGTTTAGCAAATTTCACTTATGAGAAAAAAGAAAAAATAGGAATTTGCATAGTAGATTGTACAATCAATTCAAAAGAAGGTGGAGTTGATAGTGCATTAGAAACGTTAATAAATTGTGAATTCTGTCATAAGGGACATGAAATTATTTGGACCAAACTAAGCGAAAAAGAAATTTCTTATAGTTGTATTGATGAAATTTCAAATGCATTTGTTAATAAGTTCTATGAGCCTCTTCAAGAATATCCATCTCACAGAAAATTCTCAGAAAACCATGTGTTTGATGAAGAAAAATCTGTAAAATGGAATCGAGAAGAAGTAGAGAGACAAAATGAACAAGTAAAACAACGAAAAATGGAATGGAATTCTGAAAAGAGCAGATTAAATGCTAAGTTACGAAATGACTGTGTTCAAATCTTGAAAGAAGATTACGGTCTAAATGAAGCTCAAGCTGAGAAACTATACGGATATGTTTACAATGATAAACATTCTTGTATGCATGACTTCTTTATTTATTTAGAAGAATTTGCGAGAGTTACAAAGGAAATCCTTTCATTAGGTTAAAAGAGACGAAAATTCGTCTCTTTTTTTATAAAAATACATGGAGGAGTGCTTTAAAATGTCAAATTTGAAAATTAATGAAGAGAATGGGATGTATATAGTATCAGATGTAACAGATGGCGGTTATGTAAATAGAGCTTGTTATCATAATTATCAAAAATGGGAAACAGTATGGAACTCTGAATTGGAGTTAAAAAATATATATTTAGACAAGGAATGTGTGAATAAGATTTTAATAGATAAGAGAAAAGAGGACTTGGATTACAACAAAATTATTAGAGCAAGAGGAAGACATTTAAGGGCCTTAAAAGAATACTTAGGGATTTCTAAAAAGAAAGTAGATACGCCAAAAAGATTCTTCTTATTAGGCTCCCACTTACTGTCTTCGAATTCTGGAATTTCAGAAAAAGAATTCATTGAAAAGGAAGAAATTCTAATTGAAGCAAATGGAGGTCGTTCGCCATTACGGTTAAAAAAACGAATTACAACCCATACTGCGGTAACAGAAGAAAAGAAAAAATTAGTAGAGGAATATAATCAAAGACTACAAGAGTTTCGAGCGTATCATCAAGAAATGATACACAAGATTTTTAAAGAGAATAAGTAAATGTATGAAGAAGCATAATTTAAATGCTTCTTTTTTGAATAGGAGATTAAATATATTTCTATAATAGCAATGAATATAAAAAACAGGTGTTTCAATGAATCTAATCAAAAGGGAGAGAGTGTAAATGAATGTAAACTCAAATGGATATGTAAAAAAAGCTGTAGTATTTGATGATATTTTAAAGGTGATTAAAGAGAAATATGCTGAGGTTTTAAGAATCAGACGTTTTTCTTTTTTGAATACAAGTGGCTTAATGGATGTTAAATATCAAGTAGAGGACAGAACATATACGGGAGAAATATATTTTAATGAAGTGTATAAGGAAGATTATGAGTACACAGAAATGAATAGTCCACATGTGTTCCTTAGTATGAGAGGGTATGGAGCTCCTGACATCATTCATGGTATTGTAAAAGAGTTTGGAGGATGTTTTGCAGTAAATCAACATAAATTAAAGGAAATGGTTAAGTATTAAATAGAAGGTATTGTAAATGTAGACTTTAACATATAAAAATACAAAATTAATTAGGATGGTGTAAGTAATGAGTACATTATATTGGTATGCGTATAGATTAAGAGGATTTAGCCTTGGTTGTCAGCCGAAAGGTTTTATTGATAGAAATGACGACTATGGAAGATTCGGGTCCATAGCATATAATAGACCATTAACAGAACAAGAACTAAGTGATTACGAATTAGATGAGATTATAGAAGGAAAACCAATGGGCATTCAATTAAATTGCTTGCTAAATAAAAGTGGAAAGTCTATTTCAGAAGATGAAAAGGACAAATTTCTGAGTGACCTTGGAGATTTGTTAGGAACTTATGGATTTGAGGTTAATGAAGACTTTACATGTGAATTAGTGGAGTTAGATGAATAAGGATGGAAAAGAGAAAGAGGAAGAAGTGAAGGTATAATCCTTTGCTTCTTTTTTGTACTTGAATAGAGACATCTGGAATATGAGATGAATAGAGTCAGTATAATACATGAATTATAGAAATAAGGGATTTTTTTAAAAATTTATTATAGGAGGCTCATAACAATGGGTGCATGTACAACAGGATTATTAAACGAAAATATTTCAGTGTGGGATGTTTTTCACTACATAAAAGAAAACATTTGTAATGATGCAAGGGTAGAACATGTTACGGACAGATATCTGGAAATATACTTTACAGAGAAAGTAACGATTGAGAAAAGAGTTCTTTCATTTTTCACCAATAATCGGGACTATGTGGAGGAAACAGGTCATAATGGAGAGTTAGTCTTAATTGATATGAGTAAGGGTGGATGCTCATTTGAAGTAATAGAATCTATTGTAAAACATTTTGGTGGTTGGTACATAAAGGACAATAACGAACCGAATGAATTAGATTTCTATGAATTTAATTTGGAAGCATCAAGTCTATCAGATATAGATAGAGAACTTCTTGAAAGATTAAAAGATGAAAAAGATTCGAAAGTAAAAATGAAAACAATCTCGTTCATAAAAAACAATTTAGATTTTATTAAATCGTTATAAGTAGGTAAGGACTATAGAAATATCTATAGTCTTTTTCTTTTGCATAGATAAATTACTCTGTATATACATATAATAATTGAATTTATAAAACAGGTATTGAAATCAATTATATTAATGGAGGATTTACAATGAATGCAAAACAAATTTTATTATTAAATCAATTAAATAAGGTACTGTTAGATTTAGAGGAAGAGTGTATTAAGGATGAGGAGTTTAATATAATAATTTCTGAAATGAATGGATTTAACTATGCATTAGAAGATTTTTCAAGTCTGATTAGAAATTGTATAGAAACAAGAGGAAAGCTTACTTAATAACAGTAAGTTATAAAACAGGTATTTTAAATTAAATGAATTAATATTGGAGGAAAATGAAATGACAACAGTTAAAAACAAAATGACAATCAATACAGGAAAAGGTGAAATCTCAGCAATTGCAGTAAATGATGATGCATATCCATCTATTAAAATCATGATTAATGGAGAGCTTGTTACTGTAGTTGAATTAGATTCGGATAATGATAATTTTAGAATTCATAACTATCAAGGGAATGAAGATGAACCTATCGCAAGTTATGACTATAACCCTGCAAGTATCTTTGATTATGAAATCGTACAAGATGAAATTGAACGAATTCGTGAATTAGAAGACGATGGAAGAGATATTGAAGGCGATATTTCCATTTTAAAGCAAGGTCTAAATGAGATTTATGCAATCGTAGTTGGGCAAACAGAACAAGCGATTATTAGCAATACGAATATGTGGGATGAATGTCATACTTCATTAGATAAAATTTTAAAATTCTTTAATCTAATTGTGGTAGATGACTCTACATATTTTGATGATTACAAATTCTTAGTTGTGAAAAAATAAGGTCTGTAAAAGAACGTATGGTTAATCCTTGCGTTCTTTTTTATTTTATAAAATAATTTCATTGACAATAGTCAACGAATAAATATATGATTTAATTGTAAAACTTGAAATTTCGGATTGGTAATGAAGGACATGAGAGGAGAAAAAAGAAAAATGAAGAAGACGCTTAAATTTGTAATACCAATGGCAATTGCAACAGTTATGTTAACAGGTTGTGTAGAAGATGATGAAATGAGCAGACAGCAACAAGCGAAAGTTGCAAATGCAAAACATTTAATGGGGGAAACAAAAACACCTAATATTACTAAGAGTTTGGAACGTGAAAATATTCGTCAACGTATATTGGTGTCAAATGACCCCAATACTCTTCAATGGATTTATCCTATGAGTGCAGGTCGTGTAATTGGTCGTTTTCCTGTAAAGGGGAAAGTAACCAGTGGAAATAAAAGACTTACTACATCGCAAGCGTATAGTTCAGGGACAGGTACACTTGTAGAGGCACCAGATGAAATGGGCACATATGGCTCAAGTGAAACGTATGTTTTTTGGTTTGACCCTGCTGGTCTTATTCATCAGCATAGAGGGGATTATTTTGTTAGTCCTGTTCCTTATAAGATTGAAGAAGGGTATGGCACTATTTCTACACAAGTTGATGAGTCTGAACAACAAAACACAACTCAATATAAAAAACAGATGGAAGTAGCTAATAAACAAATGGAGGAACTTTCGAAAAATAACGAAAAGGTTCAAGTTTCAAATCCAAAAGAACAAGGGGAGAATCAATAATGAAAACTACATTTAAAATTATTCTGACCCTTTTTGCTTTATCATTTTTAGGTGTAGCAGTGAAAGTTATCTTTTTTCCCGCACATGTAGCAAATAAAGCAGTAGACACGACAACAGGAGTCATTGACAAAACGCTTAATGCCGATAATGCACTAACAAACTATGAACAGTTTAAAGATGGATATAACGGAGCAAAAGCGATGGTTCAAAACATTAAAAACGCTGAGAAGAGTTTAAAAGATATAGAATCTTTATATGGTGAGCCAAGCACATGGACAAAAGATATTCGTGAAAAACATTCTTTCTTACAACAAAACATAGATGGGTATCTTATGCAATATCAAAGTATTGTTAAAGATTACAATTCTAATAGTTCTAAAGTGAATCGTAATCTTTTCAAGGATAAAAACCTTCCATCAGAACTACCAGTAGATTATAAAGAACTAAAATAAAATCAGGAGAGTAGCTGTTTTATACAGATAGCTACTCTTTTTATTGTTTTATATAAATTGAATAATGTAATTAGTTATGAAGCAGATACAACTTTGCTAAAATAGAGAAGGTTTATACAAAAGGTGTAGTTAATTTACATATGAAAAAGGATAGGTGCAATTATGACAACAGAAATCAAGAATATCATAGCTGAAGAATTCAAAAATGGAACGAAACTACTATCTCTGCATCATTACGCTAAAGATGGTGATGAGGTAAAATTAGCAATTGAAAAAGAATGGTTGCCTTACTTACATGACGAAGTAGACTTATTATCTCCTGAAAGCTTTCATGAACGACATCTTATATATATGTATACGCAAGAATTAATAGAGATGCTACCGAAATTAAAAGAAGAAGGAGCGATGGAAGAACAACTATTAATCGTTATAGAAACGCTTCTGTTAGCATTAGACTATCTAACTCATGAACGCTTTGCTTATGCACCATTTACAAGCGAGCATAGGGAAGAAATAAATGGCATTATACAGGAATGTTTTTCGATAACAAAATCAAATACTTTCTCAAGCAATGCAAATCGTCCTTCTTTATTAAAATCTAAAATAATCGAAGGAGAAGAAAGCATTTACTGTTTAGATGAAAGAGAAGAAAAGAAAAGATTATATATGGCTGTGGTTTATAAGAAGCCTAAGGATTTACAAGACCGATTCAAACAAATTGCATTTTGGTTAGGTAATGTTAACCTTAAGCCAAATTCGGATAGGGTGTCTTATCAAGATTCTATAGAAGGTAAAACCAATCATGATTTACATGTTGATTTATTATTCTACCTTAACATGGTAAAACAAACGTTATCCTGGTTCATACATTCGTATTCATGGAGAAATAATGAATTAGCAGGATTTGATGAGATTGATATTATATCTAAATTAGGATTGAGATTCAGTTAATTGTATTGGAACTCTACATTATGACAGAATAAGATAAGTTGAATTGAAAAAGGTGTATGATTTTTATACGCCTTTTTGTGTTGACTATAGTTAATTTAAAATGTATGATTTACTAAAAGGATAGTTAAATTACAGCGTTTCAAACACTTTTATATAAAGAAGAACTATTAAATATATTATAGGGAGAGATGTGACATGGCTAAAAATAAATTTTATGCAGTCAAAAAGGGATTTGATAAACAAAAGAATGAGGTTGTTTCAAATTTAATTTTAACTTCGTGGAATGAAACTGCATCATTGGTTCAAGGTGTGAATAAGAAATCGCATGGTATTGCTTCTGAATACAAAGGCTTCCCTACAAGAGAAGAAGCTGAAGCGTTCCTGCAAAAAGATGCCCCATACATACATAAAAGTGAGGAGTCTTATCCAAAAGATGCTCTTCATTGTTATGTTGACGGAAGTTTTAGTAAAGAAATCGAGAATTACTCATATGGATTGATTTGTGTAGAAGGTGGAAAAACAGTTGTTTATGTTGATAATGGCGTGGGAAGTAATAAAGATGCAGTTACTATGCAACAAATAGGTGGAGAATTACTTGGTACGATGAAAGCTCTTTTAGTAGCGAAAAAGAAAAAGCCTAAAAAGTTGGTCATTTTCTTTGATTATGAAGGTGTTGCTCTCCACGCTACTGGATATTGGAAAAGAGATAATAAATTTTCGGAGACTTATTATCAATGGATGCAGAAATTCTTTGCTGAAAACCCTGATATTGAGGTGACGTTCTGTAAAGTAGATGCACATACTGGTGATGATTTTAATGAATTAGCAGATGGATTTGCTAAATTAGCGTTAAATATTCAACCTGATAGTAACTTCTATGAGTTTGTTGAGAAATATGGAATTTCGAAAGGATTATAAATATATATGGATTGTTTGCTAAAGGAGCGGTTTAGTATGACTAAAGAGATTGTGCAAATAGTGAAAGAAGAAATAAAAAAAGCTGAAGGATATCCTCTATTACAAAAAGCCATTCAAATCGCATTTGAGGCTCATGAAGGACAGACAGATAAAGGTGGAAATCCATACATTTTACACCCTCTGCATGTGGTGAATCAGTTAGAAACGATTGATGAGAAGATAGTAGGGGTTTTACATGATACAAAAGAGGATGCAGGACTAACAGATGAATTTTTCCGTTCAGAAGGGTTCCCAGAAAGAATCATTCAGGGTATTGATTCTGTTACTCGTAGACCTGATGAAACCTATATGGAATTCGTTAAACGCTCTTCTGGAGATGAACTTGGTCGTAAGGTAAAGAAAGAAGATATCTTGCACAATATGGATTTGACTCGTATCCCTGTTATTACTGAAAAACATAAAAGTCTACAGAAGCGGTACAAAAAGGGATTGGATTACTTGAATCAAGCAGAGGGGATGAAGTAGGAATGAAGTTAAGACCTTCGATTTTAATAGAAATGGCGAACCGTTATGATTCTTTGTCCGATGTTGAAAGGGGATATTTGAATCATGCTATAAATATTTATAAACCTCTTTTGAAAATCGAAAAGAGTCCAAATAAAAATGAACTATTAGAGGATGAATATTATAATTTGCGTACATTAAATATTCAATCAGTGGAGAATTATCTATTGCAAGAACTTCTTTGGAAATTCCTTAAAAGAAAAGGACTTTCTAAATCTATGTTATCTATGGAAGAATTACTTTCGATGGTGTTTAAAGAATATGAACATACAAGAGATTTAAAGAGTGAAAAACTCGAATCAATTGAAGGAATTCAAAAATTACTACAAGAATTAGAAGAGCAAAAAAATAAGAACATCGAAACGAATAGAGAAGCTTGTGAATCCTAATGTTAGTAGATTTAAAGGCGTTAAAAAAGCGTAGGAATAAAATGAGAATTGGTAAAGGAATGTATTTAGCGAAATCAGGATTTGAATTTAATTTTCATTTCTTATTAGAAATTTGTGGTGTTCAGGTTATTGATAAGTATGAACCGATTGTAGACACAGAAGAACGTGATGTTAGTTGCAATGGTGTTTGCGATAATCCTCAACAAATTTTAGAGTATATTCCTGAATTAGAAACGTCGAAAGAGAAATATGTAGTTGCTTTGACAAGAGTAAGGAAGCTGGACCAGTCTCCATGGGGTGGTTGGAGATGGTGTAAGTGGGGAAAATACATCGGCACACAAACATCGACTGCCGATTATTTATATGATGAAGACCATATTGATGAAATCTATTGTTACAGAATTTTTAAGGTTAAATAGAAAAAAAGGAGGTAGAAACGAATCTATCTCCTTTTTGTATGTTAGGAACATAACTTACCAAACATCAGCGTGTGAGTAGTAAATAACATGAGTTGGACTCTCGGTAACAGAGGACGCCTTTTGTGTTTCGGTTCCAGAATTCAATCCAAGTGATAATACAGCTACAGATACAAAACCTAATAGGGCAATTTTGAATTTTTTCATCACTGTAACGCTCCTTTTTTATCTAATTCTTTTTTCGCTTCATGTGCCTTAAAGAAATAATGAGAAGCTTTTAGATGATTCTCTACACTGTAGTATTTCACTGCTAACATTTCACTATATTCATTTACATATTCCCATAGACTTTCTTTTTCAAAATAAGTAATTCCTAACGATACGACTTCCTCAGTTTCTTCAATAGAAGCTCCACTTGTTAATGCTTTTAAAATAGCAAAATGCCATTTGTATTCTTCATTTCCTAACTGTTGACAGATAGAAGAACCTTTTTCAATAAATGTTTCTGCTGTTGTTAGTTCATTTAATTTGTAATACTCTCTGGCCTGTAGAAAAATAGCTTTAAAATGATGCGGTATGCTCTCTGATACTTCAGATAAGTGACGTATTGCCAATTCAGATAGATTTTGACTCGCATAAAGCCAACCCAAGTTATTTCGTATGCGTAGGACTAAATCGCTTTTATTTGCTTTTTGTAATATATTAATAGCTGTATTGTAGCTCTCTTCAGCTTGTTCAAATTGTTGTAATAAAACACATGTAGAGGCAAATGCGTTTTCGCAGGATGCTATATTCAATTCGTTCCCTGGATATTGTTCATAAATTTCTTTCGCCTTTAATGTATTTTTAATTGCCAACATAGATTGGTTATTATGGTGATACAATACAGCAGTTCGATAATAGAACTCTGCCTTTTCTAATTCATCCGAAATACTCTCTAAGAGGTAAGATGCTTCATCAAAATGATAATGAGCTTCTTTTATGTTCAATAAGAAAGTGCAGTAAATCGCTTTGAATAAGTGATAATAGTAGGATAATACGTTATCTGAAGGAACTGGAAACTCATTGATTTTATCAAATGAGTCTTGCCCAATATGAATGCCATCCGTTAGAACCTGATGGCGAAATGAGATTAAGTGATAATGGAATTGAGATGTTTCACTCAACTTATTATTTTTGACATATCCAACTACTTCTTCTCGTAATTTCGTGGCCATATCGACATTTTGTTTTTTTATCTCTCTATACCATTCATCTAAGAGTTTAGCCAAAGCTTCTTGGGTCAAAAACTTAGTGTTCATAAAATCCCCTCTTCCCAAATGTTGTAATTAAATCATATCAATAAACCAGGTTTTAGTAAATTAAATATTCGAAAAACTTAATTTTCTCAAAAAATGTCTGACAATTGTAGATAGTAAAAAAGAACAGGTGAATACCTGCTCTTATATTAAATTCATATAATATAATGTAAAAATACACCTTGATAGTACGAAGATAAAACCCCAACTACTGTTAAAAAAAGAATAAATAATTTGTTTTGATTTAATAATGAAAGAAATTTTATTTCTTTCATTAAAGAAAAGAGAAAACTGAACATAAATATGATAAAAGATGTCATTAACATACCTGTTAAAAAGTTAAACAAGCCATTAGTTCCAAAAAAAAGTAACATAGTCATAAGACAAAAGAACGAAGTGCAACTTAGTATAAAACAATGTTTAATAAATCTATTTTTCCATTCTCTTGCATTATAAGTATTTAAAGGACGAGTAGCCACATAAACTAATTTTATTGCTGGAATAACATTAATGATAAAAAAGATTAATAAAAAACAATCCTTTGTCATAACATCACCTCCTATCTATAGATAAAATGATTTGTCGAATGCATTTTCCCCATAAAAACACTCACTTTTTCTTTGTTTTTTATCAATATAGTTATTTTGTTTAATATGTATTCTTTTATTTATATCTACATACTTTTAGATTTTATACTAATTGCATATAATGTCTGGAAGATAAAAAACAGGTATTTATTTGAATTGATTTTAGGAGGATATGAAAATGAGTGTATTAATTAATATGTTGAGAAGAATTGTGGATAAGCATGATGAAAAGCATAGTTTACGGAAAAGAGAAGTATTTGAGTGTACAAACTTGGGAAGACGTAACGAAAGAAGAAGAGAGGCGTTTCGAATCCCTTTAGAAGAAAATCAATGTCCAGTTTTTCAAGATAACCGTTGCTGTGGTTCTTGCGATTTATCACCTACTTGTGACTTTGCTACAAATTGTCAGTGTTATGGGTATGAAAAAGGTGCGTTAGGTGGCACTGAGGAAGGGTACTACATGAGAGATGCTGATTTTTCTAAGTTTGGTCGAATCAAGGATGGAGAATTCGATTGGGATTTCTTTAAAATGAATAAAGCTAAATTTTCTTTAGAAGAAAAACCTTTTATGATTCGGGAAGTAGATGGAGAAAATAAAGTTTGTAAATATATAAATAGTAATGAAGAAGAAAAAGTATTTGTTTTACAGGTTTTAGATAAGGATGAGATAATAGAAAAAGAAGTAATAGTAGAGGTGAAAGAACTCGGATATCCAATTAGCTATGAGACATTCGAATTTGCTAAGTATAGAATGGAGAATTCACATTATTAATAACAAAATGAAGAGTATACAGGGTTATTCTGTATGCTCTTTATATTCGAAAAGGAATGGTGCAAATTGAAAACCTTTCAAAAGAATTTAAAAAAGGATTTTGCTTATCAATTAGGTGTAATTAAAACAATTATAGAAATTGAAAATAAATTAGACTATACGGATGATAATAAAGATGCAGAAATGTTTTTTTCTGGACTTTTTAATTTAATGTATGGATACAAGTTAAAGAATTTAAATGACCAAATTCAAAATACACCAGGCATTGATTTAGGAGATGAAAAGGCTAAAGTTTGCTATCAAATAACCTCAAGAAATGATAGAGAAAAAATCAAGGAATCATTACATAAATTTAAAAAATTCAAGTGGGATGAAGTATATGATAGCTTATATATATTTATTATTGGCACAAAGAAAACATATAAAGATTTTCCAGAGTATGATTTCGATTTAGATAACGTAATTGACATACCCAAAATTATAAAAGAAATATGTAAATTACCGCATCCAAAACAAGAAAAAATATTGAAATATTTAATATCTGAGGGACCGTTATTGAAAAATAATGATGAATATATAGACGTTCAATTAAAAAAAGGGACGTATTCAAAATTCTTAAAAAAGTATTTTATAAGTGAATACCGAAAAACAGGTAAGAAAATAATTAATCAGTTTTCTGAAGAGTTAAGTGATTTAGATAGAACAACAAGAACGCTTATTTATGCCATCATGATGAAGTCTGTTGATGTTGAAGATGGAGGGATTTCTTTTGATTCTTATGACATTTTAAAAAGACTTAAATGGAGTGAAGATATATTCATTAAAGAATTAAACATATTGAGAAGGAAAGGTTGGGTTGATGTAAAAAACGAAATGGATATAATAGATATAATTAGGGACATTGATGATTGGGAGCGTTACAATAAATATTTGTTGTGCCTTTCCTATAGTAAGGATGGAAACGAATGGTTTAATATGTTATATGACTTTTTAAAAACAAAAAGTAAAAATAAAAAACAATTAGATGAATACTTTGAAAAATTAATTTTAAATTTAAATTTCACAGTATTAAATTAAGGAAACTCATATGAGTTTCCTTTTGTTTTAGTGGAGGATACAATAAATTAAATGAAAATTTATTTAGTGGAGTGAACTCATATGGCACTATTTGTTAGAACAGACGTGATAAATGAAATAACTGATGAATTAGCAAGGATTGCAATTAAATTGAAATTGGATACAAAAGCAAACACTATTGTTGAAAACGTAAGAGCAGAAACCTTTTTCTGTGATTTGTTTAACATCATATATGATTTAAATTTAAAAAATTTAAACTACGAGGATACAAATACTCCAAGTATAGATTTAGGGGATGAAAAAGCAGGTGTGAGTTATCAAATTACATCAACAAATACCAAAGATAAAGTGTTAGATTGTACAAGTAAATTTCAAAAATATGATTGGGATAAAAAATTTAAGATATTGAATATATTTATGATTGGAGAAAAAAAGAAATATTATAAATTACCTAAATTTGAAACGTTTGAGTTAAATGTTATTGACATTGTAGACATTGGCAAAGAAATTGAGAAATTATCTTTAGATAAATTAAAGTTAATCAATGAATATATGAAAAAAGAATTAAAATTTGAATACAATTCATATAAACCAGTATTTCATGAAAGGGAACACTACTTTGGGTTAACATTTATGCTAACTGGTCTTTATCGTAAAAGGATTAATAGCAAAGTTGTTGATGCAAACATAAATGAATTTGGAAATATATTAAGTCGAATAAATCCAAGGGCAAGAGAGCTAATGTATGCAATTTTACTAAATTCGAGTATGGGGGACAAAAATAATGATTTAGTTTATACATTTGACGAGATTCAAAAAGACCTAAAGTGGGATGATGAACTTTTATTAAGGGAATTTGACGTTCTTGTTAAATTTCACTTCACTCGTCCAATGAGTGGTATAGAAGAAATAACAAGAACGCATAATGGGTATAACATCGGAATTGGTTCAAAACATACAAATATAATAGAAGAATATTTAAACGGTTCACCCATGAT
Source organism: Bacillus sp. MYb78 (assembly GCF_002975115.1). Classification (NCBI taxonomy): domain Bacteria; kingdom Bacillati; phylum Bacillota; class Bacilli; order Caryophanales; family Bacillaceae; genus Bacillus; species Bacillus sp. MYb78. The sequence goes on from NZ_PCOB01000003.1 coordinate 260,424, forward strand.
TTTAGAATGTCCACACTTCAAAAGTCATGGAATTAAATTTTTTACGAGTGTCTTTAAATATGTCTTTGTAAAATCAGGTAATGAAAAATACAAATCAGAATTGCAGAAAATATTTATTGATTTAGATTTCACTATTTTAAATTAAATATCTTGATAGAAAGCATGTTTATAAGACATGCTTTTTTTATTTGAATATGTTATTATTTACTATAGTTAATGAAAAAAGAGGTGCGATAATGATTGATAAGTTTTTTGAAAAGAAAAAATTAGAGGAAGTAGAGCTGATAGAACCCGTTTTATCAAACACAATGAAGTTTAGATTTCTTGAACCTCAAGTAAATAAAGTTTTATTAGAATTCTATGGTTTTGTTTCTTTGGAATGGTCAGTTCTTGAAAGTAGGGAGAAGAGGCATCCTGAATATGCCCTACATTTTATTCAAGAGTGTTATATAAGGCTTATGCCATGGTTTTTAAAAGAAGAGAGGTTGGAACCCTTCATTGTAAAATACGAGGATGATTTCTATGTGTTGTTGGCACAGCACATGCTCTTTCAATATAAAAACAACAATTTAGATTTTCTGAAAGAAGAACACCGATTTGCTTTCATAGATATCGTACATAAGTTAAAAATGCATAAAGGGCTAAAGTTAGCTTCATAACTTAAACAAAGATGGATGGGCGAACGAAAGGGGGATGAATCAAAGTGAAAATGTTTTACCTACTAACAAAAGGAATTATTCTTCGATTCAAGATAATGATTGGATTAAAAGGTTATATACATGACGAGTATGTAATTTCTTTGTATCTTATCGGTTTTCTTTTATCTTACATTGGTGCGTTGATTTGTTTATCTGTAGGATGGTGGATATATGAATGGGTTATTTTGGGACAGTTGAACCAAAATCAAGGTGATACAGTTACGGCATTGAAATGGTCCTTGTTACTCATGTTCCCCATTGCGGATTTATACCTCGTGTATTTAAAGAAAGAATTGAAGAAAGTATAAACACATACATATATAAACTACATATAGAAAATCGTTACAAATAGCCATTAGCATTAGCTATGCAGTTTTTAGGAAGTACACGACTTGTCTTATATGCGATATTGATTATTAATCAGATACAAACCGAAGCTCTTCTAAATAAGGGCTTTTTATTTTTAATTTATTGTTGACATTAAAAAAGAATAAATGATAAGATACTCGTTGTTATAGTTTATAGCACCTATTAGCTATATACTACAACCGCACATGAAAGGTTTCTAAATGATAAATTATTATCTACCTTGTTATGGCGAGTCTTAGTAAAATGAGGAGGTGCAGGTATGTACGCTATTATTGAAACAGGCGGAAAACAATTAAAAGTTGAAGCAGGTCAAACTATCTATGTTGAGAAGTTGGACGTAGAAGCAGGAGAAGCTGTTACTTTTGATAAAGTTTTATTTGTTGGCGGTGATGCTGTTAAAGTAGGAAGCCCTGTAATTGAAGGCGCTTCAGTAACAGCTAAAGTTGAAAAGCAAGGTCGTTCAAAGAAAATCATCGTTTTTAAATACAAAGCGAAGAAGAACAACCGTAAAAAGCAAGGTCATCGTCAATCATATACGAAGCTTGTAATTGAAAAAATCAACGCTTAAATTTTAAAATGATAAAAATAATGATAAATAAAAAAGATTCAAACATTGTGTCTTTTAGTGTTAAAGGACATGCTGAATTTGCTGAACATGGAAAAGATATTGTATGTGCGGGAGTATCCACGGTTGTAATAGGAACGGTAAATGCCATTGAAAGGATTTGTGGCGTTCGTGCCGACCATCATACAACTATGAATGATGGATTCCTTCAATACTCTTTACCAAGTTTATCAGGAGATGCTTACCGTAATGCACAGGTCTTATTATTAGGAATGGTCGTTTCGTTGGAAACTGTCCAATCTGAATACAGCAAATTCGTGAAAATTCATACAATAAAATAGGAGGTGTAACTATGTTAAAGTTAGAACTTCAGTTTTTCGCATCTAAGAAGGGTGTAGGTAGTACAAAGAATGGTCGTGATTCTCAATCAAAACGCCTTGGTGCAAAACGTGCAGATGGTCAACTTGTAACAGGTGGTTCTATTCTTTACCGTCAACGTGGAACTAAGATTTATCCAGGAGTGAACGTTGGTCGTGGTGGAGATGATACTTTATTCGCTAAAACAGACGGTGTTGTACGTTTCGAACGCCTTGGACGTGACCGTAAACAAGTAAGCGTATATCCTGTTTCTCAAGAAGCATAATATAACTCTTATAAAAGGAAACTCTAATCTTTGTTGAGATTAGAGTTTTTCTATATAAAAAGGTGGTTCTTTTATGTCTAAAAGTAGTCCAGTTCTTGATGCACTTCGTCATTCCAGACATGATTGGCTAAACCGATTGCAATTGATTAAAATACATTTATCTATGGGAGATGTACATCGAATAGATGGTTTAATTCGTGAATTTGTAGCGGAAGCGAATCATGAGTCACACCTTATGAATTTAAAAATGCCCCAATTTTCCGAGTTTATCTTCACTTATAATTGGTGTAGTAATCCATTTAAATTGTCATTTGAAGTTCTTGGTGATAATAAAGATATCTCTTATTTAGATGAAAAATTGCTTTATTGGACAAAAGAACTACTTTCCATATTACATGTTTCAATTGATGTGTATGTAGAGAATCACATGTGTATTACAATACAGATACTTGAAAAGAATTCTTTCTTTTTTGATTATAGAGGTCGGATACAAAATTTCTATGCAATACAACAATATCTTGAAATGAATAATGATTTTTCTATTACATATCAAATAAATGAAGATGAATTGTGCATTTCTTTAGAGGAAAAATAAAATAAAGTTTGGTGAAAACATGTTTATAGAACAAGCAAAGGTAAGTGTAAAAGGTGGAGACGGCGGGAACGGAATGATATCCTTTAGACGTGAAAAGTATGTTCCGAACGGTGGTCCTGCGGGTGGAAATGGTGGAAATGGAGGAAATGTAGTTTTTGTAGTAGATGAAGGACTTCGAACGTTAATGGATTTCCGCTATAAAAGACGATTTTCAGCAGACAATGGACAACATGGTATGAGTAAACGTCAGCATGGAAGAAACTCTGATGATTTAATGTTGAAAGTTCCACCAGGAACAATTATTAAAGATGAAAATTCTGGTCAAATACTGGCTGATTTAGTAACACACGGACAAGAAGCAATTATAGTAAAAGGTGGTCGTGGTGGTAGAGGGAATGTATGTTTTTCTACTGCGAAAAATCCTGCTCCTAACATTGCTGAGAATGGAGAGCCTGGAGAAGAGAGAGACCTTGTTTTAGATTTAAAAGTAATGGCCGATGTAGGATTAGTTGGTTTTCCAAGTGTAGGGAAGTCAACGTTGCTATCAGTTGTTTCAAAAGCACGTCCTAAGATTGCTGATTATCACTTCACAACATTAGTACCTAATTTAGGTGTTGTGGCTACAGAAGACAATAGAAGCTTTGTAATGGCTGATTTACCAGGACTGATTGAAGGAGCTCATCAAGGAGTTGGACTTGGACATCAGTTCTTGAGACATATTGAAAGAACGAAAGTAATTGTTCATTTGGTTGATATGTCTGGATTAGAAGGAAGAAACCCTTATGAGGATTACAAAACAATTATTAATGAATTAAAAGAATATGATGCACGATTAGTTTCATTACCGCAAGTTATTGTAGCCAGTAAAATGGATATGCCTGATGCTGAAGTAAATTTAGCTATATTTAAGGAAGAAATAGAAGATGATATAGCTATTTTCCCTATATCAACACTAAATCAAAAAGGAATAAGAGAACTCTTATTCAGTGTAGCTGATTTGGTAGAAAAAACGCCATCAAGTGTAATTGCCCAACATGAAGAAGAGGTTGGGAATGTAACCTATAAATTCGAAAGTGATAGAGATAAGCTATTTATCACAAGAGAAAGCAATGGGACATTCGTTGTATCTGGTCAAGAGCTTGAAAAACTATTCAAGATGACTAACTTCTCACATCATGAATCTGTACAACGTTTTGCTCGTCAATTGCGTAGCATGGGTGTAGATTCCGCATTGCGTGAACGAGGAGCTAAAGATGGAGATACCGTTAAAATATTAGAATATGAATTTAGTTTTGTAGACTAATGGTTTAAAAAAAGAAGCTGTTGAAAAAACAGCTTCTTTTTTGTTATAAACTTTTGTAAATGCGTTCCATGTTTGAGTCACCCAAGACAAAAGCATTAAAAACAATCTCAAGACTTAATCTTTCTGCCTGAGACCTAATAAAAGCATCCTCTTTAGCTAACTTCTTCATTCGTTCTTCACTAAACTTGATGCCTTCTCCATCCATTTCACTCAAAGTTTCTTCTACATAAGGAGCATCGTAACAATCGTCTCGTCTTGCAAAACGATGAGCATATTTCAGTCTTTTGTGTAAAATCTCTATATCTTCAATCAACCCTTCTGCTATTTCGTTTCCTTTATTCGACTTTTTTAATTCATTTAATTGTTCTAATGAAAACATGATACATTCTCCTTTTGAATCAATTTTTTAAAATCCCATTTCTCTTAACTGCTTTTTATTATAGTGTTTTTGAAATAATTACATAATTATTTCATTTAGACATTTGTTAAATATAATGATATTATTAATATTAACTATAGTCAATGAAAAATGAGGTGTTTTTATGCTTTCGGAACAATTAAATATATCGTTTAAGAAAAATAAAGTTCTAAGGGATGAGTATCCACCGAATTTACTTATGCCGATGATAGAAGTATATATTCGAAAAGCAATTTATCGTGGGGATGACAAGATTTCTCCCATTCGGTTCTCTGAATTAACTGGATTGCCTGAAAGAGAATGTATTCGATTATTTTTAGGGTTATCAGATAATAAGGGATTAATTGATTTAAGGTTTCACGTATTTTGTCCTAATTGCAATAAAAAACAGCCTATGAATTTAGATTCAGATGAAGAGTTTAAAGAATCGCTACTTTGCAAGGATTGTATGAAGAAAATGAAATTCACAGAAGAAGAAATAAAGGAAGCTATACAATGTGTTTTTCACTTAAATAAAGAGTTATTTTTACATGAATCCAATCGAATAAAGAATAAAGGGGAGATGAATTAATATGGCGATGTTAAAGCAAGGGGAAAAGAAGGTCATTACAGATTTTAAATATGTTTTATTTGGATATCAAGGACGTGTTAATTGTGATGTCATTGAAGTGTATTCGGGTGTAGGAGCAAGATTTTTAAAAGAGATTAATGGGGCACTGCAAGAAATTCTATTTATATCAGGAACTGCGGATAAAGTCGAGTTAGTGCAGATGCACGGGTTAAACCATTATTATATTCGAGTAGATTCTGTAAATATCTATGCAAAATTAATAGAAGAAGATATTAAAGAACCCTCTTTAAGGGTAGGAGACAAGGTTTTTATCACAAATAATAGTGATTTAACATTTAATCTCATGATAGGTTTTGCTGAAAATCATCCAGAATTACCTAAGGTACTTCCTGACATTCAAAGAGATTTTGAATATGAAGTTACGGAAGTTGTAAATGAAAATATTGTACTTATTCAAAAAGGTGAAGACAAAAGATATATGACTTGTGACAAAGTAACGACATTAGAGGAAATCAAAACGAATGCAAAGTTATGGAATGAAAGAAAATTAGAAAGAGAAGTGAAGTAAAATGATGCGTTCATATAAAGAGAAATATATAGAAATGAAAAATGAAAAAGAATTATTAGAAGAAAAAATTGTAGGATTAGAAGAAAAAGTAAAAGAATCACATGAAGAATTAGAAGTCTACAAACGTGAAACGGTTTTTCAAAATAGTATTGAAAAAGTATACGAAGGTTTAGAAACATTATATAAATTCATTCGAAATCCAAATACTAAACGAATTGAAATTAATACAAGAATGAGAGCATCTGAAGCTGAGGAGTGTTTCGTTGGGATTGCATATGAGGTTGTATTGTATGTGGTTGATTCTTCAAATCAAAAAACAGAAATATTTGTGCTTCCTGTTTTTAGAGGTGGAGATGGTTGCATGATTAGTAAAAGAGCTTGTGAAAGAAGAATGGATTATTTCGAATTAACACGCTCTATTGCAAAATTCATTAAAAGGAGAATTAAGTGGGAATATGTAAGAGGAAAACAAGGACTTGATATTATTATGACAGAGGAAAAGAAAGAAAGTATGTTTAAATATCAATTTGACATATCAATTCGAATGAACAAAGAGAAAATTGAGGAATTCAAAGAGTATGCAGAAATTAGAGAGATTTTCATTTCTGATTTTACAGAATCAGCAGATAACGAAACGGTTCTTGTTCAAGTATTAATAGATAATAGTTATATAAATGGTGTACAGGATTTATCTTATGTAATAAGTATGAAAGAAACAAAGTATTATTTACCTTCATAATCAATGAGAGGAGCTATACAAGTGATTAATTTGTGTAATGCAACTGAATCAGGGGAACTAAAACTTGGAGCGTTGAATTTTCATATATATAAAGACAATAATGAGTTTTCTTTTTCGTATAAGATGATTAATGGTGGATTCGTTGGAGGAAGTATTGATTTAGATTATGAAGAAGATATCTTACCTATCATAAATGATGAAAAACAATTTCAATATGGAAAGATTATTCATATTTCTAATAATAAAAAGGATGGAACTATATCATTCATTAAAGACGATGTATACATACAAATTCCATTCACAGTAACTCACTTATCGTTAGACTTAATGGATGAGGACGAGGATGGATATGAATATTTCGATTTTAAAAAATACATGAAAACGGTTTAATGTCAATGTAATATAATTTTTTAGTAAAAAATTATTGACTACTCTAATTGTTGGTGTTATTATTAAATCCAGACAAATAAATATTCAAAACAATAGATTTAGGAGAGATATCTACTATGGGAAAATATACATTACAAGCAAATCGAATTCAAAAAGTATTTCATGTTTCTGTTGAGGGGAGCATGTCATCTGAAGATGGAGCGAACTTCATCAAAGACTACAAACAAAAAATTGCAGGAATTAATCCTAAAGAATATGTAATTGAATTAGACTGTACAAAGCTAAATGTAACATCAGCAGATGTAGTACCTATGTTGGAGAATTGTTATAAATTATATATCGCTGATGGATTTACAAAAGTAATCTTCAAGATTGCTCCGAAAAGTACCATCCTAAAGATGCAATTGAATCGAGTAGCAAAAAATACTGGTCTTGCAAATTACGAAATCAAAGAAGTTTGATGAAGGAGGGAAGGGCATGACGCCCTTCTTTTTTTATGCATACTCATACAAATAATTGTAATAAAAAGTTTCGCAATGAAATAAAATACAAAATCTTAATATATAAAATAAAAGGGGGAGATAGTTTTGACAAACATTAGAATTAAAGCTGTTGATATTTATCATCCAAAAACAGCAAGAACGAACGATTTTTATTTAAAACATTTTGCAGAAAAGGGAAAAGATATTTCTCGCTTTCTAAAAATGATGGGGAGAGAAAGTAGATATATTATTGAGGATAAAAATGAAAATGGTTTAACTATGGCAATAGAAGCTACAAAACGAGTATTACGACAGGTAAACATGTCAGGAGAAGAAATGGACATGATTGTATTTTCAACGCAAACACCAGAGTATACATTCCCTACCAATGCGATTTTAGTACATAAAGAGATTCAAGGTAAGGCTGAAACGATTTGTATGGATTCCAATTCAAATTGTGCAGGAATGCTCGTAGCAGTGGAACAAACATGTAGATACATGATGTCTAATCCGAATGTAAAACATGCATTAGTTGTAGGTTCTGACCATAACTCGATTCATTGTAATCCAGATGATGAAATCACTTATCCAAACTATGGAGATGCTTCTTCTGCAATCATTTTAGAGAAAGTAGAAGAGGACACAGGATTTATTGATTCTATGTATTACACAGATAGCACAGATGCTCATAATATTTTATTCCCTGCATGTGGACTATCAAATATATATAATCCAGAAAACAAGACAAAAGACATGCAAATTAATTGGATTCCATTTGACGGAACTGTATGTGTGCCACCTGCCGTATCATCTATTAAATCTTTACTAACAAAACATGGTTTAGAAAAAGAAGATATTGGCTCGTATTGTTTCTCTCAATTTTCACTAAAAAACATCGAGGTAATTCAAGAGAAGTTAGGAGAAGACAAACAAAAATTTGTATATGTAGGTGATGAATTTGGATATACAGGAACAAGTAGCCCGTTTATCGCTCTATATAAAGGAATTCAGAGTGGGAAAATTAAAAGAGGAGACCATGTAGTATTTTGGTCCGTAGGTACTGGTTGGCAAATCATTACCATGCTATTTAAATACTAAGAAAAACCCCTGTCTTTAAAAGATAGGGGTTTTATAATTAAAGTTTTATTTTATTTCAATCCATTTATAGTATTTACCAATTTGATAATCAAATCGCCAACCATCTTCAAGAATTTTTTCATGGTCATTCTTGTATTTCGAATGGTTTAGTAAGACTTTGGGAGAAAACATAATTCTGTTCCAGTTTAAAAGCGCTTCTAACATTAAAACATCTCCTTTTATTTTTCATTCATAATGATTATAAGCTTACAAGAACTGCGTGAGGAGGATATACTAATACATAACCTTCATGAACATCACCATCACATGTATGTGCGTTCTTTAATAATTCAGGTAGCATATCTTTCACTTCTTTTGCAGTTGTAAATTCATATCCATGATGTTCACTATTATCGTGAATATGAGAGACAAACCATCGTCCTCTTAAGTCATCTGGCATTTGTGCTAATGCATCATGAGAAATATTGGTTCCTTTTGCATAAATACGAAGAATGTCTGCAATTTCACACTCATCAGCAACTTCACTTAAATCATTTGCTTCATAAAAAGTAAGACCAGTATTTGTTCTTAATACAACTGTATGTAATAAGAATTTAGCCATTCTTTCTTTATTTTCTTTTCCTTTTTGAATCATTTTGTTTAATACTTGCATGAAAGCAGTTAAAACATGGTGTTCATTGTTTTCTGTGTTGAAAGGAATGTATTGGATGTCTTCATGGATAACCACACTGTCTACTGTCGAAAATACTCTGTAAGCAGGGGCTACAATTAGCTGTTTTCCATCTGTTAACACTTCATAATAAACATCTAAATAGACATGAGCAGGATTCCTAAAACCGTGTTCTTTATCTAATTGAACCGACATTAGTACACATCCCCCATATGTTGGTGTGTCTTCTGGAGATAAAGCATCTTCAGATATAAATGTAGTTGCAATATCATTTAGACGATTAAAATCAGTATTTTTAATATCCAGTTTTACTCCTAAATCAGTTAATTTTCCTAAAACTTCTTTCATTGCTAACTTTTCTTCAATTTCTTCTTGTTTTAACGCAATATCAAGAGCTTTTAAAAACACATTTAAAGCAATTTGTTCAGCGTTTTTTTGTTCAAATGAAATACATTCATCAAATGTGATTTCTCCATTTTCTTCAATAAATACACGATAAGAAATTGAAAGTTTATTAGCTTCTACATATTCATGGAAAACGTCCATTTGAACAGATGCACCTTCTTCAAAACCTTGTTTGGAACCTAATTCACTATGGAATAAAATATAATCACCGAAGTTTGGGCAAGGTTTGTTACAATTACGTCCTGCAAAAGAGAATGCATTAAGTCGCATTTCCGATACTGTAAAACATTCTACTTTCAAACCTACATTATGTTTTGCTACTTGTCCTAAAAATTCGTTCATCATAAAAAATCTCTCCTTTTTTTATCTCTTCTTTTGAAGACCTGTTTTATATAAATTCATGTATTATATGCAATTCAGAAGGGAGAAATAATTCCAATGATAACTTTGTATAATAAGAGAAATATAGAAATGAGGTAGTCAAACGACTATAGTTAAATGGGGGAAATTATGGGAATTGCATTTGTAAGTGTATTTGAAGAAGACGGATTTGCACATGTTATGATAAGTGTGGAATGGAGTGACAAGTATATAAGCAAGAAAGCCTATTCAAGTCCATTTACTACAGTTACAGTGGATTTAGAAGGGGATTTAATTGCAGAGAGAAGTAAAGGGTTAGGGATTGATAGCGAAGGAGAGCAAACCTTTGATAGCTTATCTCAAGTAGAAGAAGAACAAGTTTTTCATTATGTGAGAGATAATAAAATCCTAATACAAGATGCGATACAGACAGGATTACATATGTAACAGAAAAAGCATGTTAGTTATAATTACTAACATGCTTTTTTCTTAACGTGTTTCTGATTTTAAAATTTTGTTATAAGAAGTAAATATAACTGCCTTATCTTCTGTAAATGAAGTTGCTTTTTCTTTGTTATTTGTAGTTGTAACGCCTGTTTTCGTTAATTGAATGTATCTATTATGCTTTGCTATTTCAGAAGCATTTATATCAATTAAGACCATCTTTTTCATATTAAAAACCACCTTTTTGATTATAAGTACATCATTTTCCTCATTAATGGCATCATTTCTTCTTTACCGTACAGCTTCATTAATCTGTTCAAAGCATCAATTGGTGCTTCTACCTCGAAGTATTTCATATCAGCAGAATCAATGGCCACATCATTCCCATGTGCATTAGGAGAGTATTTCTGGATATTATCTAATACTCGTCTTTGTTCTGGAACAAAACTACTAAAAGCAGGATATTTTTTTGAAATTTCATGAACCTTTTTTAAATGTGATTTTGTTGTTACAACGATACTCATAACATAAACATCTCCTTTTATATTCATCTTTTGAAAGAACCTGTTTTATAACTTATCTTCATATTTTAGATTATAAGATGGGAGATAATAACAAAAAAGTCCCTAAAATAGGGACTTTTAACTTATATAAATCTACTTTAAAAAGTGATTAGTCTAATTGTAACGAAGGGATATGATGTTTTACCATGTAGTCCAAAAAGTTTTCAAGAATATTTACTGCTCGTTCTTCAGCATTTCTAATATTGTTTATTGATACATAAGCGACTTCTATCCCATACCCTGAAATATCACTACGGATGCGGTAGTAGATATCATTTCTTGCATCAATTTGTATCTTTTTTGTATAGTCTATCTTGTAGTACACATCTAATTCTACCTGGTGCGAATAGATATCACTGGTAGGTTCGCTACGCAACTCAAAAGTAATCAGTGGACAATCACTATAATTAGGTGTACTGCCCATCTCTGCGTCAGGCAAGGTCTTTTCAAGCCATGTTATAGCATGATTCCGTAATCCCTCATAATTTAATGATTTAGCTTCCAACTTTATATCGTAGTTTGCTACTTTATTTAAAAAACTCTCCATCAAAAACACATCCCTTCTTAATACCTATATTTTACCATTTATTAAGTGTGTAAGTTGCATAGTTTTATAGAGTTTTACTTCAAAAAAATAATGTGTAAAACAATAAGCGTTTGCTTTGGAAAAAGAGCAAACTTCTGATATTATAGAACAACGTAATAATTACATTATTACATAAGGATATTTACATTTTAAAAGAAAGGAGGTCAATAAACCATGAATATTGTAACATTTGGAATTATTTTAGTTGTAACTACAATCATCATGATAATTCTATACGCTTTTAACCGAACAAAAGGTGTAGAGACTTTTGGGGGTCATACGTTTATATCATTTGGTCTTGGTTTGATTACAGGTTCTTTTGGTACGCTTGTAGACAAGATTCATTCAATTGTTATTGCAATTATCAAAGTCACAAATGATAAAACGCAAGCAAAGACATTAACTGATGCTACTGATGTAAACTACATCCAGTTAGTTACAGGGATTGCCTTTGTTGCTCTTGGTATTTGGTTTATATATAAGTTGAAAAACCGCATATATATACTAAATATTAATGGTTATGCTGACCATCGAATTGAAAACAATCAAAAATCCTTAGGCTTAAACGAATTTGATTTTAAAGAAAGAGAGATTGAATTCATTCAGCGATTCAAGAAAGCACAAAGAAATGCAACAGAGCAAGACGTAATCCCTGAAATTACTGAAGAGTTGGTTCCTAAACTCGAAGCTTTCAAAAATGAAAGTAGAAAGGTTAAAAGAGGTTATACGGGAATTGCTCCTATTCCGCTTATTTTATATGCAGGTAAAATATTAGATGGTCATGAAATCAATCATTTCTATGAACGAAATAAGTTTACACAGCAGTATTACAAGTTAGATAAGAGCAAGAAAAACTACGAAAAACTGAATTTGCAAACAAATTTACAAGCGTTAGCGAATATGCAAGTAACAGAAGCTGTATTAAAAGTGAGTATTACTTTTGATATTTCAACGCAAGATACGTCTCAGTTTGGAAATATCCCAGTAGTAGAACTAAAGGTAGACGCACCTAATGAAAACTTAGTTAGCGGAAAAGACCAATTAGATAGTTACGTCAAGAAAGTTTACGATACGATAAGAGATATAAAGACATCAAATCATGCTATTCAAAGGATTCATCTATTAATATCTTCTCAAAGTTGTGTACCTTTTGAATTAGGAAGATTGTTAGATGACACAAGTATGCCTGAAATTATTTCCTATCAGTATGAAAACCCAACTTATAGGTGGGGACTTATTGTAAATAAAAACAACAAGGGAACATTTATTACGGCTCCGTAAAATAGAAAGGAGGATGGATATGTATAATTTGAGTTCAAAATTCAATACGTTTTACAATAATCATGTTGTTTTGCAAGGGGAAAAACAGTCAGAATTGGGTAAGAAAAAAAACACCAATATTGACAGATTAAAAGATGGATTAAAAGAATACAACGATGAACATGATACAAATTACAAATTAGTGGATAATGTGATTCAAGGTAGTGTAGCGATGCATACAGTTACCCAAAACGATGAAAACGAATATGATATTGATGTAGCTATTATATTTGACAAATCAAGCATCCCTGATTCTACAACACGAGTAAAAAATATCATGGTAGACGCATTAAAGCGAAAATGTTCAGGTTTTCGTACTGAACCAGAAGCAAAAACAAATTGTATTAGAATTGAATATGCGTCTGGTTATCATATTGATTTTGCTATTTATCGTAGATTCTTAAATGATGATGGTGAGTATGAATATGAACATTGTGGTAGTGAATGGAGAAGTCGAGACCCATGGGCAATTACAAATTGGTTTAATACAGAAAATACAGCTTCTAATAACGATTTAAGAAGTGTTGTGAGATTGCTGAAAATGTTCTGTAAATCAAGAGATGGATGGTCTATGCCTGGAGGATTAATTCAGTCCGTATTAGCATCTGAGTCAGTATCTTCAGATGCAAGATTGGATGTAACATTCTATAATACTATCTGCAATATACGAGATAGATTAGGACAAGACCAAGAAGTGTATAATCCTACTAATGCGGATTTAACTTTATTGTACACAGTGAAAGACAAACAAAAAGTTAAGAATCTGCACAGTAGGTTAACAAGCTATATCAATAAGCTGAGTGTACTGTTTGAAGATGATTGTACGAAAGAAAAGGCAATCGAAGCATGGAATGACTTCTTTAGTCATTCTTATTGGGCTGAACAACTACCTAAAAACGAAGAACGTATCCAAAAAACAATTGATATGTTTGCGGAAATGACTTCTGCAATAGGCACTCAAAAGGAAACAGTTACCGTACAAGTATTTACCGAGTTAGTATCTGGTCAACGTATTCCACTAAATGCATTTAAAGGTAAGCTTCCAAAAGGAAAACCAGTTACCTTTATTGCTGAACCGAGCTTTACAGACTACACGGACATTAAGTGGTTTGTAAACAATACGGGTGATGAGAGTGTGAATAACAGAAGTTATGACACAAACGGAAAAGAAAGTACTCATGAAACAAAATACAGAGGTAAACATACTGTCACTTGTAAAGTGTATAGAAATCAACAGGTCGTATGCCAGACGGTAAAGCGAGTAAGTGTCCGATAGAAGAGAGTTTTTAACTCTCTTCTTTTTATTGACTATAGTTAACGAAAATGTTATTATAAATTTGTGCTTAAGAACATGATAATAAAAAACAAATAAGATGAATGTTCTACATCGGTAAGCACAAAAAACTCAAATTTTAATAGGTACAACGTATTTGTCGTCCCAAATGCTTGTACAAAAATAATGTATACGATTGAGAGTCTAATACTATGTCATATGCAACAAGTCTGGATTCTCTATACTATCTCGTTTCTTGATTTCTATTTTTCAATACAACCATGAGAATAGTATAAAAATAATCAATGAGGATATCCTCATTGAACTGTAAAAGACCACTTTTAAAGAGGTCTTTTTTATTTATATATATAGTTTGATAAATAAAAAAAGAGAGTAAAAACTCTCTCTTATCGTTTAGCCTTAAATTCAATAATATATCTAATCTTTACCTGACTTTCTTTGTAAACAATGTATTCATTATGTAATAAGTGTCTACCTTTCACACCTTTTACAGAATTGTATCCCCAAGGAGCAGAACGTAAGTGGGACTGAGCAGAATCATATTCTTTAATTTTACCAGTCGCTACATCACAAAGGAATAAGTAGTGTGAGTCATTGTCTGAACGACTTCCAAATCCCCAACAATAGTTAGCACTCTTCGTTGAACAATCCGCAGTATAGATACCCCCACCAAACATCGAACCTGTGTGAACGGCAGACGATGGCTTTACCTTTAATCCACTCTGAAGAATGCTTAAGACGTTTTCATTACGAGAACCATGGAATAACTCCATTGTTGAAACGTTGTAAGGGTTGAAAGAATTGTATCCTGCCATATCTTCCACTTCATACACCTCTTGCACCTCGAAATCAAAGTGATGGTTATGTCCTTTTGTAGACATGACTTTTTCTACAATTCGTTTATATTCTTTTGTTCGTTTTGATAAAGCTTTTAAACTCACACCGAGAGCCTTGTATTTATCATCTAATGTTTTTTCTAAACTATTTTGTACTTTTACAACGGATTCAATAACACCTAATAAGTCTTTACGGTCATTTAATCGTTGGAATGAATTAATTATCATGTTTGAGTAATCAACTCTTGCTCCAAATACAAAGGGGATAATCGAGTAGAATTCATCGGATAGAATTTCAAACTCTTTAGTTGTTTTATTAGGAGAGTTTAACAATGCTTCAATCTTATCTAAAATTGCATGTCCTTTTGCAACTTGGTTTCCACTTAATGCACCTAAAGGTGTTTGAATAGATTTTACTAAGTAACTTGTAGAAGACTTATAAAGTGTTCCAATAAAACGCAATACTTTATCTTTTACCTTGTCCAAGTCTTCTTTTTTCGTATCTTTTGATACCTCTACTGTACTCTGAGAATTTCCACTTACATCTAATTCTACTTCTTTATAACCTTTTCGGATTTTTTGATTTAATGTTGTTTTAAACTTGGATTTTGCCACTGGAAGTGCCTCACAGTTTTTTGATGTGGTTTGAGGTGCTTTTCCTACACGACCATATTCAGAGTGGACAATATATGTTCCATCTGCTAATTCTCGTAATTCGAGAATATAAAACTTATTACTATTTGCTCCTAATGAAGCATAATTTAAAACCTTCTTTTCTAAAACTGTATGATTTGACAATCGAATCATCCTCTCGTTTATTTTATCGACTATAGTTAACGGAAATCTATCATTATTATACATCAACTATAGTCAAAATAAAATACAAAATGTGAACATGGAGGCTGAACGAATTAAGTGCATTAATGAAAAGTATTGCGATTAAACTACTCCATTTTAAATACATATATTTTTTATTTACTATACAAATGTCAATAACCGTTTAAATGTGTTTAATTATTATTAACGTTCTTTAAGTAAGTGTTTTTTATTGTTTGTATATAGGTTTATGTTTCGGAGGGTTTTAATATTCTGTCAATTAATTAATAACTACTTTTTTAAAAATTTTTTAATTGACTATAGTTTATAAAATAGTGTAATATATTAACTATAGTCAACGAAAGGGGGTGGTGGATTGATTACCATGCAAATTGTATGGGCACTTGTATGTCTCACTTTTATTGTGATTGAATTGTGTTCTGGTACACTGCTTATTTTCGGATATGGGATAGGGGCACTTGTTTCTTATTTTCTATCAGGAGATTTTTCGGTTACTGTCCAAGTTACAGTATTTCTTTTTGTTGGAACTCTTATCTTAGGTGTTATGTATCCATTGCGAGGACGCATTTTTGCAAAAGATAAAGGGGATGAATTGTCTTCTAATTCATTAGAAGGAAAGACTTTTACATCACCAGTTGCAATGGAAGAGAAGAGTGAGCATCAAGTTTCTCTTGGTGATACATATTGGTTTGTTATTAACCAAGGAAGCCCTATAAAAAAAGGTGAGAAATTTATTGTTCTTGGATATAAAGGCAATAAATTACTTATCAAGAAGAAAGGAGAATGAGACTTGTTTCAGTCTATTGTTGAGTTTTCTAAAGACATGTGTATTATTCTTGGTGGAACAATATCTACATCAGCAATGGTTGCATTAATTTTCGTTTTAGGAAGTTTTATTGTACGAACAGTTTTGAACTTTCGATATGATAGGAAACAAAAAAGACAATTGAATATGATTCAAGCTACTCGTCCTTCAAATCTCATTAATTTTAATGAGTATAAAAAAAGGAAAACGCTAAGGAAAATGGCGTAATGGAAGGAGTTTGAATAGTCATGGGAATGATTATTACTGGCATTATTGGATTGATTGTACTTGGTATTGTAATTTCTTCAATTAAAGTTGTTACAACTGGTCAAGTTTATATTGTAGAGAGGTTCGGTAAGTTCCATCGTCAATTAGAACCAGGGTGGTATTTTATTATTCCATTTATTGATTTTGTTCGTGCAAAGGTTTCAACGAAACAACAAATTATTGATATTGAACCCCAGAAGGTTATTACTAAGGATAATGTATCAATACATATGGATAATGTGGTTTTCTTTAAAATTATGGATGCTAAAGCGGCCGTGTATAACATTGAGAATTATAGAGATGGAATCGTGTATTCCACCATTGCAAACGTTCGTAACATTGTAGGGGATATGGATTTAGATGATGTTTCTAAGAATCGTGATAAACTAAATGGCGATTTGCTAAATACAGTGGATAAGATTACAGATAGTTATGGAGTTAAAATTTTATCTGTTGAAATTAACAACATCATTCCTCCTGCAAAAATTCAAGAGGCTATGGAACTTCAAATGCAAGCAGAGCGCTTGCGAAGAGAAGGTATTTTAAAAGCTGAAGGAGAAAAAGAAGCTTCAATCTTGCGAGCTAAAGGTCATAAAGAAAGTCAAATCACAGAAGCAGAGGGTAATAAATTAGCTCGTATTTTAAATGCAGAAGCAGAGAAAGAAGAGAGTATTCGTTTAGCAGAAGGTAAAAAAGAAGCGACTTTACTGAACGCAGAAGCACAGGCTAAATCAATCGAAATTGTTGCAGAAGCAGAAGCGAAAAAAATTGAAAAAATTAATACTGCTATTTCAAATACAGGAAATAGTGACACTGTATTGAAATGGAAGCAAATTGAAGCAGTTAAAGAAATGGGATATGGTCCTGCAAACAAATTAATTGTTCCAACAGATATGATGAATAACTTAGGAACGATTGCTACAATTGCTGAAACTGTGCAGTTAACTAAAAAAGCAAGTTAGTAAAAAGGAGCTATTATGGCTCCTTTTTATATGTAAAATAATGCTTTTATATACATAATAAGGTATACTAAAGAAGACGAGATACCCTATATCTTATCTTTTTGAATGCAGATGCCAATCTACTGGTATCTGCTTTTTTTATGCTTACGTTTAGAAACTGGTAGATAAATATAATGGAAATAAAAAAGAGACATTCTATTGAATGTCCCTTTAATGCATATTACTTAGCAAAGAATTTTGTGTAATGTTCTAAGCCAATTACGTTTTTGCGTTTTACTGATTCTAACTTAGTAGTACCAGAAGTTGTTGCGTATCCAATGTGATTGTAATCTTTTACGAATACTGCATGAATCCATTTAGCGAAATCTTCATGTGAACAATTATCTTGCATTGCTTGTTTTGCAACGAAGATTAATGTTATAGATTTTGAAGCACCAAATGATTTTTTAACATGCTTTTCATCCATAAATTTGAATGATTCATTTAGATAGTTTGTAAGTTCTTTTAATTCATGAATGTCTTCTGTTTTGAAGGCATCTTGATTAAGGAACCCATCAATTGTTTTGCTATCTAAAGCAGTGTTATTTTTGGTTTTTAAAACACATAATGCTTTTAATAACATATCTGAATGATTATCATTTTTAAGACCACTCGCACTAAATCCCGCTTGTGTAAATTCTAACTCCTTCATTTCCGCAATAGCATGAAGTAATTCATAAGACATCATAGCTTTACGGATTTGTGATGGTTTTAATGCTTGACCATTGTTCCATCTTTTAAATAGGTCAGCCTTTTTAGAATCATCTAAATCCTCGTAACTCTTAATATCCAGAATTAAAGCCATGATACGGTTTTGATATTGTTCTGGTAAATCTTTAAAGAACATGCCACTAACGTCCATCTTCACTTCTTCACCTTCACTATCAAAACACTGTACAAATGAATCTTTAAGAGCGTAACGATTTCGAACATAGTCACGGATTGTTGTCAATCTTTGTTTTCCATCTAATACATTTCTGAATTTTTTCTTGCTTTTACGAATTGTTTGCGTCTTAATTTCACCAATTGAAACTTCTTCTAAGATTGAAACAATTAGTAAAGATTTCTTTTCAACAGTCCAAACAGCATTACGTTGGATTGGGTCATTAAATAAGAAAACTGTTTGACGCTCCATAAATTGTGCAACTGACATTTCATCTTTTGTTGCATCGAAGCAAACAAAGTCAACTTTCATATCAGATGTACATTTGATAACACGAACTTCCTTCTTAGTTTCTGTACCTTGTTCAATAATTGTTGTTGTGTTTGTCATTATAATTCTCTCCCTGTTAAATAAATTAGTTAAATACCTGTTTTATAAATTATCCTCATATTATATGCAGGAGATAAGAGTTTCATAATTTTATATGCATAAAAAATGGCTTACACCAAAAGAAATTTGTACTTTTTTAGAGATATAAAAAGGCACACAACCATCTATAATAGGTAGTTATTTATAAATTAGGTATTTTATTGCGTGAAATAAAGTTAGATAGGGAGTGTGTATAAATGAAGGTGTATCATGTTTCTTTAGATAATAAGAAAACGAATGTATTTGCTCCAAGAGTTCCAAAGGACGAAATGCGATTGGCAGAAGAAGATAGTACCAGTGCCCGTTTTTGTGTCTCGACGACTATTGAAGGGTGTTTATCTGCGGTCCCTTGGGGTGGAGAATCATTAAGTTTACATGATAATAAAGTGATTACGGTTTATGAGTTTGATACAAATGATTTAGTGAATCAAGAGAATTTAATTGCTCCTTCGACACTATATCAAAAGGGTTTTGTTCCTGATGCGATGTATACGAGTGAACATTGGATTGTAAATGAATCTATACAGCCTAAAAATGTTTTTTGTATTGCAATAGATTCATATGAGGAAATAGTAGTTCCAGATGTTCCGTATGAAGATAGTTTGGTTTTAGAAACAGGTCTTGTAACGTTAGATGAGGTTTGGCAAGGAGATTTTGTCATGATTGAAAATATAAAATATCAACTATGTAAAGAAAAGAATGTAGCATAATACATTCTTTTTTATTTTGACTAAAGTCTAAAATATTTATATTTCATTGACAATAGTAAATAAAATAATCTATAATGTAACCATAGCAAGGAAAAATACATATTTAGGAGTGTGATTGAAATGGGTTTAGTAACTCGCTTTAAAAATGTTTGCAAGGGGTATTTCAATAAATGGCTTACAAAAGCAGAAGACCCTGAAGTGATGTTAGAGCAATTAATTGCAGAAAGCAAAACAAAGTATGAAAAAGTACAAATTGAAACTGCGAAAGCTATTTCCTCACGAGCAATGGTTTCAAAGGACTATGAAGCTCAATTGAAAAAATGTGAAGACTTAGTTGCAAAAGCGAAAGCATCTATTAAAGCAGGGAATGATAAACTTGCCACTGATTTCTTAGAGCAAAAGAAAGATGAAGAGGAAATTCTTCAAGAAATCAAATTGAGTTTAGAAACGGCCGAGAGACAAGAAGAGTCATTAAAAGATGAATTAAAACGTTTGACAAAAGTAATGAAAAAAGCCGAAACGAAAAAACAATTACTTATTGCTAAGAATAACAGAGCACAAGCTCAAAAAACAGCTCAAGAGATTCGCCATGATTTAGATGGAGGAAACACTCTAACTGAAATTGGTAAAATCGAGAGAAAAATTGACGAGAAAGAATCTTTAATTTCTGCAAAAGAAGATGTTCACTCTATTATTACAAAATCAGATGTAGAACGTGAATTTGAAGAAATTAAAGCAAATGAAGTAAGTGAAGAAATTCAAACTGAATTAGAAACTTTAAAAGCTCAAATGGCAAGTGAAGAGTCTAAAGAAGTTGCACTAACAAAAGAAGCATAATTTAAAGAAAAACCTCTCTCTTATATAGTAGGAGGGAGGTTTTTTAAGGAGAGATTTTAGTGCCAAATGAAAATATGATACTTGTAATTTTTTTCATTGGAATACCGATGTTTTCTCTATTGTTTTGCTTATTCCCGATTATAACGATAGTAGTAGCTTTGGGAATTTGTCTGCTATTTTCTATATGGTGTACGATTACAGATTCTTATATGGAAGTTAGTGATGTGAAAGAATCCATATCTAATAGATTAGACATATCAACGGGCGAAATTCTCTTTGATTTAAACAAAAAGAACGCTACTTATTTGAGACCTGGAAACTATAGCGTGTTTACTTCAAAAGGAGAATTTATTCTGGAGTTAGGAATTGAGTATAACAACTTCTATTGGATTGAATTAAGCCAAGTATCGGATGTTAATTTCATAGATGAATTAAACATATGAGATAGGAGGGATAGGTAATGGATGAAGAAGGAATTATAGGTTGTTTTGGTGTCTTAGCAATTTTAGGAGCATTATTCTACTGTTTCCCCATTATTATGGCTGTTATTACATTCACGATTATAATAATTGGTGTTTGGACGGTTCACTCTGATTCTAAAGATAATAGAAAAAAGTTTCTTACTGATTTGCAATCTGAAATACCTCAGAAGCTTAGAATTACAAAAGATGAAGTAATTTATGATTTCGGAGAAAAAGGTGAATCTTCATGGAAATACGAAGACTTTCGAATTTTTACTTCCAGAGGAGAATTCATTGTAAAGATTAAAGATGTAGATAAGAAAGATATTGAGTTAGAGCAAGTATCTGATGTTGATTTCATGAAGGAGTCGAAACAATAATGATAGCAGAAATTTTAATGGTCTTTGGGCTCATAGTTGGGTTGATTATAGCTATTTCTCGTTTATCTCCTATAATTGGAATTATTTTCTTAATCATGCTATTGATTGGCATTGTCGTATTTAGTCATTACATACGAAAAGAAGAGCTTACAGAGTTAAAAGAAGTAATAGCTCATAACCTGTCAATTTCACAGAAAGAGATATTATTTGATGTTGAACGAACGAGAAAATCTTTCTTAGGATGGAGAAAACTATATGTTTTTACATCAAAGGGAGAATTTGAAGTCAATATACATAGAGATAATGGTGAATGGGTAGGTATAGATTTGATTTCTATTTCAAATGTCGATTATATGAAAGAATTAAACTACTAAACAAAATGAAGAGAGGTGTAAACATAATGGTTATGCGTTTTATTGATGGATGTTTCAACAAAATATGTTTTTACATATTCTCTTCATTTTTATATGAATGAATTTTTAGAGAGGTGTCTATATGGATAAAAAGAATTATGAAAGTTTGTTCATGATGGGTCTGACAATTATGTCGATTATGGCTATAGTGGAAGAGAATTTTCAACGATATTTTATTATTTTATTGATATATATATGCTTCATTACTATGATTCATTTCTTTCTTAATTATAAAAAATCTAAAACAAAAAATATGGTAGTCATTGAAGAATGCGTGAGAGAGAGTTTTACAAAATTAATAAATGACTCCTATTATAAACTTTACGAAAATCAGCACCCTAAAGAAGTGGAAGAGAAATTCTTAGAGACAGTTAGAGCAATGAACATTATCATTCATCGAAACGGAGCATTGAATAAAAGCTCTTTCAAAGATAGATGCTTAAAAGGTTTTTACGAAGAAGACATCCGATTCTTTACAATGTTTGGAGAGTATACCTGTACTGTGAATGTATTAAAAGATGGATTAGGTGAACTGAAGAACCTCGACCAAATTTCTGATTTGGATTTTGATAAAGCGTTGAAAGGGATTTAAAAATTGTAATATTTATTTGTTTTTAGAATTTTTTAGAATTTATTCCTTAAAGTAGGAAGAAGGTTATGTAAAGGAGTTGAGGATATGTCTGATAACAATACTTCATCTATACTATTCACGATGATAATTCCGCCTTTAGGGTTCATATTATTCTTGCTAAGACCTTCGTTGACAAAACTATATACAAACCATTTTACTGCATTTATTTTGGGGTTTATTGGTGTTGTCATGTGTATTATAGGAATCTCGCTTTATATTTACAAAATAGAATACAACCGTATTAAAAACAAAGATTTTGATAGAGTAAAAAAAACTCTAACAAGGTACCTCAAAAAGAGTTTTGTATTAGTGGAAGAAGAAAAAGGATTAACAAAAAAGGATATCAATAAAAGATGTTTTACATCTTATCAAACAAAATTCACTGTTTTTGTTCCCGATGGAGAACTCTTATGCACTGTAAACGTGAGTGAATATGACGTTGATGTTATGAAAGTAAAACGAGTATCAAAAATGAATTTAAATAAAGAACTTTATGCGAGTTAATATATGCAGGAAATGGGTGAGAAGGCAATGTTTGATGCAGAGGTAGTAGAGAATCCATTTATTATTATATTATTTATCGTGCTTGTTGGACTGTGTAAAGTCTTCTATGCCACAAATGCTTTCGCTTTCTATATTGTGATTACAGCTCTTCTTAGCATTATTTTAGGCACGATATATTTTATTTACAAAAAAGAATACAACCGAATAAAACAAAGGGATATGGATAGAGTAAAAGCTACTTTGACGAGATTTCTCAGAACAAAGTATTCAACAATGTCCCAGATTAATAGTTTTTTTGTATTAATGGAAGAAGAGAAATATGTATCAAAAATAACTATTTTAAAAAGATGCTTTAAATCGTATCAACTAACTTTAACAACGTTTATTCCAAGTGGAGAGCTTTTATGTTCTGTTACAGTGAGTGAAAACAAAGTTGATATTGATGAAGTAAGAGAAATTTCAATGTTAGATTTAAAGAAAGAGCTGTATGTGAATAAGTAAATAGAGTATGTAAGGAAGTGATTTGGATGTTTGATGATGAATCTAACGATTTATTAGTTTGTATAATGTTTGCACCAGTAGTTATTACGATTATAGCGTTTCTAATTATCTCTTTTGTACATATGTTTGTTAATTTCTATAATTCAAATATATTTTACTTTATAACAGGGGTTTCTGCTTTTGTTAGCTTAGTTGCAGGAAATGTGTATTGTCTTTACAAGAAAGAATATAACCGAATTAAAACAAATGATTTTAATCGAATAAAAGAAGAAATAAAAAAACATATTCGTAGTTGCTATGTAGAAAATACTTTTTGTTTAGTTGAAGAAAAAGAAGTTTCAAAAAGAGAAATTTTGAAAAGATGTTTTCGTACATACGAATTGTCGATTCATGTTTTTGCTCATCATGGAGAATTGGTTTATCAAACAAAGGTAAATAAAGATGAGGTATGGTTCAAAAACATAACGCAAGTTTCAAACGTGAATTTTGCAAAAGAATTTTATAAGAAATCAAAAATATAGGAATAGATACTTTATCAATTCCTATATAAATCCAAAAATATTTAAAGTTTAATAGTTTAAGGGAGGGCTTAAAATGTGTGATAAGGAGTCGGAAGAACACTCTAATTCAAATTTATTCCTGTATGCACTTCTGCCTTTAATAGCGTTCTTGCTTCCATTTCTTAAGCCAGAGCTGAGTTCCGAGAACTTTATAAAATTCGTCAATACACTAATAGGTGTTCTTGTATTTGTGGTTGTATGTATCTCTATAACCTTCTTGAGAAGAGAATATAACCGCATTAAAAGGAAAGATTTTGTTCGAATCAAGGAACAAGTTACACAGCATGTAAAAGAGCACTACTACTTAGGAATGCAAGACAGTTTTATTTTAATTGATAAGGAGAAAAATCTAACAAGAAAAGAAATCTTAAAAAGATGTTTTTCTACATATAAGGTAAAGATTCCTGTATTTGCTCCAAGTGGAGAGTTTCTATATGAAGTGAAGGTTAATGAACAAGATGTAGAAATAATAAACTCTAAACGGGTATCACATGTTAGCTATGGTAGAGAGCTATATGTATATAAATAAATGGGTATGTTAAAAATAAATATTTTTTTATATTAATAAAAAGATATGAAGAAGGAAGGAGATGTAGAAATGTTTCATAAAGATGACCCAGAAGTAGTTTTAATGAAATATACAATTTTTTTGGGAATAGGATTAATCGTTTTCAACATCATAGTATGGGGTGTTTTATGGGTTACGAATCTTGTTATGAATAATCTAACTGTAGTTATGTATGGAATTACAGGGATTGTTTTTATCGGAGTAGGTATTTCGATGTGTTTTATCAGGAAAGAATATGACCGTATTACAAAATATGATTTTGACAGAGTTAAACGCTTATTAAGTCAGTATCTTAATGAAGAATATTTTAATGGCCAGAATAATAGTTTTATTTTAGTAGAAGAGGAAAAGGGAGTAACAAAGAAGGATTTTTTGAAGAGATGCTTTGCCACCTATCATATAGATTTAAAGGTGTTTGTTCCAGATGGAGAACTTTTATGTACTGTAAAGGTATATAAAGAAGGAATCCGAGTAAAAAATGTTAAGCGTCTTTCTCATATGAATTATAGAAAAGAATTTACGAAATAAATACATATCCAATAAATATTTTTGGGTTTATATAAGAATTGATAATAAATAAAAGGAGAGATTTTAAATGTTTAAAGATGTAATTAAAAAAGTAGGTTCTATGCAAAATGTAATTTCAGCTTCTTGTATCGGTGGTGGAGCAATTCTATTCAATTGGTTATTCCCTAAAATCACACTGTTTATCATTATCGGATTGTTAATTTTTAAGTATAACGAACCAGTAAAAAAACGACTTTTTAAAGATAAATAAGAAAGGGAATTCAAATGAAAACGAATAAAATTCAAATCGCAGTAGTAGTAGTTCCTTATTTTGTTTTATTAACAAAGTTTGTTATGAATCATAATATAGCAGGTTCTGTTATTTTGACCATATATGCTGTACTTATTTACAATTTCATCTCTTTATTTAAATTAATTGATATGAAAGAGGTTAATTTTAAGAGAATTCATAGGAAATTAAAAAGTGTCATGAAGTTAAAAAATGATGATTGCATTGTAAAGTGTGACCAAAAGGTTCCTTTTATACATGTATTAATTGGAAAAGAACAATCTTACCTTTCAACATGCAATGTCTTAACCGCAAATGGGGAATTCACCATTTTAGTTGAGGTAACACCAAAAGAAATTATTATTAAGCATAAAGAGTGTGTTCAGCAGTAGAAAAATGTGGAGGGGAATAATGATGAATATAACATCTCATGTGGAAAATTCAAAATATGTCTTATTAGGAATATTGGGGGGTATCACATTTTTTGCGGTTGTTATTCGCCCTCTCTTTTATTTAGTCCCTGTATATATGAAGTATATAAAGAATAGAAAAGTAGAGGCAGAGAAAAGAATTGTAACAGTTAAAGAATATGTTTCAAAATGCTTTGGGGTAGAACAAGAATCAATAGTCGTAGAATGTTTAGAAAATAAATCGACTTCTAAGTTAAAGGGATTTTATGAATATATGACAAAGAAAGCAGAATCATATCGTGTGTTTTGTGAGCATGGAGAATTTATTTTCAAAATGGACATGTATGATGGTAATACAAAACTTACTGATGCCAAAATGGTATCTGATACAAATTTCAAAGATGCATTATAAAGAGTGTCTGATTAATGGAAATGTGAGGTGTAAATAACATGTATAGAAAAGAATTTATTTGTAGTGTAATAGGTTTTTTGTTTGCTATAATTGGCTCTATTTTGAACATGAATATCTTTTCTGGTGGTGTTCTTTTTATTTCATTATTAGGGGTTATATATATTTATAAAAAAAAGCTAAAAGGAGAGTCCATCATAGCTGATAGAGTAGTGAAAGCTCGTATTTATGAAAAGTTTTATTCTCCTATATATGCTCCTGAAGGAAAAACAGTCCTATTCGAAAAATCGTTAGAAAATACATATCGAATTTTTACAAAAAAAGGGGAGTATGTACTCACTATACATTCTTCGGCACAAGGAATTGGCTATGAGTATAAGAAAGTATCAGATGTAGATTATTTCAAAGAAATTTCGTGATGGAAGCAAAATAATAAAGGGGTGAAAAAAGGATGAGCAAGGCTAAGTATCTATTGGTAGGTTTAATTTTTGTTTTTGGAATATATATATACCCATACGTTGATGAGCTTGGTGTTTTAATCGGTGTTGCAGTTTTTGTATATTTTATTTTGTATGATTTAAAAACATTTATTGAAAAGATAGATGATAAGAACAAAGATATCGGATTGAGGGAATCACTTCATATAGTCTTTTCTGCTCCTAAATATGCTCCTGAAGGAAAAAAGGTCATTATTGAATTTGTTAAAAAAGATGAGTATCGAGTTTATACAAAAAAAGGAGATTACTCCATTGTTATTGAGCGAGGGGAAGAAGATGCAATACTGAATATGAAAAAGGAAAAATTATCAGACGTAGATTTCTTCAAAGAAGTATTTTGATTTTATTAAGAAAACTATGTTATGAAGGGACTGATAAAGGTGAAGTATCTACTATTAGGAATTTTTATCTTTTCAATTTATAGATTTCCATCTTTCGATAATTTCAATATCTTAATTGGCTCATTTTTGTTTGTTGTTTTTATTGTATATGATGTTGTCAATATGAAGTTAAAAAGAGAAGAACTAAATGAGGATGAGCGATTAAGAAAGATGATTTATAGAAATTTTCCTGCTCCTGAGTTTGCACCAGAAGGGAAACAGGTAATTATTGACCGTTTAACATCAGATGAGTACCAAGTATATACAACAAAAGGAGCCTATTCTTTTATTGCTGTGAGAGGACCATTTGATTTAATTGTTGATATAAAGGAAGAAAAGCTGTCAGACATAGATTTTTCCAAAGTAATAGCTTGAATTGTGTAAAGAAAAGAATGTAGCATCATGCATTCTTTTTTTATTTTGACTATAATTTATTTTATTTTTATTTCATTGACAATAGTAAATGAAATATTTATAATGATAACCATATCAATGGTCAAATATAAATGGATTGACAAGGAAGTGAGATATAGATGAATGTGCATATCGAATATTTCATTAAGTGTTTGACAGAAATTTTAGAAAAAGATTTAAAAGAACATGCAGTAGATGTTCCAAATATGATTCAACAGTCTATTTTTTATGAATTGATAAAAGAAGAGCCTTTATTTGCAACGCATTATCCACCCGAATATTGGTCTGATGAAATTTATAAAGAGCAAATTGAAAGGAAGTAGCGATATGGATAGATATAATGTATTGAGATTTTGCATTCCTATTATGGGCGGGCTTATGTTTCCACTTGTGGTGTTTTTTGATAATCCAATAATATCTTTGGGAATTATCATGGGTATTCTATTAATTAGTTTTGCGTTCCATTTGGTTTTGAAAATCCATAAAATCAAGTACGAAGATTTGGAAAGAGCTGAAAAGTGTATTTGTTATGAGCTTGGTTTCCTTATGCTTGATAAAGAAGGATTCTCTATATCAGTGATAAATAGAGAAACTAAACTTAATGTAATCACTTTACTAAAGAGATGTTTTTTCAGTTCCTGTGAAAACTACAGTGTTTACACATCTATGGGAGAAGTGAAGGTAAGTGTTATGATTTACGATGAGATTGCTTTTATTGATGAAATGGATTTTATATCAAATGTTAATTATGAAGAACTTTTAAACGTAAGTTAGGAAGATAACTTTAGACTTCTTGTTATTACAAAAACGTTCGCATTATTATGAACAGCAATTTGTTATGTGAAAAACTTGTATGTTATTTTAAAATATTTTCTACATGGTTTATCCTATTTATTTTTTACAGAAAAACTATATGTTGTATACGAAATATAATAAAAAAACGCTCCTGGCATAAAATACTATGTTATTACAAATCAGGTATTTTATGAATTTATTTAAAAAGGGGAGCGTTTTTATTATGTCTATTTTTTATCACATTTCAATGGATTTACAGCATTCAGGAGAGTTTGTACCAAGAATTCCATCTTGTCGTCATCAAGACAAAGAGGACGATGTGACAAACCGCATATGTGTGAGTAGAACGATTGATGATTGTCTTTCAGCTATACCAAGCGGAGGGGCACATTTAGAGGAGTTAAACATTGAACAAAGAGGATATTATAAAGTATTTAAAATTGATACAGAAAAATTAGGTATCGAGGATTCAGATATTGTTTCATCGGATGTTTTATATCAAGAAGATTTAGTAAGAGATGCTGAAGTGACAAATGAGCATTGGATTTTAAAAGGATTTCAGGTAGCTAAAGAGGATTCTTATATAATAAAGCTGATTGCTTGGGAAGAGTCTTCTAAAGATATTGTGCCAGAATTTATTTATCGAATGGCAGAAGAACAGTATGGAGGAGATTATGTTAAGGCATACACTGACCATTTCAACGGCTATATGCCTTGCTCTACGTTTATAGTCGATGCAGGTTATGTAAAGGAATTTGTAAATGCAGGGATGACTTTGAGTTTTTATTTTGATACAGAGGAAGAGAAGGAGTATTTACTGTCTAAGTTTCAATTAGATAAAAGAATACATATCTCATATCAAGACATGGATACGATATCTATTTGCATAAAAGAAGATATGTCATGTGAAGAGTTATTTACTCAACACCTTCAATTCTTAAAGAATAATTTATTATAGGAGTGTTAGAAATGAAACTGCAAAAACCACTTAAAACAGTTAAAGTATGTATTCTATTATTAACTTGTTCATCTTTTTTGTTCGGTTGTGAGCATACAGTTAGAACAGAAGAAAATGTGATAGGACAAGTAGTAGATAGACAAATAGAAAAAGTGAAAATTGAAGGCGACTGCACTCAGATTCCGATTGGGGATACTGGTGTTTTTATGCCAATTTGTGATGATGATAAAGAAGAAGAGCATTTTAATGTAACAGTTCAAGCCCATGGAATTACTACAATTCTTAATGATAAATCAATGTTTGAGAGCAAAGAGAAAGAACTTCCTGTTATTTATATAAAAGAAGTAGGGGAAGAATCAAACAAAGTCTATGATGAGCGGTTAATATTACCTTATTAATGAAGAGAGCGAGTGTAAACTTGCTCTCTTTTATTTTGTTATTACAAATAAATACTCTGTTAAAAGATAAGTAATGTATATATATAAATTATAAGAAGATGAATTGTACTTTTGAACAGTTCAAAGAGCAGTGGATTAAATACTCACTGCTCTTTGAATATTTAATTGATATGACTTATACCTGAATTGGTACATCAATTTTAGCTCTTGCTACGCAAACCCCTTGTTTAACTATATAACATTCAACAAAGTGTTCACCGTTAAAAGATGTACATTCTTTAAGTGTTTCTGAATTGGTTTTAATAATTTGTCCTCTTACACAGTTTCTTTCTTTCGCTACATCCCCACGGTTTTTAACTTTCCAATACACATGATATGGTTTTGTAACGTAATTGTCTTTTATATAAAAATCCAATTGTTTGCTGATTGGTAAATGCAGACCTCTTTCTAACCAATCATTTAAAAAATAAGGTCGAAAACCATCCTGTGTAATGCGACAGTCTAAAGATAAGTGGTACTGAATATTTACAGGGAACATATATTCAATAAATTCCTCAGACTCGTTGTATAGTCTACTCTCTGTAGAAGCATAAGATTTGCTTACAGCCGAATTTGTTTCTTTTTCTTGTTCTAATTGTTTTTCCCAATATTCATGATTAAAGAACTCTTGCCATGCTTTAATTGCTTGTTCGGGTGTACAACCTTCCTCAAACAAAACTTCCAACTTTCCTAAATAAGTTGTTAATCTTCTTTCTAATCTGTCCAACCGAACATCATCTTTTTGAATTAATTTAAGGCTTTGCTCTTCATCAGTGGGGTTATTTACCTCTTTATCTATGGTCAATCTATCTCTTACTGCAACTAATGTATGATAAAACATTTCATCTATGCGTGTTTCAGCTTGAAAACATTCGTTGAGAAGTACGGATTGAACTAAACCACCAGGCATTTCCCATTTAGGTCTGGATTTACAAAACATTTTCAACAGTCTTGCTACAATACGAAGGTTATAATTCTTCTTTTTATTTTCATTATTAAACCACTTGGTAATACTTCTTGGGTCTCTTGGCCGCCATTCGCTTCCGCAATGTTCGTATTTATATTCACCATATTCGTCTTTATATCTTCGATAAATAGCAAAATCAATGTGATAGCCCTCTTCATAAACAATTCGTACACAGTTTGTTTTTGCTGTAGGTGGTTCTTTAAATTGTTTACATTTCTTTTTCAGTGCGGTTACTACCATATTCTTTGTTGCGGTTGTTCCTTCAGGTAAGTTGTCCTTATCAAAAATGATAGCAACATCAATATCGTAATCTTTACTTTCATTTTGCACAACTGTAGACATAGCTACGCTTCCCTGAACAACGGTATCTACAATTGAATAATTTGTTTTCTTTTCCTCGTTGTATTCTTTTAATCCATCTTTTAATCTATCAAGATTCGATGTTCTAAGCTTAAATAATCGATTTTTTTCTTTACCTTGTAACACAACATGTTTTTTGTAAAACGTCATAAGCTTGTTATTTAAGTCGTACATAAGCATCCTCCATTAAGCTTGAATGTATTTACCTTTCTCGTCACCGTTAAGAACAATGCCCCAAGGATATTTTTTTGGGGTATGCATATCAAAGAAGTAGCAGATAACTTGTGCCATTCTATAATTTTCAATTCTTTTTCCTATTTCTAATGCTAAACAACTTTGACTGGAACAAACCAAATGAACTTTTGTTGCTCCAATTTCTTCAATCGTATCCATGATAGTTTTTACATAATCTTTAAGTTGATTTGTATAGCGTATTTTATTATCATCTGGTGTATCTACTGCCAGTTTCACAACATCTACGCCTTCAAACTGAGTTAATTGAGCATCCTTAATTTCTTTTGTGACAGAAATAGATAATACCACTTCTATTGCATTTGGATTTAAATGATTCAAATCTGTTTTAACCTCTAAAGCAGAGTATCCATTACCTTCTTTTAACTCGTAGAATTTTTCAGTTTCTATTTTGTCGAACTCGAAATAATGGTCTATTTTTTCTCTTTGTAAATACGTTCCTGCTAATGCTACAAACGGGATAGGAGCGATACCTGTGTAACCTCTTTTAAACTCTTTACTTTCATCTTTAAAGGAAGTTATTTTTTCTTTCAGCATATTAGCGATATCTTTTGTAGTAGTAGGATTTATACCTTTTTTATAGGTTTGAATGAAATCAATTTCTCTTTCTTTGAATTCAAATGTTCCTAAACCTAAATCACGATTATGTCCTTCAATTCTTTTATCAAAATAACCGTTGATGTTTAAAATGAATATTCTATTTTTAATATATCTCCAGAAGTAAATTCCTGCTACGAATAATAGTGCACCGACAATAAGTTGAAGAACATTAGGTTCGGACATTTCTTTTGTAATAGCGATGGATTCTTTCGCTGTTTCGCTATTTTTTAAGATTGATAGGGTTTGGAGTGGTTTGTCCCAGGGAGAACCAAAAGCACTGACAACTAAAGAAAGACCCGTTGTAATTAACAAGGAGGATAAGCTTTGTTCTTTATTTTGGCTTGAAAACTGTTTGATTACAAACAAACCTCCAATACCAATAATAGCAATAACTAAAATGATAATAAAAATAGCCAATATTTTCACGCTCCTTAACCGTATTTGAATAGGAAATAAAAACCGTCATCTTCTTATCATAAGGAGAATTGACTATATTTTGCAATTGTTTAACCTCTAAAAATTAAAATAAAAGGATATAATATAGTTTTTTTTAATAGAAGACGAACTATGAAGGGAAATATGTATGCTGACAGAGATTTTATTGAATGAATGAAGTATTGGAATAGTATAATCATAGGAATATAAAAAAACAGGTATTTAAATAAATTTAATGTAAAAGGGGCTATTTAAAATGAATTTAGATGGAATGAAAGAATTAATTAAACAAAGTGCAATGAAAAGAAAACAAATGTTTACAGAATTGAAGGAACCTTGGGAAGTTGTTACGTTGTATTACGGAACAACAAGTAAAAAATTGAATGATATTTTACAACATGGAATTACTCCTCAAAATGGTGTACCTTCACATCCTGAGTTGGTTTATTTAACAACAAAATGGCATTATTGGTACGCTTTCCAGGAAAATAAAAAATCATTAATTGCAACTGTAGGAAAAGAACGATATGAATCAGAGTCTATTACTTCTCTTTGGAATGAAACAGGTGACTTTCCAATTTATATTTCTTTAGAAGTGCCAAAAGAAATATTGGTATTAGATGAAAATGTGGTTCATCAATTAGATATTAAAGAGAAAATTCAAAATGGCGATATTGAAAGCCCAGATGATATTTCGTTAGAGGATTGTTTAGAACATGGCATGGTAGCTTCGATTGATACGATTAAACCTTGGTATATAGATGAGGTTAACATTATTGGTAGTGAAGAATATAGGGATGATTTGTTAGATGGAGCATATGGAGAAGAAGCGAATCTTTGGTTTAAAGGATTTGGGATTGGCTCAATAACTGCTGATTCATTAAATTTATATGAGCAAGTAGCTTATGGTAATTTAGTGAAAGTTGTGGTGTTTTCTCCAATTATTGAAGATAATCCTAAAATAAAAAGTATTTATATTAAAGACGAGAAATTACAAATTGACTTTGATTGGAATTGGTTTAAGTGAATTAGCATAATAAATGCATAAATAAAAATAAAACTACCTAATTAATTTGATAATAGGTAGTTTTATTTTGTGTAATTATGATTAGAATGAAGAATATAGATGATGTAGTATAATGTTATAAACATAACAAAACAGGTATTTTTAAAAATGCGATATAAAAGGAGCTATTTATAATGAATTTAGAAGAAATGAAAGAACGAATCAAACAAAATGCGGTAAAAAAGAAACAGTCATTTACCGAAGTAGAAGAGCCCTGGGACACGATTACTCTATATCACGGAACGACAACTAAAAGATTAAATGAGATTTTAAAACATGGAATTACATCTCGAAATCAAAATGAAATAAATAATTTTACTCATGTGCCTTCAAATCCTGAGTTGGTGTATTTATCAATAAAATGGCATTATTGGTACGCTTTTCATGCGAACAAGGAGTCACTCATTAATCAAGTAGGGAAAGAACGTTACGAATCTGAATCTATCACTTCACTTTGGAACGAGACTGGAGATTTTCCAGTTTATATTGTTTGTGAAGTACCTAAAGAATTATTGGTACTGGATGAAGATGTAGTCTATCAGTGGGGGATTAAAACGAAAATTAAGAATGGAGAAATAGAAGGACCAGATGATATCTCAATAGAAGAATGCTTACAACAAGGAACAATCGCTTCACTTGATACGATTATTCCTTTATATATGAATGAGATTATTATTATTGGTAGTGAAGAATATAGAGAAGAACTATTAGGTGGGATGTATGGTGTAGAGGCAGGAAAATGGTTCCATGGATTTGGAATTGGTTCTCTTACTGCTGATTCATTAAGCGTACATGAAATCATGAAGTATAGTAAATTTCTTCATATACTGCCTGTTGAACCTATTCCAGAGCAAAATAAGTCTATTAAACGGATTTATATTGAAGAGGAAGAATTACAGGTTGAATTTGAATGATAGAGAATCTGAATTAGGTATCCTTTCACAAGGTTCTACGATATAATAAATATATATCTGTTCTATATTTTTTGTGGAGCATCCATCATTATTTGATGGGTGTTTTTTTATAAGCTCGAACCATTTTGGTCTATCTATATAGATGAAATATGGATAAAATGAAATTGTAGAGCTAACAACCTTTTATAAAAAGAATATTAATAGGGGTAAGTGTTATTAAATTTAGGTATCATCATACTCTAATTATATATGAACTTCATGTTATTAGAACATGTTTGCAAATTCGTCAAACAGAAGTTAATTACTTATAAAGAACTAATTGTTATTAAAAGTAGGGAGTCTTGTCTTTATCTATTATATAAAACTATATGTTATTAAAAGAACGGTTCTTTCTTAATTAATTTATATTGAACTATATGTTGTTAAAAGAATAATAAATTGAGGAGAAAGATTTGGATGAATATTAGGCAGTTAAAAGAAAAAGAAGTTACAATGAATGCTTTGAATGGATTTGCTAATCGGACTAAAAAAGCAATAAAGCATTTGAAAAAGGAAAATGCCCCAAATTTAGTTGTGGAGACTCTTGTAGACCAAATAGAGATTGCAAAGAGATTAGCAGGAGAATTAAAAAATGAAATCTCAGAAGACATCAAAGAAAGAGCACTCCAGAGAATTAATTACGGTGATATAACTGAAGTGAAGTTTGTTCCAGAAAATTAAAGTGTTTGAAAAATATAAAGAACTCAATGTTATTGAAACCTGCCATTTAAATGGAAGTAGTAGTTGGTAATTTATCGTTCGAACTATTTGTTATTAGCATTATAAGGACGCCTTTATTTAGCAAAAACTTATAAAAAACTATATGTTATCTATTATTTATTATGAACAATGGCTATTGTAGTCATTGTTTTTATTTTGTTTTTTATTCTCTTATGTATCCGATATAACTTGCTTATAATATATAGATTTAATGAAAAAGGAGTGATAATTTCACAATGTAAAAAAGTTATGTTTTTAAAAAGGATTTTTATTGTTCTGTATCAATTATATGTATGTAGTTGATTTGCTTTTTATTTTAAAGAGGTGATATTGTATGGTTACAGGAATTGGTATTTTTACAGGGTTATTTAAAGTTGGTAGTTTTATAGCAAAGTTTAAATGGATTGTTCCGATATGTTTCTTAGTATATTCATTGTATTTGAGTTGGTTTAAGACATCAGTTTATGAAGAATTAACTCATAATTTGCGAAAAACTTGGTATTTTTTATTGATTTTTGCGATGGGAATTCATTTTAATGCGGTAGGTTTTAATGCAAAAGATTGGCAGGACTATCTATTGTATGTTTCTATTTTTGTATTTGTAGATTTGGCAATTTTTCAAACACCACGAATATCAAAAATATGGGGAACCGAATTAACAGCCATTGAGAAAAATAATAAAGATTTAACGAAAACGATTGAGATGGGCAAAGCAAGAGACGCAAATTTCTCAGCAGTAATTAGAAGTATGAATCCTAATTACTTTAAGCAGGTGGATATGAATACTTCAGCTAAATACTTGAATTCTTTAGGTAGCATTATGAATTTGTATGCTAATTTATGCGATTATAAAATTGATGTTTATCAAAACAATAACCCGCAAGTATTGATGCAACAATTAACGACTCAATATGGAATAAAGATTTCACAAGAGCAGTATGATGAGTTGAATGTTGAAAAAGGGGTGTTGCAACCAGAGACGAATATGGTAATGGTAGCAACATCTATTGTCGAAAACATTGTAATCGTAGTAACAAGTCAAAAAAGTATAATGCTTGATAATGACATATCGAATGTATATGACCTTGCTATTATTCATAGTTGGTTAAAAAAATAACTATATGATAGAATAATGGTAAAGGAAGTGGAGGAGATATTATGAACAAAATGATGGTTATTGAAAACGAAAAACAAATAAGAGATTCAAAAACAGAAAATATTCCCTTCTTTTTAAGCAAGGACCCAAACTGTGAGGTTGTTCAAATCCCAACGGCTTTACATACTCAACAATTATTAACTGAAAATAAACGTTTGTTTAGCAAACTTAGAAGACGATAAAAGCATGGTTATTCCATGCTTTTTTCTTTAACATATTTTCGATTATCTAAATGAATAAAGGGAGCTGATTAAATATGGATTCACGGAAAGATTATCAATTCACTGAGAATGAATTCTTTTTCTTATCTAAAGTAAAACAGCATCCAGTGTTGTCACTTTTATTAAAAGAAAAACCACAAGTATTAATTCAAATACTTGAGAAATCTGTTCAGGAAGAGATATTTGATAAATTACCTGGGTTCAATTATCCTGATTATATTCAAAAAGAGAAATTGGAAGTAATGGATGTACCTATGGCTAAATACACAAGAGAATTAATAGAAAAACAAGAAAAGGCTATTGATAAGCTAAAAGATGGCAATAGATGAAAAATTAATTTATATATGATATAGAAGGTGATAGGATGGAGAAAAAGTTTAAAAGTAATCTTTTGAAGGAGAAGCCTGTGACGTATGCACCACACCTTAAAAATTCCCCTTCAAAAACGAAAGAATTAATTGATGAGATAAAAGTTGAAATATTAAAGATGAAAAACAAATAGCAAAGGGGCTTTTACATGAGAAAAGAGCCTCTGAAAATTTGGGGGCTCGAACCGTTTTGCTATATACAAATTTATTCTATTTCTGTAATCTAAAAGAAAGATGAAATTGTATAAAGCTAAATGTTATTATAAATGTCTAAGTAAATTTTATATTTAGAATGAACTTATTGTTATTAATACTATGTATAGAAACTGTTTACTTATCAATTTTCATCGTTTAAAAACAACTAATTGTTATTGAAATATGCACGAGAGCACACTCTGATATCTCTTATGAAGAACTTATTGTTATTAGGATGTTCGTGATTCAGTTCCGTATTCAAAATTATAAAACTTAATGTTATGAACATAACTTCTTGCTAAGAGCAAGGAGTTTTCTTTTTTTTATAACCCAAACCACAAAAGTCTATAATAAATAAATTTATAAAATAGGTATTCATTTGAATTTATTTAGGAGGATGTAACGTGGAAATGGTGTCATATATTAGTCTTATTTTTATTCTAATATGCAAAGTGTTCTTTGCAAGTAAATGTATCGTGCTTATTCATGAATTAGGTCATGCATTTTTTGTTTTCATTACAGGTAATCAAATCACTGCTATTCAAATAGGAGGAGAGAAAAAACTCTTTACTATCGGTAAACTGCAATTTCTTATAGGAGCAGGAGGACGTTGTTATTTTGAAATTGCAGATGCAAATAAAAGGAAGTATTTAATGAAAAACATTATCTCTATGGGTGGTGTTTTATTTACATTCATTTTGACAATCGTTTTAGTCGGAACAGATTCTTTTGATTTTTATCATTTTGCAAAAGGGATGATAAAAGGAGATATTACTTTTATAGAGTGTTTGGTAATGTTTGGTTTCTTAGATTTAAGAAACATCATACCGA
Organism: Bacillus sp. MYb78; assembly: GCF_002975115.1. Taxonomy (NCBI): domain Bacteria; kingdom Bacillati; phylum Bacillota; class Bacilli; order Caryophanales; family Bacillaceae; genus Bacillus; species Bacillus sp. MYb78. The sequence continues at coordinate 298,348 of NZ_PCOB01000003.1, forward strand.
AAACGTTTATAAATAACGAGGTTGTATATCAAACAGACGGGCATAAAGTCATACAAGACACAAAGTCTTACTTCAAACAGAGAAGGATTAGAAGACTACAAAAGAATATTATGAACTTAATAAAATGAAGAAGAACACGAAAAATCCCACTATGTTCTTCTTTTTTGTCCCATAAACAGTGAATTTCATGTGAAACAGAGCTATTTTAGCTACCTAAACATGCGAAATAGAGAGAGTCATGGAAAACAACGGGTGTTTTCATAAAATGAGGCCATCTTTTTTCACTTCAATATAGACGTAATTACTATAAGGGAAGACGAGCGAATTAGGTACACAGACCTTAACTGTGTATGTAATAGTCTTCTATTACTTATAGAAAACAGGAGGTGTAACGTATGTTGTATACATTAGTAGGGTTGATTTTAATTGCTTTGTGTCTGTGGGAATTGTTAAGAAGCTTCTAAGAGTATAGTGTTTTAGTAGAAGAACCAGTATCTATATAGGTATTGGTTCTTTGCTATGTAATTGTCTATAAATCTATTAGAGTAAGAAAAAAGACACCTTATAAAGTGTCTTTCCCCTGTATATCAATAATTACTGCATGTGTTTTGTTAAATGACCAGAATATTTAACTTTCCACCAATCATCGTGTTTACCCCAATGCTCAACAGACTCCTTGTATATTTTCCCAGAATAGCCATCTTTCGTTACAGAGAACACTTTAGGTATATCAGCGGCCATTATATACTCTTTCTTTGTGTAGTATCTATATTCAGTGTGTAGTCTTTGGGGAGCTAAAGTAGATATTGTAGACTCAAACTGAATTTGTGAGTTTAATTGAGGTAAAAGTGGTGATGTAGTAACCTCTTCTGCACTGGAAACGCTCGCAATACCAAAAGACAATCCTAACGTTGAAGCAACAGCGATAATCTTTTTAAACATTGTAAAATAATACCTCCTTTGGGATATGTTGATGTACCCTCAGGTTAACATCGGCTGTCATATTGGTAAATTGATAAAATATTTACAAAATATTCCTAATATTAACTCTTTTTATTATCGTTATGATGATTAGGCAAAATGAGTATCATTGTGTAAAAGAATGAATTGAGATGATTATGTTCATAATGAGAAAAATGTTGATTGAATGAGGTGTCTTTATGAGTGCAGAAGAAATGAAAGAAAACTTACAACCGTATGTGATTGAAAATATGAGAAGGATTGCCTTTTTAAAGAAGCAATTAAAAGCAAATAAAGAAAATAAACCTGAAGCAAAAAGGATAAGAATGATGATAGAAGCAGAAGTAGAGCGATTAGAGTGTAAGGATTTCTTGGTTCGTTTAAGTTATGCCATGGAAGAAGCATCGAAGGAAATGGACGGATAATTTTTAGGGGGTCGAACCGTTTATCTATATGCAAGGAGTTATTGTGGGTGTAAAATGATAAATATCAAGATGGTAAATGGCAGTTAATGAAAACTTTTTGTTATTATAAGCAAGGAACTGGCAGTATTCTTGAAGTTTGTATAAGGAACTAAATGTTATTAAAAAATGAAAAGTACAATAGTAACCATATCAGCAAATAAACAATTATATAGAACTATATGTTATTGAAATAACGTTTTTCGTATCGTATGAGTACATTTTAAAGTTAAAACTTATTGTTATTAGAATTAACAACAAATGAGACGATGCCCAATGTACAAAGAACTTACTGTTATTAAAAAGTTAAAGCATAAACGAAAGAGTTAGCCATCTTATTAGTTGTAGAACTATATGTTATTGGAATCTTATTCCTTCATCTCTTAAGATAAATTATGAATAAACTGAGTGTTATTAAAACGTTAAAGAGTAAACGATGGAATTAGTAATGGTACTAATAGATTAACTAATTGTTATTAAGATATACTGAAACCACCCGAAAAATATATAGAACTAAGTGTTATTAGAATTCTGCATCCAAGGGCATGAATATTCTATTAAATTAAACTAATTGTTATTGAAATACGTCTCTTTTTATGCGTATGACATTTGAAGTTGAACTATATGTTATAAAAAAGAATGAGCAGAGTGAATTCTCTGCTCATTTTAATTCTGCCATTAATTCATTTATATCCATCCCTAACTTATCTGCAAGTTGCTCCAGTTTAGATAATTGAATGGAATCATTACTTGTCTTTTTTTTCGTGTATTCATAATCAAACTGCTTCATGGATTCGGAGACACGTTCTTGAGAAGGGTCCGCATAAAACCTTCGAGTTGTTTCCGCAGAGCCGTGTCCGAGTACCTGTGCAGTCAAATACATATCCTGATAAGTATTGTAATGATTTGTTCCAAATGTACGTCTAAAAACATGGGGTGTTATCTTTATATCTAAACCACTACGAACTCTATATTTCTCCAACATTAAACGAACTGTTCTTTCATTCATCCGTTTTTTATGAAGGGAAACAAATAGGGCCTTTGCATCTTCTTTTTTTACATCGGTTAATTTCTTTCTCTCCACAAGATAATCTGTTAAATCATCAAGAATCCTTCCTGGCATCGGGATAGCTTGTTCATCTCCACCCTTTCGAATGACAACAAGCATCTGCTTTTCTATATATACATCATCTATATCCAACTGAACCAATTCGGATACTCGAATACCTGTGTAAGCCATAGTTAATACCATAATGTAATCTCTAAATTTAACCTTTTTATGAAAATTTTCTTTTCTTGAGTTTTCGATATGTACATCTTCTACAATTGTTTTGAAGAATCGTTCAATATCTCCAGGACTTAATCTATTTTTAATTTTCGCTTTGGTAGGTACTTTCATTTCTATACCTGCTGTTACATCTTTGGATAATCGCTTTTGCTTAAATAAATACCCAAAAAACTTATGTAAAGTAGCAAGTTTTCTTGATTTCCCACTGGATGTATTCGTGAATTCTTGTGTGGTTTCTTTACCTTTTGAAGTGAAAAAGGTTTTTGAATAATGTGTTAAGTAATCCATAAAATCAATAATATCTCTATCTCGTAAAGAATCTAAATCTACTGTTGTAATATCCCTGGTATGGCTTGCTGAAACTTTGTTATCGAGCAGAAGAAAATCAAAAAATAGATTCAGGTCTTTAGCATATTCGATACGAGTGTTTAATTCTTTTGATGTTTCTAATGAATAAATGAAGTCCACTGCACAGTCAGGAAGAGAGAGGAGCTTTTTTCGTAATTTCTCTTGACGTTTAATTTCAATATCCTTCTTCATGTTTAAACCTCCTCAGGTTATAGAATGCTTCTATTTGAAACAAAACCTTTTTTTAGAATTGTAAGTCCATAAAAAATCTCTTTTCGTATTACGAAATAGTAGGGAAGAGAATCTTTTAATATCGAGTGAATAAAAATACTTAATAAATGCATTTTCTTACAGAATGTTCGGGGTTTATATTTTTAAAAGTGAATAAAAATAAATAACACCGAAGTTGATAGAAGGGAGGAGACCTCCAAAATTCACGCCATATTAAAAAGATGACGACTCTATTTTTCTATCTCATAAAAAGATTCAAAAATAGGGAGGGCTTAATTCATACATTTCTCATGTGTAACATTTATCGTTATGTTCATAACTTTTAAAAGTTAAACATCTGAGAAAATTCTTTCCCAACACTAATATACAATAGAAGTGTGGAAAAAACAAGAACTAATGTTCGATTTATTCCGAAAAATACTATTTTCGACATATTTTTACAATAGTTGATAATAAAAATAGAGACTCCTTTAGAATCTCTATGAAATTATTTGTGTAGATGCTCGTAGAGGAAGTAGTGTATCCATTTACGTTTTAAATGAGGTTACATATACGATTAAAAAGGGTTGTCTTATTCAATCGGTTGCAATTGAACCCAATGGTCCCATGAATAGTGTTGTACATGTTTGTAAGGTGCTGTATGTACTGGAAGGATAGATAGCTTTTGAATAGAGTGATTGGGGAAAAATTGAGCTAATGTTAAATCTACATAAAATTCCTCTCCGATAAGAATCCAAGTGTGATGTTGTTGAGATACATACCCTTCACAAATGCGAATAGTATTAAGTGCAGATTCTTTATTTTCAATTGCCGATGCTAATTTATATAAGATATACATTGTTGCTTGTCTGCAAGCTAAATGAGTTGCTTCTGCATAGGGGACGGATGTACTTCTCTGACACTGTGTAAGAAATTCATCTATATCTATTACAGAGAGTATTTGTGTGTATATAGGGTTTTGCCTGATTTGAACATCATGAATGTAAATAAATTCGTTTAGAAAATCCATTTGTATCTCCTTTAAAAAGAGGTTTTATATGTAAGTATTCCCAAGTTAAAAAAAATAAATTCTATCTGTTCAGAAATATAATTCCTAATATTCCCAAAATACAGATAAATATTTCTACAGTTGTAATATATTAACATTAAAGTAAATTATGTTACAGTTGATATGTAAGTTATAAAACTATCAAGGGGGAATTAGTATGTTTAAGAAATTAGTAGTTGGAACATTAGCAACTGGTATCGTATTAACGGGAGGAATTGGTTCTGCATCGGCAAGTACAGAAGGTGTAGAGAATACAAAACAAGTGGCACCAATTGCACAAAAAATTAAATTAGAAACAAACTACTCATCAACTAACAATCAGTATGGTTTCACTTATACTTGGGACTCAAATCGCCAAGTTTATAAAACTTATGATTTCTATAGACATGATGGTGTGTTTGCGAGCTATTTTGAGAGCGAAGGAATCAAATGGTACTTCAAAGGGAAAGTTAGAGACTTACCAGGTGGCGGTGCATTAGGTCATTATGAAGGTAAAAAATAAAGTTTGATAAAAAAGACACTCAATTGAGTGTCTTTTCGTGACTTGAACCACTTTTAATAATATAAATTTCATTTTAGTCTATATATGAAGATTTTAAACTTCATTACCTTCAGAAATAAGTTTTACATATAACTCTTTCCAAAGTGATAGTAATTTGTCATCATCCATATCTGAGGGTAACTCAATTCGATAACCTTTTTGTAAATAGCAATCGACATTATCATGAAAATTAAGTTTTAATTTTGTAGCAACTGATTGAACACGTTTTTTTCTTTCTATATCTTCAGTTTCCTTGAACACCAGAACAGGAGCAAAACTAAACTTAGCATGAGTATGTTCTGATTTTATTCCTGAACAAGAAGATAATGTTTGAAATCCTTTTTGATTTAAAGATTGAACGATAGGGGCAATGCTTTTATCTATTAGTCCAATGCCATCTACATGTACTGCATCTCCACCTTGATATAAACCTAATAGTAAATCAATAAAATCCTCATCTGTATTCGGTGGAGCTTGATTCTTTAGTTCTTTGGCATATTCTTTTACTTGTTCCATAGACTCAAATATATCTTTATTGGCCATAATCAAACTCCTTTCTATGAAATAGATAAAAAACTAAGTGCGTTTATAATTGATTTCGGAAAGCTTCATTCTTTGTTATAACTTTTATATCTATTATTTCTCCAATTAATGATTCGATTTTATCGTCTATTTTATTAGCAGAAATAACTTTTACTGTAATAGGGTTCGTATTCTCATCTGTTTGTATATCCCAAATTATCCCTGGAGCAGAGTACATCTCAGCAGTTAATTTCATAATACCTACCGCAAGTTTATCAGGATTTTCAAATCCAGAAATAGTGTATTCAATTCCCTCAACATTTTTCACTATTTGATTCACCTCATAACTTTTTACTTAACACGATTTCTCATAAAATCATATCACATCTCATAAATTATGTGGTAATGCTATTTAATAGGGCGTTTGCTTCGTATTACCTGGTTTATCTGTCGGATGCATGTAACCTTGTTTAAGGTCAGGAATCACTTCATATAAGTCTTCTGCATCGTTTAGTAGTTCTTCAATTTTAGGGATTTGCAATTCTCTCATTCTTGAATAAAAATCTTTATCTATCTGAACAAAAGAGTAATAGCCTCTATTATCTTTAATTCTATATAATACGTTGTAAACTTTAAAAGCACGATTTCTATCTTCAGCATCAGGATAAGGGATGATATCTTTAATTGATTCCTCAATTTCCTCCACACGCGTCTTCATTTCTTGTAAGCGATTAGGTTCCCAATGACTTAAGTCATTTTCCTTTGGGTCTAAAACGCTATTTGTATCCATATGGAAAGGGCTATTTTTATCATTTTCTTCACAGGTTTCACAATGGAAGCTTACAATATGAACGTCCTTAATAGCGTAGTCTTTCCAAATTCTTCGATAAATCTCTTGAATAACTGCTTGTGGAAGAACTTCCTGTGTACTGCATTCTACAGAATAACCGTGGTTTTCACCGATTCTTTTTGCTGTTTTACCAATAAATGATTCCCAGGTTACCAGTAGAGTGTTTAATTCTTTTTCATTGCATTCCATAGTAGAACTACCTCATTTCTATGTATCTTATAGTTTCTTTAGTAATTTCATTAATTTCTCTTTTAATAATTCAGTGGAAGCAGAACTATCATCATACCAACCATTTACATCGCCTTCATCATAAATCTCATACTGTTTTAAATCATTCGTATCTACAATGTGATAGAAATCAAATTTCTGAATCCATTCGTTCATTTTTACTTCGAATTCTTTTATGGTACTAAATGCAAATAAAAAATCATTGAACCCACCAGAAGGGAAGCTTTTATTAAACGCAAATAGCATAAAACGTTTTTGTTCCATGTTTCTTAACTCCTTATTTTTTCAAGATTGAATTATTTCTTTTTGCTTTACAGGATTTACAGAACTTACACAGACGAGTTTTTGATTCCTTATCCGTATAATTGCCTTTACATATTGCACAAATCTTCATATCTGCACCTCATTAGATAAAGAAAGAGACATTTGTATTGAGAATCAACCGATAAATGTCTCTTTCTTATAATTAATTGGTTAAATTGCTTATTTCTTTAGGTAAGTCATGATTTTCAGTATTATTGCCTATAATTTCGAATCGGTCCGCTAAATCATTTAAATAAAAGTAACTTTGATATCCTTTTACTTTAACAGCCATAAAAGCACCTTTATCCTCTCGAAAAACAACTTTTCTTAATTCTCCACGCCAATAAAATAAATCACCATTATATGCTTCTTTACTATTTTTATCATTGATTCCTGTATATTGTCCCATAGAACCTAATTCGCACTCAATAGGAGTTGAATTGGTATACAGAAGAGCTTTATCATCACTAACTTTCCATCCATAACCATAATGCCAACTGTTGGTTTCTAAAGAGAATCCTCTAAATTTAGGCTGATTCAATGCATTTCCTCCTAATCATTAGTTTATGAAATATTTTTCACTTAACTATTGAATTGTTATAGAATTTACTATTTGTTATTGAGCTTCTTGTACAGCATTTCCTGTGTTTTTGATGCTCCATGTGGATTTTGCCCTGCTTGATTATAAGAAGGATGGTTTGGATGTGCATCAATTAGGTCATTGTAAATTTTACGGCCATCGTTTGGCACACAGACAGTCCCGACATATTCATAGGTTGGAAGAGCTTTTCCGAATGCTCTTGTCTCAGAATTAGGTCGTTTCATGTTCTCTATCATAAGTTCTGTTAGTAACTCTCGTTGTTTTTGCATGTCAGTGATTTTTTGTTCATGAATCATTTCTCGTGCTTGCAAGTCTGCAACAAAGGTACTGCCATCGAATAGATACTCATCCTTATAGACTAACCAACAGTGATGAACAGGACGACTTCCTGATAAAAGCCAACCTACATATGTTTTTAAATCTTCTTGGGGAATACCTGATTCTAAAAGACCTGCATATACTCGTTCTGTATTTCGATAGCAATATCCAGTCATTAGCTCTTGTTCATCAAAAGCCTTCTTAATCGTCTCAAAATGCTCGACTTCAGGTGTTAATGGTTTTGTATTAGCGAAACAGAAGAAAGCAATTGTACGCTTATTAGTGAGGGGATACAATTTAGATGGAACTGTTACATTCCCTTCACGAGATTTAATCATTATTTTATCTTTACGAACCTTTAAATAAGGTGCGTATTGTTCTAAGAATTCTTGTGTAGAAGCATTTAATTGAATCATGTCATAATCCTTTCTAAAAGAGGGTTATTTTATTTTTATGATTTAATTCGAATTACTTACGGTTAATCTTTATTTGAATCTCCAATTGGTCACCAATTTGAAGTGCATTTATGTTCATTTGTTTTAGTAATTCATCCATCATTCGCATATCAAGTAAATGATACGTTGTTTTTGTACTTTGGTCAAAGGTTCTACCATCTTTTAAATTCGGTATATTCCCGACCTGTATGTGTAGATTCACAATGTTTGAAGATGGCTCCATATAAAATCGTCTTTCAGGAAATTGAGCACTTATCTTTGAAAGGGGATCAAGTGCAGTTAGATAAGATAAATTATCTGCAATTATTGTTTTGTCAGTTTTTGTTTCTTCCATTACTCTATATCGCGTATCAGTTTCCATAATCTCATCTTATTTCTTTAACAAATAGCAGAAGTAGTAGCGTAAAGAATACGCATCCTGCAATCAATACAATACGAACCTTGTTATTAGGTGTAATTCTTTTAATATCTATATCTATTATCATAAGAACAAGTAAAATCGTGGCGATTGCATAAATCATCCACATTAAAAATGGATATTGGGTACTAATAAAATGATGAACAGTGTGAATGAATGGAATCATGTTTAATACTCCATTTCTTGTTGAATAGCAATACTTTCAAAACCATCATGACATTTAATTCTCCAACGACATCCAGTAGGAATCGCTACAATTTCGAATGGATTTACTTTTTCTTCTAATAAATAGTCATAGTCATTACTGGCATCGGCTCCAAGCGTTCTAATAACATCAATGACATCTGTATTTGTACGGAAAGCAATATCATTTTCTTTATGTTTGAACCAGTTAATATGATAGCCTTCGTTCACATATCCAAACTTTGTTCCTGGAGTCTTATAAATAATATCTACATTAGCATCTAAAGGTTTATGCTCCTCGGTAAAAGTAGTACAAGACCAGTTTCGTTCTTTCATTAACCATTGCACAGCTTCTGAAGAAAGAGAAAACACACCATACTTTCTATATAGCACAATTTCTTTGCTCACGTTCTATCACCTCATGTTTTTCATTAACTATAGTTTACATTAATAATTAAATCTTGTAAAATATAATTTACTTATAGTTTTCAAAAACCATGTGAATAAGGAGAGAATGAAGTTTTAGTCTTTTAATGCAATCTTGAATATTGTATTTTGTGCTCATCTATAATGAATAGATATATAAATAACAGGTGAATTTCAAATTCGTATAAAACAAGGAGAGAATAAAATGACAAAATTAAAAGAACTACAATTCGTAACAACAAATGGAGACAATATTGGACTTATTACAGATATTGATGTTTCTTTACATGCTAACGACACAGAAATTTATGTATTTGATGAAGAAACAGATGAAGATTTTGGAGGAATAGTTGTAAAGGAGAAAACTGTTCGATTATTAACTGAAGAAGAAATTCAAGAACGATTAGGAAACATTAAATGTGATTATAAAAAATATGCATATTTCATTATTGGCTTAAATAATATGAACAAACTTGAGAAATATCATATTCCAGAAAATGAATTTGTTCAACAAGCTCGAATAGATTCTACATATTTCTTGGAAGGATTCAAAACAACACAAAGTGATTTACTAAAACATAATGGAAAATCATTTACTGTTTTAAGAATGCTAACAAAGGAAGAAGCTGACCTTGAAGATGTTGGTAGAATGTATAAAATCCAATTATCTTCAGGAGAAATCTTAGATGCTTTTGAAGATGAGATTGTAATATTCCCATCAAAATAAGTCCTTATTAGGATGATATTTGATACAAAATCAAGACAATGATTCATTTTAAGTATAAACACAGGAGGATTTTATAATGATTGATTTTAAAGAGAAATTATCGGAAGATGCAGATGTTTCAGTGGAGGTATTTGAAAAGTTTCATACATTTTTAGAGAATGATTTATTTGGAGAACTACCAGAAGGAACAATTGTTGAATTGAGTTGTGCATACACAACGCTAAGTTATCTGAATGTAAGGTATATTGTTCGTATTCCAAATCAGGCAGTTTTGAGTTTAATAGTGTTGGGCTTTAAATCGTTTACTGGAGGAGAACGCTTTATTCATACTGATTTTTTAAGAGGCGATTGTGCAATTGTAAATCATGCTGTAAATAAAACATTATGGGGTGTTAATGTTTTTGAAGGAGAATTCCAGGACTATAAAGCGATTTTATACAATCAAATAATTCCGTTGTGCGAGAAGTATAAATATCAAGCATTGCAAAAGTAAGACATTGATTCATTTCAGTGTCTTTTTTTATGTCTGTTGGAATGAAACTGTATCACTATGTTGATAATGATGAATAGTAGCTATTAAGGAGATGTAACTATGTGGTCAAAAGAAGAAATCATCGTAAGTTTAGAAAACCATGAGGTTGTGAAGTGGAAACTGGCTCAGTACCTGAATCTTGAGAAGCCATGGAATAAATACAAGCGAGATGAATTTGCTTTATTGTTATCACAAGAATCTTTGCAAAACGAATCGCTTAGAGATATATTGGTGAATGCCAGAAAACAACGATTAGCACATGAGGAATTAGAGAAATTGTATTTCATAGACCATAATACAAATCCACCAATCAAAAGAAACATAGATTGGGTAATGGCATTACAGAAATATAAAAAAGAAACCAAACGATGTTAAATTCATTTCTTTTTGTCGTCTCAAAACGATAAGTATTCTTTACTTAATGAGATATACACCTATTTATTCCGAAAAGTTACGTTTTCGGAATAAATAAAAAATCGATAAAAACAATCATAATCCCTCCTCTTTTTGATTATAAACTTTTCATGTTGAATTTTTAGGGTTTTGATAAAGTTATCCAATCTGCAAATATTTAACCTTGGATTGTTTGTTCGTGAAGTTGATTGTTAAACGATGGTTGAATTTATGCTTTGTATATAAAAAAGACCTCAACAAGAGGTCTAAATGTTTTTGATAATAGATAATTATGTATGTAAGCAATATCCTCAATTTACTTTACGAATATATACTGCATATTTGTGACTCTGTGATTCACCCAATTATTATAATTGTTTTCATTTCCAAAAGAGATTTCTTGAAAACCTTCTTTTGCTTCTTTACATAGTTCTTTATTTTGATAATTGGAAAATACGCTATATTTTTTGTAGGTTAAATCTTTATCCTGTAAATATAAGATAACTTCATCCATGAATGCTTCTAATTTCTTTTTGTTTTTAAAGTTTTTAATTAGCAGGTCCATCTGAACATTTAATCGTAAAGAGTGAATGTCATTAGCAAATGGTATAATATATTTTTCTATTTTTTCATCATAGTAAGTTAACAGATTACATCCATCATTTTTATGGACATCATAATACACATTTGATGCAGTTATAAATAAATTCATATGTTTATTTAATGTTATGCCAATGTTTGGTTTTAATCCATCGTATATATTTAATTGTTTTTGACATTTACCATTTCCGTTCCAGTAAATGTTTTTCATATGAACTCTCTCCCTTTTTGCTCACTCATTAGTTTTAATGAATACCTGTCTGTTAATTATCTGTTCTTATTATATAATAAATAAAAAAATAAGCCCTATAAAGAGCTTATTTCATAACTTATTCTACCCATGTGAATTTCCAATTGTCTACTCGATGATTTACCCAATCATCGTAATCTTCTTGTAGACCAAAAGTTACTTCTGAAAGGCCTTCTTTCATATTCTTTGATAACTCTTCTTTTTCATTACTAAAGAATACTCGGAATACTTCAAAATTCAAATCCTTGTCTTGTAAATATAAAATAACTTCATCCATAAACGCTTCTAATTTCTTTTCATTCTTGAAGTTTCTAATCAGTGTTTTCATTTGAACGTTTAATCGTAAAGATTTAATATCATCAGCAAAGGGCATAATATATTCCCTTATTTTTTCCTCATAGCAATCGGCAAGATTACATCCACCATTGTTGTAAACATCATAATACACGCTACTTGCAGTAATGAATAAGTTCATATATTGATTGGATGTCATTCCGATATTCGGCATTAATCCATCAAGTTTATCCAATTCCTTTTGATATTTACCATTTCTATTCCAATAAGTGTTTTCCATCATAATTCTCTCCCTTTTAATTAATTGATTTTAATCAATACCTGTTTTATCATATCTCCGTATTATATGCATAATAAAATAAAAAATAAGCCCTAATAGAGAGCTTATTTATAAAATCTATAATTCTTGTCTAACATAAACCTTTTTCATTTCTGCTACAATGCAGATATTAGATTCAGAAATTGCTCCTGTAAAACATCCCGCAGTTGTGAAAGAGATTTTTTGATTATTTTCATCGTATGTACCATCTTCATTTAATTCAATTGCAAGAATTCGATTTTCATAGGAAGTTGTTCGATTTCCAACCGTAAAATAAGGTAGAGATTCTTTTACATTCAATATTAGGTATTGTCTTTGACCACGAGATTCATCGTTATTGGGCTCTCCATGTACAAAATCATATTTTCCTAAAAACTTTTCATAAACCCATTCATTACTATACTGACCAACATATATAATGCCATCTTTAGTATTACCTTTAATGAAATCATCAGATGTTACAACTTGTCCTTCTTTTAATTTTGTATTCATTAGATTACACTTCCCTTCTCTTCTCTTTTTAAGCAAATACAGATGGTTAACGAGCATCTGCTATATGTTCCTGAATAGGTTGTAATTCACCGACAAACTGAAAGGTTTTCATAATGAATTCATCTAAATACTCTCTTGTAATACCATTGAACTGACCTACCCCTCCTTTATGTAAATACATAAGCTGAATAAATGCCTCATGTAGATGATTGTATTTCCCCTTTAATATAATTGAAAGAGTTAGCCAGTGTTCCCCTATGCCACATGGATAGAATGTATTATCCGTTACATCAATTACCCCACGTCTATTATCTGTTTCAATCTGTTTCTGCTCTTTATAGTAGTCCGTAACTAAAGAAGGATTACCCGCCAATTCCATTCCTTGTGTCATTGCTTTATTAATAAAGACTTGTAAAAAGTCTTTAGTTTTTTCATCAGTAAATTCAACTCCATATTCTAAAGCGATTTCGCTAAAAATATCATTGGCCACTTTTTCTTCATAGAGCATAAAAGCTTCTTTTAATTGTTCTTCAGTTAGACCACGAATTGGTTTTTGTTCACGTTTGAAAAATGTAGTTGTTGTCATGAATAACGCTCTCTCTTCTGTTTGATTTTACTGACCTTGATTTCGTTTCCTTTATTATCTTCTACAATTAAATGTTCTCCAGGATAAAGACTCCTTAATGCTAAGTCAAATCCTGTTTCTCCCACTTCACAAGCTTGCATAACTTGTAGGTCTTTTAATATATTGATACATTCCTCTATTGAACCTGCTTTTTTAACTGATAGTTCTGTATGGATTCCGAATGACATATCAATTGCCTCCCTGCTCTTTCTTATTTTTATTCTTTTGGGAGGTGTTTGTTTCCACACGTTTAAAACAATCTTTTAATTGCCCCACTAATTTACTTTTAAATCCCTTAAAATCCATTGTGCATCCTCCTATTTCAATTTATAAATCATGAGAGTTTATAAAACTCATAGGGTTTAATACATTTAAGCCCCTATGCCCTCTCCTATAAACTTGAATTTTCCACGACAATTTCTGTGAACATACTTTTTTTCATACCCTTTCATTCGAGCATGTATGGTTTCTCCGCATTTTTTACACTCGTAGCAATATACTTTCCCTTTAAATTCATATGTTCGAGTTCTTGAAGAGCCAACCCTTGCTAATTCTTGTTTGAAATAAGTATCTTTATCCCTAAAGGGTTTTCCTTGTATAAAACAAGCATAATGGACCAATTCATGCTTTAAAACGTCAATAATAATATCTTTTTCTTGATGAATTATAAGGTTTTTAGACAAGCGAATTACTTTAGGAACTCTCTCTTTTACGCTTTTCACATAAAACACTCCAAAAGTAGATGTCATTTTAGAACTAATTTCAATATTTATGGTTAATGGAAGTCCATATTCTTCTTGTAAAAAGTCTTTTGCAATTGCGCTTAATTCTTCTACTGAGAATTTCATGTCTTTCCCCTCTCTTCTCTATTAATAATCAATTCTATTTCAAGATTCCTTCCTCTATAAAACGAAATTGTCCATTGCAATGATTATGAAGATATTTCTTTTCAAAATGTTTCATTCGGTGAAAAAAGGAGTACCCACATTTTTTGCATTCATAATAATATACAATTCCTTTATAAGGATATTTTTTTGATTCTAATACCCCTAATCGTTGTAGTTCTTGCTTAAAGTAAGAGCTACCATCTGTATAGGGCTTTCCATTTACAAAACAGGCATAATGAATCAATTCATGCTTTAAAATATCGAAAATGGCTTCCTTCTCATGGTATAAGAGTAGATTCTCAGATAACCGAATCACTTTAGGTGTACGTTCTCCTGTATACTCGTTTATTTCACCATAAAAAATCCCGAATCTACGAGTCATTCTTTTCGATATTTCGATATTTACCACAAAAGAAATATCATATTCTTTTCTCAAGAATTCTTTTGCAAAGTCGGTTAGTTTTCCTATTGATATTTTCATCAATCAAATACAACCCCTGTCTATGTATTACACATTTATAGTAAAATATATTTTACCTTAAGTCAACAAATGTCTTGTTCTCTATCTTTCTTGTGGTAAAATAACGTATAGAATTTAGTAAATGAAGGGGTTTTTACGGATGTTTTATTTTGGAATCTCAGAAAAAGAAGGATGGTACTATACATCTACGTTTAATGTGTACCAAAAAGTAAACCAGGATGTATATTGCTATGTGAGTCAATATTTTGGCTATTAAACGGTTCAATTATATGAACGTGGCACAACAGGTCTATGTACATTAGAAGCACGTTCTAAAGGTGATATTGATGCTCTATTTGCATTAGGTGAACAATGGCTGTCAGAGCATAAAGATTGGGATGGAGAAAAATTAAAAAACAGCCCGTACTCGATTTCACAAATGGAATGGAGAGAGAACTGTTGGGTCTAATAAATTTCAATAACAAATAAGTGTAATGTAAATATTCAAGAAAATAAGCTGTACATACGTTTTTATAACATTTAGTTTTTTATAGATGATATCTAACAAGCCTGGTGTTTCAATAACAGGAAGTTCTTTTTATATGGTAGTAAATAATACTTTAAATTCTTTGTAATAACAAAAAAGTTTTTCAGGATGAATCATATACTTAAATTAATAACATCATCTCTTTTAATAATAAATATTTTGTTTTTGATGTGATGGTTTTACATCTATTTAATAACATATAGTTCTCTTTATAAATAGGTATACTATACCTTAAGCATAATTTGATAACATGTAGTTCTTTTAAAAAAAGTATTGTAGTAACTGACCCAAAATTTTAATAACAGGAAGTTCTTTTTAAAATAAAATTTGACATTATACTGAAACTTTGAAATAACATTAGTTTCGCTTTTTTAGTGATTTAGGGTTAAAATTCAAATATTTTATTCCAATAACACCTTATCTTACATCATTTTTTAATAATAATTCATTCAGTTTTTTCTTGAATATTTCAATTTCCGAATCACTTTTTACCATATTATCAATATCATAATTAACAATAAACTCTTTAACCTGATTATCAAATAAAATTCCTGAGCTGTATTTATTCTTGAACCATTCCTTTTGTTTTAATATATAAAACTTTTTCTTAAATATTTTTTGTTTCTTGGAAGGGATTAAAAGAAAAAGTTGTCCTATTGCTCCTCCTATAAATTCAATCATTGCCCTCAACATCCTTTCTTCTATCATTACTATTGAATCAATAAAATACTTATCTATATTATAGTGAGTATTCTTTCGCAGTATGTTCTTTCTTTTTGTTCTTAAAAGATTTTCATTCCTACATGAAATCTTGAATTGCTACGGCTGTTTGAGCATGGTATTCAATCATGTCTCGTTGTACACTGCTCATCGGTACATCCCTTTTACATTAAGTAACTACATAATAACACATTTATTGACTATAGTTAACATAAAAATAAAATTGTAATTTTTGAAATGAAAAAAGAGAATCTACAATAGATTCCCTTTTTTGTCTTATGGTCGAACTTCTCTTTCTAATCGTTCAATTTGGTCAATTGGTAAATCTGTCATTTCAGCAACATCACTTATTGACATGGCTTTATATTTTTTTAAGAGTTTTTTTGCTATTTCTCTCTTTTCTCCATTAATTTGAGTTTTAGTATCAGAGAGGAATTTTTCACGCAAATCATACATCCGTTTTGTTTCCTCATCTGCACTCAAGCGTTTTAATTTGCTTTCAGCTTTGGCAATCGTTTTATCCATTTCAATTACCTCCTCTAAAGTTTTCTCAGGAACATCTTCTTGTAAAAAGAGTAGCCATCTATGAAGGTTATTATTCAAGTCAGCAGTATACTTCTTAAACTTAGGATACTCAATGAAATGAATTTCTAATAGCTCTGTAAGAAGTGTTTTTTCTTGACTCTCAAATAATTGATACTTGGAATGAAAATTATTGATTGGTAGCATATCGAAATTAAGAATATTAATTGCTATGGTTTTTGTTAAAGTAGTATAATCTTCGCCCTTTTTAAAGTTCTCTGTATAGAGTTTCGACCAATAAAACAGAGTTCTTTCAATCATATTGTGTTGATTCGATAATTGGACTTCAATATTAATCTTTTCTTTTGTTTGGGACATAGTAGCCTTGATATCAAGAATGCCTTGTTTGTCGTTAATATTTTCAATACTTAATTTTTCTGATTCTATAAGTAAGTCAGTTACTTCAAATCCTAATAATGCTGTTAAAAAGCCCTCTAAAAAATCTAAACTATCTTCTTCCCCAAAAAGCTTCTTAAAAATAACATCATTTAGTGGTTTTAATCTTACTGTCATATTGCACTTCCCTATATTCATTATAGTGATTTTTCGCGAATAGAGCTACTTTATTAATCAAAAGTTTAAGTTATAAAAGGTGTACATTTCAATATACTACTTACAATTGTATTACTCATCCGAGTGAAAGAAAAGTCCATTATATTAAAGAGATGAAATAAAAAAAGAGAACCTACAATAGATTCTCCCTGTTTTCGTTAGAATAATGACTAATTCTCTTTGTTGTTATATTTCTCATCTGTATATGCTATGTATTCTTCGCTCGTTAAATTAGATTCTGCATCGGGAGCACTTAAATGTTGAGTAAAATGTAATTTGTACTCTCCTGAAGTTCTCATTTTTATATACGTCTTAATAGTAATAGTATCTCTAAAAATATCGTCTCCTTTAGTATCAACAACTACCTTAATCTGTACGCCATTTGGCAACGTAATATCTTCCCCTGTTGATTTTATCTGATTATCCATTGAATGATATTCGGAATAAGGCATAAATACAGCAATGGGCTCGTTATTCTTCATAATAACTTTCGTTTCTTTCTTGTTAATAATATCTGTTATTTTCTTTTTAAAATCCGTTAGACTGATAATTAATTGATGTAGGTTAGGTATTTTCATGATTCCATCTCCGTTCAATATGATAATTATATACTATCACAAAAACAGAACTAAAAACAACTCTAAATTTAGTATTAAATTAAGTGTATAATTTACAACTTAATTTAATAATCATTGAGAATGTTTTAAAGAACAGGAAAAGTGTTTCAAATCAAAATAAAAACCCCGTTCATATATGAAGACGGGGTTTCTTGTTTATTTTCCTATCTTAATCTTACTCCTTTTTTAGAGAGATATGTTTTTTTGACGTTAGATTTATCAGAATAACATTCCTGTTATATAATATAAGAATGTATAAAAGTAGGTATTCGAAACGAATTAAATTTAGGAGGAGATTTTATATGACGTATGTATTTTTAGGTGTATTATGTTTCATAAAAGGTTTAATAGCTTTGTACCTCACTACATTTATTCATGAATTAGGTCATGCGTGTATGGTATTGCTAAATAAAGGAACAATTGCAGAATTTGAAATGGGTTCAGGTAAAAATATATTTCGAATTAAAAAATTTACACTTTCTTGGGGTTTCAAAGGAAGATGCAGATATGATGTACCTAAGAATACGCATCCATTAAAACAAATCATTATATCTTTGGGTGGTGTAATGTTTACATTACTAACAGCCATTGTATTGATTGCGTATACGGAAGTGAATATATTTGAAAATCTATTAAAATTTAAGCTTTCATTTACAGAGTGGATGCTTATAACATGTCTTACAGATATAACAAATTTGCGACCACATAAGTTTATTCGTAGAGGTAAAGAAAGCAAAACAGATGGACTACAGGTAGTAGAGTATTTCTCTCTTCTTATGAAAAAATGAGCAACAACAAAAGAACAGTATGAATACTGTTCTTTTCTCTATCAATTTATCATCACTCTTTTACAAGTTCGACTTTTTGCTCTACTGGATTCAACTGTCTCTCACTTAGGAATACATAAAATTCAGCAAAATGTTTCTTATGAGTAGAGATAAAGATTACTTTTATCTTTTCTTCTTTTGACTTTACTTCTAATTCTTTTGGTAGTGTTTTTTTCTGCTACTTCAATGTTTTCAATTGTTTTTTCCAAAATCCCCGAAATGGGGGAATTAACTATTAATTTTATTATGAATTAAGCTTATTCCCCTGAGGGATGGGCAAAGTTATCCTAAATAGATTTCCTGGTTATAAAATAAAACAGATTCCATAAAGGCCCCATCTTATCATTTACATATTATCCTACTTTTTTTCTTCTTTGTAATTCAACGCAATCTCTACTATCTCTTCGGGTGTTAAGTCTCTAAAATCCCAAAAGATTAAGTCACTTGGAGCTGGGTGAGGTACATTCTCTTTTAAGATATCAATATACTTACTACCCAACTCATCTGGCAATTTAGGGTCACATATTTGTTCTACAAGTTTAATAAGCTCTTCTTTAGTCATTTTACTATTCATGTTATCTTCCCCCTATAATTTATAGCCCTTTTTTCCCAAAATGATAAGAAGGATCTAATATGGTTTGATGAGTCTTAGGAGATACAATGATTAAGTTATCAAGGTTATAGACATCGCCACCTTGATGAATGGGTTGTTTGTGGTGTAAGACATATACTTTGTGTTCTCCATATTGCTGTGATTCTGGAGTATAAGGTGCTTTACCTTCCATCATCCTCATCTTGTTCATGCGATTAAATTCTTCCGCATAACTTGATTCAGCAACGGTTTTCCAAAACTCTTTTCTAAATTCATCAAACGAACTAAATTCTCTTCCTATTAATTTTTCTCGAACTTCTTGTGGAATAACACCAATAGCACCATCATTGTACATTAGCTTTTTTTGAGTACCTAAACTCCGTTCAAGGTTAAAACTTGAAGTCACTGCACCTGGTGTATTTCTTTTTACTGCACTTGAAGTTTTTGCAAACCAATATGTATCTAAAGGCTTAATAGTATCTATTTTATAATTCATCTTACCATAGGCATAAGCAGTTTCCAAACGACTTCCTAATTGAAATTCAGACATAGAAGGTAAACTTCTTCCCCATCTCGCACCATTTCCTACAGCACCAGTACCCCTTGTAACAAGTCCCAAAAATGCTAAAGTAGTCGCTCCGTATGCTATCGATTCTGTGATACTTTCTGCATTTCCATATTCTATGTTCTCTACATACCAATCTGACATAACATTTCGCATAGCATGCATCTCTTGGAATTCCTCGTCCCACTTATGTTTTAATGTTCCAATAGGATTCTTCCTCATATCTTTAATAAATTCGTATTTATCTCTAAATTCCTCTTGCGTATCATCAATAGAACTCTCCACAAAGTCCCTAAGTCCATATTTTGCATCTTCCATTGCGTCCATTGGATTGTCAACTAAGTGTCCGAAAAAGCCGGAGGTTTGTTTCCACGCTTTTTTTAACGGATTAAAAATAGTGTCCCCTGTAGCTCTCCCGCTTCCTCGCAGAAAGGCGTCTGATAGATTACTGAGTAGATTGAAATTCCCATACGCTTTTTCATCAACTTCACGGAATGTTCTTGCCGATTTCTTTAGTTCGAGTTCAGTATGATGTAAATGCTTAACTAAATCATCCATACTCCTCTTTTTTGAAAAAAATTCATCGAAAAACCGTTGATTCGCCATCCCTTCCCAAGACATCTGTAATTCGAACGTGACTTGTAAAAGTTCTCGAATTACTCTTTCCATATCTTCTCTATTTCGTGACATGGAATTCGCAGATGCTTCTAATTTATCTGGGTCAACACGTACTTGTCCCAATTAATTTCCTCCCTTCATTTTTATGTATAAAACTTCCAGTATAATTATAGCAAATTTATAGGGTTGGGATTCGTAAATATGTACTTTTTGACATGATGTATAAATTTCTAATGAATCAAGCTAAATCCCCTGTTTCGGGTATTTGGACAAAAACACCCTCGTAAGGGATTGATTTAAAATCTTTTTTGTTAATCGAATACCATAATAGATATATCTTTTATTCGTTATCTACTGTTTCAAACGCCATCTTTACCATTGTAAAATCTCCAGGTTGCGAATCAAATAAATATTATTTAGATTTAAGACCTTCAAGTATATCAACTAATTTAAATTTCCAATACATCTTCGTTTTCCACGTGATTTCAAATCTTTTCTTTATGTGAATCATAGCAACTTCATTTGTATCTTTTATAACTTCTTTTACATTATCTATTTCATAAAACATATATATAAAAGTCGTAATAATAATTAATTCTTCCCTATTCATATCCTTCATTTCTAACTCCTGTAATGGTTCTTTTTCCATTGCAGAATCACGAATTAACTTTTTTGAAAATTCATAAGCTAATTTCCTGTTTAACTCTATTGAGTCTTTATTTTTACTTATTATTTTGCGATATATATGTATAGGTATATACAACTGGTTACCAATCCTACTTATTAAATCAAAAATCAAAATTGGTCCCCTATCTTTCAATTCTTTTTTAAAGTCCTGCTTTATCTTTTGTTTAAGCGATTTCTCACTTACATTTTGTATTTTTTGTGTATAGTCGTTCAATATATTCAATAGTGTTTTTACTTGATTTACTTCTTCCTCGGTGGTGAGTATCCAGTACATAACATATCCCTTCCTTTCATGGTCATATTTTCGTATGTAGTATTATATTTGCTACAGCTACATGTCATAAAAAAGAAACGTTCGAGAAGGAAAAGACGTTATAACTACTCGGATTTTATTGAGGTTTCGTTAGAGGAAGATGAAGTAATTGCAGATGTTCCATTTGAAGCTGTATATCTGTAAGAATTAATAAAGGGGAATTTAAATTACACAATAAAAGACAAGTAATGATTACTTGTCTTTCTTATTACTCCCATTCTCTCATTTTTCTCAACTCTTTTATACGAAGCTCCTTTCCTTTTTCAAGCCCTTCTTTAAATCCTCGCTGATAGGCTGTTTGGAATCCTATTGTTCGATGCTCTTCATTAGCTTTTTTATAACCCTCTTCAACCTTTTTCATGAAAAGATTTTGAACTAATTCAGGGTAATTTTCATTTTTAATTTCATTTAGAAGTGATTTTTCACCTTCAATAACACCTTTGTTATAATTTTCTTTTGCAACTCTCTGCACATCTTCTTTTGTATAGAATGTTTTCTCTTCATTTTTTACAAATCGTTGCTTCTTTACTGAGTCATCATTGTTCTTAAATTGATAGGAAAGTATATGGAGAGTAACAAGATTAGTATAATTGAGTGAGTCAAGTCTGTTTATAATGTCTTGAATAATAGATACTCTTGCTTGCTCTATATTCTTTATCCCATCTCGTGCAGAAACAGCCATCAAACTCGACATAAGTATAGTAGTTCGAATTTCCTCTTCAAATGGAGAAAGTATTTCATTAGCTTGTTCTATAAATTCATTGTTTTCCTGTGTCATTATCCGCTACCTCCGATATATTAATTACTCAATTATGTCTTAATTCCATTCTCTCATTTTTCTTAGTTCTTTAATGCGTAGTTCTTTTCCTTTTTCAAATCCATCTTTAAATCCTTTTGTATACTCATCTTTCTGGGACAATTGCATGGGTGAGTTTATAATCGTTCCCCCTTTTTCAGAAATTCCCTTTTCATATCCTCGTTGATACGCTTTTTGAAATCCTACGGTTCTAAATTCTTCATTAGCTTTTTCATAGCCTTCATCAAACTTTTTCATGAATAACTTTTCTACAAGTTTAGGATAGTCTCCATTTTTAATCTCATTCAGCAGTTCTTTCCTTCCTTCTATTACTCCCTTTTTAAAAGAGGTTCCCTTTAAACTCTCTTTATTTTGAATAGAAAAGATATCTTTTTTTATTTCCTTACCATTATTAATATATTCTCTCCCTTTGTTATAATTTTCTTTTGCTATCCTTTTCATCTCATCTTTTGTATAAAATGTCTTTTCATTTGTTTGAGTATTCTTTCGAGTTTTCACTGAAGCAAAGTTCTTATTTAATTGAGAAGTAAGTGAATAAATCGTAATAAGGTTTGTGTATGTAAGGTTGTCAAACATTTTGAAAATTTCTTGCATGACAAACATTCTTGCTTGTTCCATATCATCAATCCCATTTTGAGCGAAAACATTCATCAAACTTGACATAAGTATGGTAGCCTTTGCCTCATCTTCAAAAGGAACAAGCATCTCATCTGCTTGCTCCATGAATTTATTATTTTGTTGAGTCATTACACCGATACCTCCAATAATTATAGGCCATTTTATTATTTATCCATTGTAACATAGAGAAAATCTTTGTAAGCTTATTGCTAATGTTTATTTTGTTTTTTATTATAATTACGGTAAATGAAATTTTATATATTCTTAAAATAAAAGAACATATGAATTATCTGTGATAACTACAAAAATGCAGAGTATTTAAAAATTCAAATACTCTGCATCATCTATCAGAAGGCTAATCTATATATTCCAAACCCTATTGCAACTACTCCGCATATTATCGGAACAATATGCTTCTTCTTTGACTGCTCATAAACTCTTAAACCTCCATTAATCATATTCACTCCTAAAACTAAAAAGAAAATACTGAAGTAAAATGGATTTAAACCTGATGGAATAATTAACAATATTATTGCTACTAAACTTATATAGTGAATTCGCTTAATAAGCTTCTCGTTCATTTAAGACCCTCCTTTACTATTCTAAATCCAATTATAACAAATTATTTAAAAAATTCCAAAAAAATGGTAGATTAATATTGGAAGATATTGTATAGTATTACTTGAAAGGGAGGTATTAATTTGAAAATAAAGAAAGTATTAGCTAACACTACTGTCGCTACTATGCTTTTGGGAAGCTTTGCAACTGTTGCGAGTGCAGAAGAAAATGTTGGGAATATTCAAAACCAAACTAACACCTCATCTCAGAAAAACTTTATTCCTCTTCCACCAAAAAACAATGATGACATTGGTGATAAGGGAACGTTCACAGTTGAAGGAATTGATTACAATTATGAATTCAAGGAGGATTTAGGCAAAGGAATCCGAGAATTTGCTTTTGGTGAAGGAGAGGAACGAAAAGTAGCCCTTTATGACATGAACAAGGGCGAAATTACTCTTGACGGTCAATTAATTGCAAACAATGTAGTTACTAAAAAAAGAATTACGGCACTACCACAGCTTAATGATTTTACAATTGGTTCAGATAAAGGTGGCGGTGTCTATGACTTTAAGTATTATGATGAAGGTTCATTTAACGTCATTTCAGCTACAGCAGTCACATTAGGGGCAATCCTAATTGCTACAGTTTTTAAGAAAAATCCTGGTAAAACAGCTGGTGTAACAATAGCGGCGGGAATATTGTCGGCCGTTTCTTCAAACAACTTCACTCTTCGTTGGAATTTATATCACTATAAGAGTTCAAAGAAGACTTGGTATCAAGACAGCATTAACTTCTATAAAGGTTTAACTGGAAATAACAGAGTATATAATGTTACACATTATTACGGGGTTTTATAAACTCTAAAAAAGACACTGGCTTGTTTCCAGTGTCTTTAATTATTTGTATAATCAACTATATAAATTGTAGAAGTTAATGTCATAAATTATCAAATGTAATTGTAATAAAAAAGATGAAGACCATAAACATCCAAGTTTAATTTCTCCATCAGTTACTTGTTAACATAATAATTTTATTAATACATATACCCTCAATTAAGAGCATGATAAGTACGTTTCTTTTTGATGAATACGATTTGGTAAAATCCAAAGATTTATTTCTTTTATGTACTCAATCCCAAATTCCAATAATCTTTTCTTGTTTTCAACTTCATTCTCTATCCATTGTATTCCATTGTTTATACAATACCTTTCTACTTCTTTATTATTTAATGAATACTGCTTTAAGCACATAATAAAAGGTTGTAATTCCTTCTCTGCTCCTTTCTTATCCTTGAAACGATAATCCAATAACCAGGATTCAATTACATGCATTATCATAGGATATGTAGCAAGTGGCACATTCCCTTTTATACGATACTCATATATTTCTTCATTTTTCACAATTTCAATCATGTTTCTCTGAAAATAGTCAGACACATACATTCCCCCAATCATAAATTTGATAGACTATTTTACGCATTTTTTCTTAATAAATTTACTGTTTTATAAGAAAAAGCTCTCTAAAGAGAGAACTTTTTATCTTTTGGTGCAAATAAGTAATAATCAGCCTTAATAGTAGAGTTTACATCTTGCGTGATTTGTTATGCATTTAGCTCTGAAATATCTACTAAATCTGATATCAAGATTGGTCCATCTTCCAAAGTGATAGATTCATACATTCCAAATTTCGCAAATTCACCTTCTGGATGAATATCACATTCATCTCTCCAAACATCGAAAGAATGTTTTTTTTGTAATGTTGGTTTCACTCTCCATACGGAAGTATAATTAAACCCTCCCTTGGTAATATATCGACATCCACTTAAATAGAAATATTGCAATTCTATAGTCTCTGCTTTTGTTAAAGCTTTACCTAATTTATTCATGTGTACATTCTCCTTTATAAATCATAATTTCTTATACCTGGTTTTATATTATCTATACATTATATTAATAGTTTGCATCTAATATAAAAAAACAGACAACATTTGTTCTCTGTTTTTACATTATGTATTTATTATTTACAATTATTTAATACCTCGCACATCTACAATCTCATTAATAGCGATAGGAGCATCTTCCCACTTCGTAAAGTTGTAATCTCCGTGTGTAGGGCGACACCAATCCCCTTCATACGATACTCCTTCTTGCACTGTCCAGAAGCTTCCTTTTGCTAATTTAAATCGTTTAGGAAGATTTCTCCACAACTTTACTTTCCCATTTTGTTCTTTTGTAAGATAACGAAAACCCTCTAAATATAAATAAGACAATTCGATTTCTTCTTTTTTTGAAATACACCCCATATAATCTAAATACTCAATACCTGCATTTCGATTCTTAGTAACAGATTATTTTTTTTCTTTTTCTCTTTTAGGAATAATCTCAAACTTCATTGCTCCAATACCTTCAAAATATTCAACAGGATATGTTTTTTCTTCTACTTCATCATCATCATTAATACGAATAATTGTAAGCTCAGTCGATGTCACCGATTTAACTAATGCGTTATGTACCTTTTCTGAAGAGCTAATACATTGAGACGGTTCAATGAGATAGATAAGTTTCCCTGGATAGAGTGGTGCTGTATCAAAAATAGTTGCTTGTTTTAAGAACTCACTTTGCATTTCATACTCTCCCTTCTATACATTCAAACGTTCTTAAAAGTTAACGACCTCATTTAATGCGTTTTCCAGTTGTTTTCTTAAGCTTTTATATTTTTGAATAGAATCATCTTGTTCATCGTCTAATATTTGATTAGCATACATTACAATTTGTCGTCTTAGACCCGCCAATTCTATAGACATCTTATAAATTTCAAAATTAATTATCCCTTCATAGAGAAGGTCTTTATCTTCAGTATCTTTCCAATCTGGATAATATTTTTTATTTCCTCTGTAGAACCTATATTCTTCTCCACATTTTAAAATTGTATATTCTTGCTCATCATTTAAAACATAGTGACCTGCATAATAATTAGGGTCATCTTCTATTTGTTCGCTACTTGAACCTACTAATGAGCCACCTTGTAAGGATGGTTGGATATAATACAATACTTTTTTCAAGATGTTAATTATTTTTTCATTTGATAGCTCTTCTTTTTCATATTCGTAAATTCGATATACTGATTTATCAAAAACGAAGCTTTTATATAGAAAATCATAATGTAATCTTAAAGATACATACTGCCTTACCTCTTCCGACAAGTGTAATAGACATAATGTAAGAGTTCCTTTTTCATGATTATTGTCAACGATTGTTACAGGGTAATTTGCAAAACTGGAATTTGCTGTGATAACTCCATATTTTCCGTCCAATGGATGATTTTTATAATTATCTTCTTTTAAGTTAAATGGTATCATTCAGTTAATCCTCCATATTTATATATTCTTTAGATAGTTTTTCTAAATTTTTCCTTTCTATCTTTTTCTACTTCAGACATTTCAACATAAATATCCATAAGTTCTTTAATATCCATGTTTTGTTTTTCTTCTTTATACGACTTCCAAATTGAATCACTATGATTTAACCCATATGTATACCAAATCGCTTCTGCCTCCATGAGTGATATGAATAAGCCTTGTTCTCGAAAGTCTTTCTGAATCGCTCGTTTTTCTTCATCTTGCAGGAAAACTATTGCATTCATCATTTCTCTAAAATAAATTTGGGTTTTAACAAATCCCATTAAGACTCACTTCCTTCTTCATTCATTTGAAGTTTTAACAGCAGTAACCTGTAATGAGTATCCAATCGTTGTAATTTCACTTAATCGAAACTTTAATTGGTCACCTGCTTGTAGAGAGGTATGGCTCTTACAAATTTCAACAATGCTTAATTTTTCAATAGGTGCAGAATGAATTCCCATCACTTTGAAGGCTTGTTTTTCTTGAAAGACTACATTTACTATTTCTACATCACTATGCTCTGAAATAACTTTGACAGTATCTCCTACACAAATAGGATGACCATTGAGATAAACTTCTGTTTCTTCTCCGACTAATCCGTGAAAAATATCATTTTGCATAAGTACCAATTGATTATTCATATCTCAATATCTCCTATTCTTGGATTTCTTTCTTTTCACTCGGGTTTGATTCTGCTACTAACTTTCTCATAGCATCCACATGGTCTACTTGTAATTGAATTCTGTTATTTATCTCTGATTCTTTTTCCTTAACAAGACATAATAATTCAGAACTCTTTAATAAAGAGTCTTTTAAACTCTTTTCTCCTAAAAATTCTCTTAGTAATTTAAATAACAATTTATACTGATAATAAATCTGTTTATCTACAGTTATGTCGTAAATTGCATCACCTATAGAATCCACTTCCTCATCATCTGCTTGGTTCCTTAATGCATATAGCTTACTCATAGCAAATAACTGTTGTCGCTCCACTGTAGATAGGTGTTCATAGCTATCAGGATTATCTATAAGGTTCTTTGCAAATTCTAAAATCTTCTCTTGCATTGACGACACCCGTTTACTCATATGTATACCCCCTAAAAGAAAGAGTCCCTAAAAGGAACCCTTCTTAATTATTTGTTTAGCAGTATTTAGGCTTATAGAAGTCGATTCTCATTTCTGGAATGTTAAACATTGCCCCTGATTCAGCACTTGGTAAGTGTTTATTTACCTGATACATCTTCGCATCAATAGAATCAATAAAATGTAGTAAAAGTGCCTCTTTTACTTTTGGTACAACAGGTGAACCCCACTCCAATTGCCCATGATGACTAAGAACCATATGTGATAGTAGCATTGGTACTTCACTGTTCTTGTCCAACTTTTCTTCTTGAATAAGCTTTACAACTGTTTTATGAATAGCTGTATCCATAATAGCAATATGACCTCGCAAATTACCTTCTACTGAGTAAGCGGGATTTAGGGGATTCTCAATTTCAATTAATTTCCCTAAATCATGCAGAATAATACTTGCACAAAGTAAGTCTTCATTTGCTCCATATATTTTAGCTAATTGCTTGGCTGATAGTAACATCGTGTACACATGATATCCCAAGCCACCAACAACCTCATGGTGAAATTTCTTGGCCGCAACATGGTCGTAGAATTTTTCTTTACATGGTTCAAAGATTGTCTTTGTAATTAATTTAATCTCTTTATCTTTCATGTTCTCAATTGTTGATTCAATTTCAGCACGAATGATATCTCCATCCATAGCAACAGTTTCAACTAAATCACCTTTATCAAATTCCGTGGATTCTTTAATCGTTGATAGTTTAACTTGCAATTTATCTCCATATTCTGTAACAACACCTGTTAAATGAGCAACTGGAAAATCTTTTTCAAAAAGAGTACGAAGTTCTTCCGTAATGGACCAACAAATCGTTTCTAATGAACCTGTTTTATTTGCTAAGTTGAATTTAAAATACGGATTCTTATTTTGTGCAATAGACTCATTTAAATTTTTTAATAAAAACACACCATTAATTCTGTCACCTTTTTTTAATTTGCTTAGATTTACTACCATTTAATTTGCAACCCCTTTTTATTTCGATTCTTTTTCTATTGACTATAGTATATAACATGAATTCCGTTTAGTAAATTATTTTTTGTAAAAATACACAATAAAAAAGAAGAGATACAATCCCTTCTTTAAAAGAATAGTTGTTTTTTGCACGACATAATCAATTCAACTCATTCTTCAACTCTTTCAAAACATCCATTTCTAATTCTGTATAGTAAGTATCTCTTCTAATGACAGTTTTTTTGCCAACATACTCTTTGCGACTTTAATTGCTATTTGTTCTCTACCTATTTTCCTACTAATTTCTATACCCATTCTTATGCCTTCTTCTTCCGCACCTTCCATCCGTGTTCTCTGGTCTGATAAATATTTATCCCTTAATTCGATGGACCTTTTCAATTCATTAACAAAAGGTTCTTCTAAAACATAACCCTTATCATTTAAGAAACTCTTTATAACTCTTTCTATCATTTCTGAATCCGACTCGATTAATAGAATAATAGTCTCTTTTTGTAGCCCCGTTGTTTTAGATACATCCTTTACGTTCGTTGTTCTTTTTAGTAATTCTATTGCCTCTTGTACCTTATTTGCATTCTTCATATCCAACACCTTCCTTTTACATTATTTTACCATTATTGATGCGGGCAAAAAATAAAACCTACTCAGTAATTGAGTAGGTTTACATAAAAACTTCTTAAACTTGTTTCTTTATCGCCTCAATAGCTTCCGCTGATAACCCTGTATGCTTTGAAATTTCTGATACAGGTAATACGTCTAAAAGACTTTTTGCTATTTCTATTGCTTTTTCTTCCTTACCTTCTTCCTTTGATTCTGCTCTCGCACCTTCAATACGAGTCTTTTCATCTGATAAATGTTTTTCACGCAACTCATATTCTCTCTTTACTTCATCGTCTGCACTTAGATAATTTAATTTGTTATCTGCTTTATTAATTAATCCATCCATTCCTCGTAACACCTCCAATTCCTCGGTAGGTACATCCTCTTTCAAGAACAATAACCATCTGTGAAGTGGGTTTGAATAATCTTTATTCTCTATTTTATCAAACTTAGGCAATTCTATGAAATGAATTTCCAATAAATCAGTTAACATACATTTTTCAGTATCCTCATACAAATGGAACGTTGAACGATATGATTCTAACTCCAACATTTCAAATCCTAACAAATTGATGGTAATTGTTTTGGATAATTCTTTGAAGTTTTGTCCTGACTTGAAGTTTTCTGTGTATAGTTTAGACCAATAAAATAAAGTTCGATGAACCATATTATACTGATTAAGCAGTTGAACTTCTACATTAATCTTTTCCTTTTTACTTGTAATAGCTTTAATATCCAAAATACCTTGTTTCTCTACTAAGGATTCCTTTGTAAGCTTTTCTTCTCTTACTTCAATATCTTCAATACGGAACGATACAATTGAATTTAAAAATCCAATTAACAAGTCTTTATCCGTGTTTTCACCAAAAATCTTTTTAAAAATAAAATCATTTAGTGGTTTTAATCTCTTTGCTCCAACGAACTGTTCCATTCTCTATTTCTCCCTTTTTAAAAGTTATCTTCATAACTTTGTAATGTGTGTAAGAAAAGCCAAATCAAAGATTCGGCTTAATTTTCATATTTAATTCCTCGAATATAATCTACAGCTTTTTGTGCTTGGGCACTTGCTTGTACAATTAAACGAGAATCACCTTTTAATGCTCCTAACCAACCTTTTAAATATGACGCACTGTTTTCAAATGTACTATTATCAATACCTGCAATTGCAGATAGCATAGATGCACCAAGTTCAGCAACAAGCTCCTCTTTGGAATATACTTCATCACCAAAGTTAGCCTGTTCTACGATACCTGCTCGATTCAAGCGACTTTTATGACCTGTTGAATGAACCAATTCATGAAAACATGTAGAATAAAACTCATCTACATTCGGAAAATGTTTCATTGGTGGTACATTTACGACATCCATTGATGGGCGATAGAATGCCGAACCAGGATTATAAGTCATATCTGGTTTATTCATAAAGTCTTCAATTAATTTTTCAGCTTCTGCTACAGGGTCATGCTCAAAAGATTCATTTACTCGCTTACTTTCTATCCCCTCACATTGCGTATTAATTTCATAAACTCTGTAGTAACGTAATAATGGATATGTGTCCTCTTCATTTTCTTCATCTTTCTTTCCCTTTTTCTTAATCCATTTCCATAATACTGCGATACTATATTTCTTACCTTCTCCTTCTTTAATTCTTCCACCTGCTTCTTTAATTTGTTTATACGTTGCATATTCCCCACTTGATAATAAAAATTGATTAATACCACGATAAGGAGTTTGCGTTTTCCAATTCACTGCAACCGCTTCGCCTACCCAAGGTTTTCTCCAAGGAATTGTACCTTCTTCTAACTTTTTAATAATATTTTCTGTTACAACATCATATACTGCTTCACTCATAATAAGAATCCACCTTTTTAATAAATTTTTTAAATTACCTGTTTTATATATTCCATTTATTTTAGATTCTAAGAATCCTACTTATTCGTTGTTGGTAAAAATGACATAAAAAAACCACCTATAATATTAGGCGGTTTTAGTCAATTCTATTTGCTCGAATTCATCTATAAAAATGGAATCCCAAGCTTCTTCATATATACTAAACTTACTTCTTCTTCCTGTTGCCAATGAAACGCCTTGTGCATCTTCTCTAATATCTTCAATAGGAATAATCCAAGTGTTATACTCAGCTCCATTTGACACAAGATACAACACATAATCACAGCTTTGTTCATTGATATCTTTTATCTTCCCGTTTTTTAATACTGTTTCATTTTCATAAATTTCTTTGTTTTTTCGTTGTGTTTGTACATATGTAAAACTTGCTCTGCCTTTTTCATTTGCATTCGCATATTTAATTAAGATTCTCTTTCCACAAACTTCTAAGTCATGTCTTCTATGCTTTATCTTTTCAACCTCAGGGTAAATTTTCTTTAACTTATTAAAAATATAATTCATATCTTTATTTTGTAGCTTTTTCGAGTAGCTTTTCTTGTTTAACTTTTTATAATATAAATCTTGATATGTATAGCCCTTCGCAATATACTTTTGAAATGTGGATTTGGAAATGCCAAAATAAGCAGACCATTCATTTATTGATTTAAGCTCACCATTTAGCTCTAAGAATTTTCGAGGACGCTTCCTGATACAACCACAGCTTTGTTTCAACTTCCTAAACAACTGACTTTCACTTGCGAAAGTTTTCTTTCCACAATCACACTGGCATTCAAATAAAGTTCTGCCATCTTTATAGACTGAATGAAATCCTAACACTTCCAAACGAGAATATTTCTTTCCAACAAGTTTTTTTTCTTTCTCATTTAAATCTACTTTCGTGTATTTCTTACCTCTTTCTTTTCTATGTTGTTTCCTACATTCAAGACATCCGATTTTTAATCGTCTAAGATTTGACCATCTCACTTCTTTGATTCCATGTGTTTTACATTTGAATTTTATAAATTGCTCTTTACCCGTATATGTTTTTGTTAATAATTCGTACCCAGACTTTTCAATCTTTTCTTTTATTTCATCAATAATAAAAATTTGCTTTGTACCTATTGGTACCCCTTTTTCTTTTTTTCTCCTAAATTGATTTCGGCATTCGGAACAACCAACGTCTACACGTCTAAAGTTCCCCCATTCCACCTCTTTAACTCCGTGCAACTTACATCTAAATTTTATAGGCTGTCTATTATTTTTATATACTTTTGTTAACAATTCGTACCCAGACTCTTCAAATTTCGCCTTAATTTCCTCGATTGTAATTTTTCTATACAAATTGAATCATCCTTTATTTTAAATTATAAAGTTGATTTTACTATTTTTATTAACTATAGTCAATGTAAATTCGGATTGTTTTTCATCCTCATTTTCATCACAATAAAAAAGACCATTTAGTATAATAACTAAACGGTCTACCTTCTTACCCTATTAAAATCCAAAAATATACTTCATACGCTGACTTACACCCCAATGAATATCTTCCAATGGTGTTTTTCTCGCTCTTTGTTCAAATCCATTAAACACCATTTCTTTGGAACCATTAAAGATACGATAAGCAATTATAGGTTTGTCATATTCTTCTTCTTCTGTTCCTTCAGATATTTGAACCATAATACCACCTAAATTATCTTTATAAGCAATATTGAACCCATTTTTAGTAGGCTCATATTCCCAATTATCCCCCAGATTTCTTCTTAATTGTCCTGCATTTGATAATTCGATTAAACCATATAAAGTCATATAAATTCTCCTTTGAAATAATTTTTAAAAATACCTTTTTTATATATTGTTTATATATTATAGGTGGTATATACAATATATATAAATGTAATTCTTAAATTATATTCCAGTTTTCTCTATAACTATCATATTTCCCATTTCTGTAAGGAGAGAAAGAAATAGATTGTAACTCATCACTTATTCGATGCGTTGGAATTATCCAACAGTCATACCTTCCTTTATTGTCTACAACAAATATGATATGGGAATAAGACATATGATACTGCTTGCGTATTCGTCCATTGGCTAATACAATTTCATTATCATATAACTCCCCATTTCTTCTGGGGGTTTGCGTTAAGTTAAAACATCCTTTGTTATTGCTATTTCCAATTGCATATTTAATAAGAACCTTTTGTTCGTTTAGAATCAGACAATTTTGTTTTGCTATATTAGTACACTCAAATGCTTTATTGAACTCTTTTAATTTGTCTTTAATATGTAATATCACTTTTTCCTTATCTGTTTGGTTTTTATATAATCCATTACAGGTAGTTCTTAATTCTTCATAATCATAACCTTGTGATAATAATTGCTTTAATTTTTTTTGACTTAATTTGAAGTATTGTGCCCATTCTTTCATCATTAAAGATTCGCCATTTAATGTAATACGCTCTTTTTTGCTTTCTTTCCTTATACATCCACAGCTCCGAGTGTTTTCAGATTCAAGTTTAAATCGAGTCGTAATTACTTCTTTACCACAAGTGCATCTGCATAAGAATTTTGTTGGTTTTTTCTTTTCCATCGAATGAATTTTTATAACCAATAAACGAGAAAATCTTTCCCCTACGATGTGCTTATCCTTCTCATTGAGCTTTGTACGTTTAATATCCATGTTCTTGTTTGTTCTTTCTTTCGAACAATCCTTACAACCTATCTTAGACCTTCTAAAATTCGCCCATGTTGTAACTTGTTCTTTATGTACTGGACAATCAAAAACTAATTCTTGTTTATTATTTATGTATATTTTAGTTTTCAATTGATATCCTCTATTGCTAAACGCTTTGTCTACAACTTCCCATCTAACAGTCTTTCCCTTACATTCATGACAACCCATATTTCTAATAAACTTACCCCAGGTTGTTTCCAATGTTCCATGATTGGAACAAATGAATTTTAATGGGCTTTTACGGTCAATATAGCGATTTGTAAGCAATCTTAAACCCTGCTCATTGAATTTCTTTCGAATAAATTTTATATTTGGAACCGCAGTTCCTTTTTCTAATTGAATACTCATTGCCTCTGTCATTTTAAACCCCTATATTTATTCAAATCATTAATCATAAACCTAATAAACTATTGTATTATAGCAAAATTCTCACTTCATCACATCTATTTTTCATAAACAAAAGATAGATACAACAAACGTATCTACCTCTTAGTAATATATATCTTATTACAAAAATTCTCGGACTGAATTTTCCATTGAAAAAATCTCAAGGATTGAATAATTTTTCTGAGAAATATTTACACCATACTCTGGTTTTGATGTTTGCCCAGGCTTAGTATATCCTCTATCAACAAAAACACCATTAGGTTCAGACCATGCTTCTGCGGGTATCAGAAAAACATCTGGAAATCTCCCATGTTCAAAAACCAATAATGCAAGATATAAATGTTTATTGGTTATATCAAATTTGGTTTTCTCCATGTAGACATAGCCCATACCCCTTATTGATTTTACCTGAATTTCTTTAAAATTACCTTTTTTATCTTTTACAATAAAATCTATTCCGTGGTCATCAATTTCTGGAGAGTATACCTGTAGTCCATATGATGCAAACTCCATTTTTGCAAAATATTCGCCATATCTCCCTATTTGTAATTTCTCTAATTTTTCCCAATGTAAGTTCGGCATTCGCATTTCCCCTTTGCTCATCCTTTAGTTATCATCATAACATTTTGAATAATATTAGATAAAGTATATATAATATATAGATTTTATAAATTGGCATTTCACAAGAAATGAACTTTAGGAGGAATTATACATGATGATGGTATTAATTAAACACGAACTGGATACAGTAGCGAGAAAAGTGTCTCTAAATGATGCTTTTTTAGAAGCCTTAGAATGGTCAGGAAATCCTACATCTGACATCGAAAAGCAAGAAGATGACTTACTTCAATATCTAAAGAAACATCCTCAATTTATTCATAAAATTGAAGATGGATATAAGATTCAAGTCTTAATAGGTTGGAATTATGAAGTGCAGACACAAGCATAAAAAAAAGCAGTGAACTTAATCACTGCTTTTTTTCTTATTACATCAGTTTACTTAATTCTAACCCTAAAGCACTAATATTACGTTGACCATTGAAATAGTGGATATGAACGTCCTTATCTTTAACATTACTTAGTGCTTTTCTATAAATGGCATGATTTGAATGGGATGTCTCAAAACACACAATATCCATGTTGCTTAAGAATGATAAATCAATTCCTTTTTCATCAGGTAGAATCGTTCGAATACCAGGATAAACTTGCTTGATTCGTTGATGCCAGTTTTGATGGCCACCGACAATTGCAATTCTTGCATTTTCTAATTGAGCAGAATAATCTTCTTCTACCATATCTTCTTGCTCTATTTGTTCTTGCTCTTTAAATACATATTCTCTTAATGAAATTACTTCTTTACGAAGCATTTCATCTTCTTTTACTGTTTCTTCTTTTTCTTTTAATTTACGTTCTAATTCTTTAATATACGCCTCTTGTTCAGAGATTTTGTCATTCAGTTCTTTTTCTCTTGATTCGAATTCTTTTTCTTTTTTCGTTAATTCGATTACTTTTTCATTCGCAAGCTTTTCTTTTTCAATGGCTTGATATAAAGCAGAGTCATCTTTATTTAGATACTCGTCTCTTAGCTCCTTATATTGTTTCGCCATCATACAAATTAATAACGATGCACTCAAATAAAAAGTAAAATCTTCATCGGTCAAACGTCCTCTGTCTTTTGAAGCGGAAAACATTTGATAAATATCAATGTATTCTTCTCTTGTAATTTCAGTTGTAGCATAAAAATTCATATCATTTAGATTTTGTAAACGCAATACACCACTTAAAGGTTTAATGTATCTATACATACCTCTCTTATACAATTCATTAAACAGTTCATTTGGTGCCATTCTTTTTAAAGGCTTTTCTTTACTTAATTCCTTAAGTAATTTATCCTCCATTTTCACAATCATGTCATCTATATTTTCAACTTTTCCAAATTTACATCCTGTCACTTCTTGAAACTTGGATAATGCAGGAATCTGGTTTTTTGCTCTACCTTCTAACATTTCTTTATCAGTTACGGCTATAGAATTGATATTTACAACAACATTCCTGAAGTGTTCTTGAATCTCCATACTACGCCAATTTATTTGTTTCTTCTCATATAAGTACATTACACAAGAAATGACTAATAACAATTTAGACTCAGATAAATAGGAATCACTTCTTCCTCTGTAAAAGTCCACAAAATGATTGATATTAAAGGTTGGATTTCTTTCTACATAATCACTAAGTCTCTTATATCCTTTCTTAATGAACTTTCGTAAAAAGGCATCCCCCTCACCCTTCTCTTCATACCAAGCATATAGAGCTAAAGCTTCTCTCATCTTTTTCTCTTCTATTGCTGTATATGTTGAAAATAAAGGATTTTCATAAAAGCGACTGTTTTTGTATGCAATCATGCAATCCTGTTGATTTTCTTTATATAAAGATGCTAACTCTTCCTCTAATTCCTTATGCACTGCGATACTTGCAACTGTATATACGACAAGAATTTCATTAACATCTATTTCTTTATCACCATTATTATTTCTTATTATTACCCGTAAATCTGTATTCGTCATAAAATAACCTCCACTAATTTCCTAAGCAAGTACAATTTATTTAACTATATTATATAACAAAAAAAGACTTTTGTAAAAAATAATTTACTAAAGTCTTTTAAATCAGTTTAAAACTACCTATCAAATTATGTATAAAACTACTTATCGCAATCAATGGTTCCGTCTGATTTATATATCGGATTCATTGTCACCCCTGCTGAACCTGATGATTTTGTATAGGTATACACATATTTACAGGATGTTTTTTTATCCTGTAAAATTGTGATTTCTGACAAATTGCTTTTCTCTTCAAATGGAACATCATTCTGTTCTAAAATCTGCATTCTTGAATCTTTCTTAAAATCAGGTTTCTTATTTAACTCAGCAAAAATGTCTTTATGTTCTGGTTTTTTTGGCGATTGTGGAGTCATGCATCCTGCCAATAGCACGATTGGAATTAATAAAACAAAGATTTTCTTCATACTATCACACCCTTATCTAACAGATTATATTTAATTTTAGATATATATATCTTATATAAGAATGCTTTAGGTGTTCGACCTTGCTCTATCATTTTTTTATATAAAAAAGCTCTCATATTGTCTGAGAACTTCATGAAAATTGTTTATTTAGCCTGTAAATACCCTGCTTCTCTCATCGTTATCGGACGCAAATCTATTAGCTCTGGTGCATCTTCTGTATTCTCTTGTTTAAAATCAGCGAAATAGATATTATCCTTTGTTTTTACGATGAATCCTGTTTGTTGACTGGATTTATTCATCATAAAATCATCTACCGAGATTCCAAGCTCTTTTGAAACCAAGTCCTGCCGAATATCCGCATTTGTTTGGGCAGTAATTATTTCATTTTTTGATAAATTATAAAGCCATAACATAGTACATAGAATTCCTATAATAAACAAGACAGAAGTACCAATCGAAATCATTATTTTTTTAAACTTATTTTCTTTTGGGGGAGTTGCTTTGTTGATAATTGTTACATTTGATAAATCAGTAGGTTTTCTGGGATATGCCTTCGACAACGCTAACATCTCTTCTTCTGTCGTCTCATGATTTACTAAAAATTTACTTTTAGCCTCTTTAAAAAATGTAATCTCAGACTCATCTGTGGCACATTGCATTAACTCATTAAACATCTGATAAGAAAAATCTCTACCTTGCTCCTTTTGAACCTCCTGTACCACTTGTTGCATTTCTTCAAGCGAATATGTATTTTCCATAAAAAATTCTTTTAATTTATCTTGATTGCTTGTATTGAAAAAATCTTTTACCGCTTCTTTCGCTTTTTGGAATCGTTCGTTTGTTGGACTCATACGTTATTACTCCTCTTCTAATACATTGGGATATTGCCTCATCATTTCATTCATCTCTTCTTTTGTTAACCCTTCTGATTTTAGCCAATCATTCATATACTCATTTAACTGTTCACGAGTTTTCTTATCGGTTACATCCTTCATAGGTAACGGGATAATTCTATAAGCAGTAACTTGTCTGTATTCTCTCGATACCTCCTCAAAAATAGCCAGTCTATCTACCTTGCTATAATCATGCTCTTGAAGGAATTCTTGTAAACTCTCCTTATCTTTTGTTCTAAAATACTCCTGCATTTTACGTTTCAACATTATTTTTTTCTCATTTATTGTTTTCATTCGTTGTAAATCCCTTCATCTTTTTATTTTGTTTTTACGAATCCTTACTTTCAGTTAGAATTTTATCAATCCTGACGACTTTATACTTTAAGTAATCTTCATACTTTAGAAACACTGACAATGTTTCGTTATTTACTTTTACTCGATACATTTTTATTCCTTTTAGCGTACCTTCCTCATTGTCATCCATCTGTAGTTTGTCTTCCTGAACGTTTAATGCGTTTGCAATGACTTCTCGCTTCGTCTTCTCTACAAGGTTCATTCTCTCTTGAAATAATTCTTTTCCCGTTATCAATGAGTAACCCATCGTTCCTAATACAATAATCGCACCCAGACTAACTATCATAAGGCTCCATGTGGCATATAGAGAAATATAATCTGGACCTGGACGCCAATTACATTGAAAATATTCCTTTTTAATAAAATAAAGAATTGTTGTGAGTATAATAGGGATTACAAATAATCCGATTGCACATACAAATACTTCTATATCTTTGTAATATTCCATACTACATTTCATCTCCCTTATGCTCTATAACTAATAAGAATAAATAATCATCCCATCCTTGTATGAAAAGTTCGAAACGGCTTTCCTCTTCTGTAAAAGACTGAATTATGATATTTGCATACGCTTCCATCTCATCTAATTCTTCTGATTCATCAATATATGCTCCATATCTGTGATTCTGTTCACTTGTATACGGTTTCCACGGTAAAACGATTAATTCATCTCTATGAATGGAAACCTTACTGAAAGTAATCCCTTCACTCATCTCCATATGTAATGTTTGAGAATGAATCTTTCTACCCTCTAACATAGGATGTTTTAATATTCGATTTAACAATTCCGATGTTTGTTGCATTCTTTTTTTCACTTCCTTCATCAATTTCGTTTCATAAAATATAGTATACATTAAAATTTATATATTGACTATAGTTAATAAAAGTTGTAAGATATGTTCATACGAAACACGAAAACTTAATAGGAGTGACTGTTGATGTTACAAAATATCTTATCAACTTATGCGTCTTTCTTTGATTTACATATGTGGAAAGAAGTATTAAGTGACCCTGTAGCCTGGGGCTTAATTGGTAGTTTAGTTCTTTTGGAAGGATTACTTTCTGCGGATAACGCATTAGTATTAGCCGTTATGGTAAGACATTTACCTGAAGAGCAACGAAAGAAAGCATTAATGTACGGATTATGGGGAGCTTATATCTTCCGATTTATTGCAATTGGATTAGGTACTTACTTAGTCAAATTTACGATTGTAAAAGTATTTGGAGCACTTTACTTACTTTGGTTATCGTTTAAATTCTTTAAAGAACGATATATCGACAAAAAAGGTGCAGATAATCCTGAGGATGAAGCCGTAGATGTAAAAGATGGTTTCTTAGCTCGTTATATTGGTGTATTCTGGGCAACAGTAGCAACAGTAGAGTTAATGGATATCTCATTCTCTGTAGATAGTATCTTAGCTTCATTTGCCGTAAGTAACGAAGTATGGGTACTGTTTATGGGTGGTGTTTTAGGAATTCTAATGATGCGTGGTATCGCAGGAGTGTTTATTACTATCATTGATAAAATTCCTGAATTAGAAACAACTGCATATGTATTAATTGCATTCATTGGTTTAAAGATGCTATTAAGTATTGACCAAATCGGTATTGAAATTAATCATACAGCATTCTTCTCTGTAATTATCTTAGCGTTTGTAGGAACATTCATTATTCACTACTTACGAAAAGGTAAATCAGGTGCAAATGAAGAAAAGAAATCAGCGTAATAATCTAAATAGAGTTCAATTGAGTATATCTTCAATTTGAACTCTATTTTT
This sequence comes from Bacillus sp. MYb78, assembly GCF_002975115.1. Taxonomy (NCBI): domain Bacteria; kingdom Bacillati; phylum Bacillota; class Bacilli; order Caryophanales; family Bacillaceae; genus Bacillus; species Bacillus sp. MYb78. The sequence goes on from NZ_PCOB01000003.1 coordinate 338,883, forward strand.
ATACATTTACACAGTGAACTTTACTTGTTACAATGTTAACCATATTCACATAACTAAATATTTTATTTTAAATTGCTAAGTTTATATGTTGGAAAGGTGGAAATATAATAATGGAAAATGCAATCATCATTGAAAAAATGATTCAACATATCCGACAATACGCTAAAGAAAGAGCGGAATCTGTTTCAAGAGGTGCTGAAACTCCACATCTCTCAGGACTTCTTCTTCAAAAATATGGTCGTGGAGTAATAGATACTATAAATGAACTTTATTCGACTCCAAGGGCTTCTGATGAAATATACAAAATTTTAGATGCAGAGACAGCAAAAATTGACCCAGAATGGAAGCTTCATAACAAGCAGAGATGGTCTGGTCATCCCGCAGATATATGCATAAAATAAAAAGAGCCCCAATATGGTCGGTGGGCTCTTTTTATTTTGGTAGGTTTTTATAATGATGAAAGAATTTATCAAAGTGATTAATCTCTACACTCTATATTTTATCATGTGAGCATTTTAATTCAATTCAAATAACGTTCGAGGTAGTGTCTATATGTCCTTGGTTATAATGATTTACAATTAATTCTCCCATACCACCATTCATTTCTCCTATCCAAATCATAATCTCTTGCAGTTCCTTTGTGTCAGAGACCATATACTTCAATCCATATACCGCTAATTTCCCAATGTTTCTTCTATGTTCAAATCCTATAAACTTTAATTCATTTATTAATTTTATAGATAACCCTTTTCTTTTTTCATTAAATTTTTGACCTTTAATAAAGGGAGTATACACCTTTATTATTTCATCCACTAATACATACAAACCTTGTACTTCATCAGTAGTAGAAATTTGCAACATACATTTATCCCCTCCACAGTCTTATATGTATATTATAAACAAATCCACGTCAAAATCAAACGTACGTTCTTTTTGGTAGATATAAAAAAACACAAAGAATGATTCTCTGTGTTTAAAAATTTTTAGTTTAATGCCAATTCAACATCTTCACCCTTATTATTTATAATAAATAACTAATTATTTTGCGAAAAATCCTGGTAAGAAATCTGTTAATCCATTAGAAGTCGGATTCGGACCATAAAAACCAAATCGACTTTCAATTACCTCCCCTGATGGATTAAATACTTGATATCCATATACTTGACCTTTTAGATAGTAATCATATTGTTTTACTTCTTTCATTAATTCCTGAACAATTTCCTGTTTTAGTACTTTTGATACTCGATTCACTTGATATCTGGTACGAATCATTTCTCTATTAACATAAATATATCCTATGTGTCTTGCTAATTCAGTATATTGCACAACACTTATTTCAAGTGTACGACCTTCATGCAGATAGATGGGTAAGATAACCGCATTTTTATCGTTTATTTCATTTTTAAAATCTGCTTCCGTTTCAAAAGAATGTTCATCACCTAATGTATTCTTTTTATCAAAGCATACAATTCTTCCTAAATTCCCTCTTTTTTCTCGTGGATTTATAGCTTCTGCATCACCACAAATCGCTACCTTTTCACCGTTGAACTCCATTTGCATACCTTCATATAAATAATAACCTGTCATCACGAAAACACTCCTCTTTAATCATTTCAAATGTAAAATACCTGTTTTATATATTCGTATTATCATATGGCATTCAAAAAGAGGAAATTCAATAAAAAAGAAAAGCCGAGACAATTTATCTCAGCTTTCATGACCCTAATATTAGGGTGTTCTTATTTTATATTAATAACATTACGCTTACTTTTCTATCTATCCTTTATAAGCTCTCATGCCATAATCCCAAAAACATGAACGTGAATTATTATACCGAATATCATTTAAGCTAAATTCTACTCTTAGAAAGGATTCTAATACAGTATAAAATCAATCTGATAATACCAAACGATTATAATCCTCGCCTTTTTGCAGAAATTCATCTTCTCTTAATTTAATATTGATTGTACCCATAATATTCAACTTTCGATTTACACTAAATTGAATAACACTATCTCGTTCTTCCATCCAGTTATTTAATTTTTCTACAACATCTTTGTCATACACGTTTAACTCATTCATCATTACTTTCCTCCTGAGTGAATTTGATTAAAGCCCTATTTTTCTTTTTTACTCTATGTATTATAGAATCAATTCTTGTAAAGTATTATGAGTAAAATAAAAAGAGAGCCCACTCATGGAACTCCCTTAGGTGTACTCCGCAGAAATTACACCGCAATTACTTTCATTATATGCAGTAGCAAAAGATATATAATAACGACAAAGTATTACTGGAAATAATCCTCTTTTCTTTCTGTATCCCTAATAATATATAACGTTTCAAAATCTATCATTTTAACGACATATAAAGCCTTACCAAAAACATATGTAAGTAATTTCTCAAAATCCATTTGATGTTCTTGAATTCTATCGTGACGGAAATATTTGCAATAAACATCAAATTCACCCTTAGTCATTAGACCTTCCTCAATATCAAAGTTTAGATAATTTATATTTCTATACACATGAACCACAGGTGTATAACCCAACATTTCCATTAGATGCTTAATGGACCATTCCTTAACATAATCTATGTTCGTTTTAATAAGCTGTAACTGTTCATCCTCTTTATTAAAAGATACTTCTTCAATCTTTTCCTTTTCCATTCTTAACACCCTTTCAATAACTTATAGTTAATCTATCCCTGAACATTTATCTCTTTCTATATACTGCCATTTATCCCTATATACTTTCTTTCTACATCTTGTAATGACAAATTCGCCATTAGCATCTTTTCTCTTGCTATATCTACAAAAAGGATAGCCTAATCTTTTATCAAATTCCGTCCTTGCAATAATGGAGTATGAATTTTCACTTTTTACTAATATTTTAGGGTTGTAATAATTATGCCTTGGGTTTTTCATCGTCTTAACATCCAATTAACAACACTTCCTTATTAAATCAATTTTCTTCAGATACATATTTCATATCTGTTGCTACAATGATTACACCGCCCCTATATGACTAAAGTTACCTTCATAACTTGAATATTCATGATTCATTTCTTCTTAGCTCTGGGTATTTTATATACAATTTTTCAAGGGTTTCTTTTCTCATCTGCTTCTGTTTCTTTCGCTCTTTACGACTTAATAGGTACGTCATACCAACAGAGATTGAGCCACTTATAAGAATTGCAACGAAAATATTAATCATCTTTCCATCCCCTATCACTTTATAGTTCTTAAAAAAACTCTATTTGTTCGTTTCTATCATTACAAATCGTTTTACCAATTCTCCTGAAGGTAATTTTTGCATACCGAAAAACTCATCTACTTCCCGTGCCCAAACTTTGTCTGTCCCATAATCGACTTCTGCTTGATAAATGACATGAGGCTTTTCTCTATCAATAAAAACTACTCCCTTGTAACAATACAAACGAACTTCTCGAATCGCTTCTCCATCAGGTGTATGAGCATCTTGAGCAACCAAATTCTCTCTTAAATCAACAAAATCACCTGTAAATTCAGTTACTGGTAATGCAATAACACCGAAAACAATATTCTTTCTGTTTATAATGCTTGTACAAGTCACCATTTTTCATTGCTAATTTTCCTTCTATTCTTATTTAAACTTATCCTAAATCCAATTTATTTTATTCACCTGAGACGGTAATTAAATAATAATCTTCTTGCACCTCCATCTCCACAACTTCTCTCAAGGGAATAAGTAGATTTAACTTGTTCTTTTTTGTCATAATAGAAGTTCCTGTTATTTCTGCACCAAACGTGTATTTTTCCATCGTAATAGGACAAACCCAAATAGAAATCATTCTTTACATGCCTCCCTTTTTGCTAATCATTCTTTAGCAAGTTGCCTTTTCAATTCTAAATTCTCGACTTTCAAATAATAATTTTCATCCTTCACACGAATTAACTCTTCATTTAATAATTCATTGTTGAATTGAATAGTTCTTAATGTACCAAGGATATTCACAATCTATCATCCTCTCTATTTAATCTATATCTATTTATATGGCATCTTCCCAATATAATCATTTGCAACAGCCCACTGTTTCATCCATTCAGGAGCAAGCTCTTGAAACACCTTACTATGTTGCTCTGGAGTATAAACTATCCATGTATTATTCTTCACAATATACTCATGCATGTTTGCAGGAAAGGGAAAAGACCACTTCATAGAAAAAGGACTTGTCCAATAATTTTCTCCCACTTTCCAATTGTGTATTTCATTATCTAACAACAATACACTGGCATGTATTTTATGAGGGTAAGTATTAATCCACCCCTTCATCACTTTCACCTGCATTCTTTTGATTAATTAATTTTTCAATATCAATGGGGTAATCTTCTTCCGAATAAAAAATAATCTCAGCCATCCATTTTTCCATTACACATGGCTTTTCTTCTGTACCAAAATCATCTCCATCTAAATCGTGATATTTTATTTGATACTGCAATCCCTTATTGTCTTCGAAACATGCATTTGCCACAAGTTCGCATTTCTCTTTAAACGTATTAACCTTTTCTTTAGGAATCCAACCGCTATGTAATCTTAATTCGCCATTTATGTGGTCTATCATCAAAACACCCTCTTTATATGTGTCATACATCTATTTACGTATTTCACGCTTTAATCTCGCATTAATAGCTAATAACTCTATATCTGTTACATACCCTGCTTGAATAACCTGATAATAATATCCACTTTTACCATATATAGAAGATAATAAGTCCTTTTCCTTTTTACCTAAAAGGTTTGAATATAGAGGATACATTTCTTCCATTGCTCTCTTTTGTTGTTTCTTTTTCCATACGGATACTTTCTCAATAATAATCGCAGATAATAATAGGAAAAATAGACCGACAGCAACAAGACCATACACATTCCATGAATGAGAAAAGTAACAAATATATAAAGCGGATGGCATCATTATCTTTCCATGCAACTCAGATGAGAATGAAGCAAATAGCATCATAAATAATCCTGATACAATTGCAAATTCAATGTTTGATGAATCAAAAAGATAGATTTCAAGAGGGATAATAGGGACTGCAATAATTAATAGAAAAAGCAAGGACAATATATAGGCTTTAAATATATCTTCAATGAAATTAAGGTCTCCTTTTTCTACGTCCATCAACTTCACTCCTATACTTATTAGATTATGATAAAATTATAATATTTTTATAGACTATAGTCAATTTAAAGTAAAATAAAAAGAACCTTTTATAGGTTCCTTGTGAAAATGTGTATGAATACTTTACATAACTACATGCAATCTTTAACAGCTAACCATAAAGCATCAGTCAATTCAGGCGCAGAATATTCTGTATCGTATACCTCGATTACAAACTCTTCTGTAAGTAGACTTTTATGTACACTCACTCCATCCAAATAATCAATCATTTTTCCAATTGTTACTTTCTTATGATGATAATCTGCCCAATCTTTTCTTGGTACAATCTCATTAAATAAGGAATAAAACTGTTCCTCTGTAATTTCTTTTGCTTGTTTAGGAGTTATATGATATTTCATTTTCGACGTCAGTCCCTTTCACATATGTTTTGTCTGCAAACCAGTTAGAAATCTTAATCCAGTCGTCCTTTATTGAAGTATTGAATTAATTTACCATCAACCACTTTTTTATTAATGCATTTTATAGGACAGTGACCATTTGAAGTATATAACATGATGACTTCTCCTATTTCATATTCATATTTTGTTTTTTCAGGCTCACCATTTCCATATACATTATATTTATCCATCTTAATCCTCCTTATAGGATTTTCCACCTTCCTTTCACACTTATGAATTCTATTTTATGTTTCGCCACTTTCTATAGGCTAAAACTCCCTTGTAAAAACGATAGTTTAGACGTGGCAATAAAAGACCTCTTAATTGATTATCTTGATTTTTAGCATTCCAAATCCCTTCCTCTTTCCAAGAATCATAACCAACGTAAAGCTCCTTATACCCTTGGAGGTATGGTAGTAAGAAATGCTTTAAATAATCTTCATATGTTTCTTGATAATCGGGGAAGTAATCCGACAAATCAGAATTAGGATTTTTATATTGTTTTTTATAGAATTCATAAAATCGCTTACCTTCAACTTCTAAAATGAATGAGAGTTCTATACGCTCTCCCTCCAAAAAAAATACCACATACATATCTTCAAACATCAAACACACACTCCTTTTCTTCCGTCACTCTATGGGTTTTTATTTCAAAGATTTAGTATATTCCATTGCATCCACTAAGTTTTCTCTTGCTAATCTTGTAGAAAATGCCTGAGTAATCAATAATCTTCTCATATAATAGAGGTCATCCAATGTCATCGTAACAGTTGTTTCTTTGCCCTTCATTTCTTTTATTTCATCAATACCCTTTTGAATCTTCTCTTCTAATTTCCCCATGATAAGCGTATCTGTAAATGAGACTTCCTTGCCTTCAAACTTAAACTCTCTTTTTCTATCCATATTATTCGTCCCTATTATCATTGTTTTGTTTGCCATCAAGAGCACTTAAAACTTTTAAAGAAGCTACACAAATAGCTACACATTGGCATGGGTCAATATATTCTACACTGTCGTTACCAAAACGGAATTCACATTTAAAACTGTTTAACTCTGTACTACTTAAGGAGAATGAACAGTTATAATGCTCCATCATTCTTTCAATAACCATCCATGCATGTTTCATATTTCTTGATGGTTTAAACGTATTGGAATCATCAGTTGAAAAACCTCTTTGGATGTCTTCTACCCAAAAACCACCATTTAAGCTTCCATCTTCATAATAGTCATTCAATCCATCCATTGAAGTTTCAATGCTCCATCCCATAACCTTAGTACCAATTTCAGGATTCAATGCTTGTAATAATAGCTTTCTCTCTTTTATTTTCTGAATTAAATCTTTGATATCCATCTTTTGCTCTCCCCTTACTTTTTGATTACATCTATTAGTCTTTCAACAGTTCTTCTGCTCTTCGAATCATCTCTTGCAGTTTATTATCTACATTCATTTGTCCTTCTGCCTTTTCAATATTATTCTTTAACAGAAGATATGCTACTACCACAATATCAGAGGACATATATCCCATTTCACGCATTTCATGTTCAATTTTTTCTGCATCATTCTTATATCCTTGTTCTTGATATTCATTCATAACTACATCCTCCTTAAAAGATTTCTCTTTTGAACACATACTCTCCACTATCAATCAAAACTAACTCCCAACCCTCTGCTCCTAACTCATTCAGCTTGTTCACATCAAGCTCTAAATGATGCGGTTCTGTTAACCTTTGGAAATCAACTTTTTTATATTCATACTTCTTCATTTCAAATCACCCTTTATATATTTTTATTGTTTTTCAACTACTGTATCTACATTAGGAAATAAAGATACTATAGGAACTCTATAACCACGCAATTTAAATTCATATTCCTCACCTTGATGAATCTTAGCTTGTACATCTGCTGAATCAAACTTGAACATTAACAAACTATCTTCATTTACAATAACTTTTTCGGAATTATTATTCTGCTTTACAACTATATAAAACTTATCTACTTCTTCCTGACGTTTTGAATATTTTTCTATCACTTCACCTTTTACAGTTGTAATATGTGTATAGTTCACTATTTCTCCTACTATCGCTAATAGCATCAAGAAAACAAACCCTATAACTATCCCTGATTTTCGCGTTGTTCCAACCATATTAGCCGCATCCTTTTAAGTTAGATTTAGTTTCAAAGCATTTTAAATTTCGTTTTTACTATCATTAAAATTTAACTATTAACTGCTTTTTGATAACTCTTCGGCAATTTTAAGGGCAACTACACACTTCTCTTTTTCTAAATGCACAAGTTCTTCTTCTAAGCGTTCCTTTGCCTTTTCGCTACCATCTTCTATAGCCAGTAAGCGTTCTCCTGATTTCGCAGAAAGAGATGTCTTCTTATCTCTAAAAAGTTGTAGCAATTCGAAACACGTTTTGCCCTTCATTTCTTTCTGTACGTCATCCATGTCCCAACCAGTTAAGCCTAATCTCATTTCTATTTCCTCCAAAGTTATTTCTTGTTTTCTTTAATACATGTATCTACCCAATTCATTGCAAACTCTTTTGCTTCATCAATTGTTTCAAATTTTTCATCAGCCCATAAGGAGTTATAGCTCTTTTCATATTTATCACTTTTTAAAGACACCCAAAAATATTCGTGAGCTCTGGTCCACGCATCTCCACCCTCTTGAATCTTTATCAAAAAGCTTTTATATCTACCTTGATAAAATCCAAAAGCATCAAAAACATCATGTTTTTTTCTTTTTGAAAGTTTCATCCTTACACAACCTTTCTTTTATTCTTTCCTATCAGAGCCATCATTCCTCGTGTTGATTCATAATTAACACCTAAATAAAAAGCGTCCCTAAGCCTTGCTGATACCAATCTAACATCATCATCCGACTCAAATGGGAAAGTATTCATTTTATCAATCATATGATTTGCCACTTCTTGTTGTAACTTTTGAAACTCATCCGAACGCATTACACTATTAATAAAGTCATTTAACTGCTTTGTCTCCATAGCTATAACCTCCAAATTTTTCAATTGAAAATCCTGATGCATGATTAACAATAACTAAAATCTTTATGATAAATTATAATATTTATATCAACTATAGTCAATTTAATATGAATAAAAAAAGAAACCTTTATAGGTTCCTTTTCGCTTTAATTTGATTCTTCATATGCTAAAATCTGCGTTTTATTCATAAGTCTCAATCTTTAGTATTAATGTTTTCTTTTCAAAATCAATCTCATATGAACTATAGCAAACTTGTTTAGCTAAATGATTATCAATAACAAAGTCTTCATCAATTTCTTCATACTGTGCTTGAATCAACTTAATGTAGTCACGCTCAACAGCTTCTTCACTTCTAAAAGTAGTGATGCTTGTATCTAAATCACCTAATGAAATATTTCCACAAACAGCAACTAAATCTTCATAACTAACTTTTAGTTGTTCATCGTTAATAATTACAGTTCCTTCACGAATTCCTTCAATTTCATTTCCACCAATTAAATGTCCTACTATCATTTTCATTTCCTCTTTTCTGTATAATAACTTTTTATTAAAGTGCTTGAGACTACCTGTTTTATATTTGTTCAGTTATTATATGCATTTACTATTATTTTAATAAAAATAATAGGTTATCGTATAAATTATTTTTTATATGCTTAAATCCAATTTCTTAAGACATTTTTCACATGCCAGTTCTTCATTTATCCTTAACTCAGATGATTCAATCGTGGTTTTAAAGAAGCTCGTGGATTGACTATACTTTCTACATAGAGATTTATCGTTTACAAAAGCATGATATTTTGCTTTCGGATGTGTCCAATCATGGTTTGTTGTATTGCTCTGCTTTACTGGCAATTGCCAAACTACATTAGCCATTCCACTTACTATCCTTATTTCTATTAAGATTTAATAGACATTAAAAGATAGCCTTTTGAACGGCCATCCATAATGCGTCACACAGCTCTTCCCCTTCAAAGTAGAATGTATCCATCTCCACATCATAATTTATACTGACAAACCATTTCGTTCCATATTCTGAATGTAAATTTTCAATCATTACTTTTCCATACTCGTTTAAGATTGCTATTATATTCGATGTATTACATTGTTTTGCTGTTTTAATCAGCGTATCATGTTTCCAACCTTTATTTTTAAATACATCCAATGCACTTTGTACTTTACTTACATTATCCCAATCCATCCAAACAGTATCTATAAATTTCGAATTACTCAAAGTCAAAATTTGCTCTGCACTTAGTAATACTAATTGTTCTACATCAACATGACCTTTCATTTTCATTCCTCTTCTCTATAATAAATATAATATATAATAACCACATTCTTTGGTCAGACTACTTTTTCAAAAATTTGCTTAACATCATATGACCGAAAAACTTATCTATCAATTTATTATTTTCGTCATACACGTTAATATGAGCGTCTTTCTCTTCAATACTCCATCCTCTTTCACTACAGATGTCAAAATTATTATCCCTTACGCCAACTAAGACGTTTCTTTGAAAATTAGCTAATGGCACAAATCTCTCCTACTTTCTTAAAGTTATCTTCATAACTTACATATTAAAAAATTTTATATTATCAATAGCCAAACATTATTTGATTATTGCTCCCAAATCAAAATCAGGATTACATTCGCATCTTTTCAATTCATAATAAATCACTTCGTCTTTCTCTTCATTTGGGTCTTGAGAATCATATACTGATGAAATTATATAAGCAACACCATTTATACTAAGTGTGTTATCATAATTACATTCTATAGGTACAGAATGTAATCGACCTATTTTTTCTCCATTGTTTTCATACAGTTCATATCTATACCCCTCTATACCACCAGTACCATGATACGATTGTCTAATTTTTAAGTCATATTCCATATTAACTCTCTCCCTTTTGACTACCTTGTTTTGTTTTTTCTGTATCTCATCCATATATGTAACAGCATTCAACAAACAACGATATGCAGAAGGAAGACCTGCTCTGTCATCTAACAAAATGTTGTAATATAGTTTCTTCCCATCTGTAAATGGTATAAAACCAGGAGTCTCATTGATGGAATCAAATGGAATATCATTCTCTTCTAAATATTTCTTAACAAAGGATAGTTCACTATCACGTCTCGCTGTATAAACCATAAGGTATGCATTGAGTTTTTTAGCTTCTCTTAATAATTGAATAACATACTCATATGAGTGCCCTTCTTTGTGGTAATCGTATACTGTATTATCAAAGTCATACGCCACTACAAGCGAACCATACTTCTTCCATTCCGTAATTAAACGCTCTGTTACATTTTCTTCATATAAATACAAATCCATTTCAATATCTCCCTATCTTTCATACATTATGTATCTAAAATCATATAAAATATATAGTTATACATCATCATCTATATCTGCCACAATATTGAACTTGCATTGCATTATTAGATAATCCGTTTAATAAAATATAAAGATTTTGTCTTCTTCTTGATTTTGTAACCATCTTACATACTCCTATCTATGTGATATTTATTTATTTATTTATTCACTCACTTACAGCTCAAGGGGCTCATTTAATTTTACTGGCTCCGTATGATAAACCTCTCTCAAACATTTCCCAGATAAGGTTACCTCTCTATCTATCACAAACTTAATTTCAGAATGACAGTATTGGCATTCCATATGCCCTTTATTCTTCTTCAATAAATATCTTTCATCATGAACATATTCACAATAAGGGCATTCCAAACCTTCTTCGCTAATTACATGATTTTCTGGATTTCTGTTCAATTTCATTTCTCTAACTCCCAGAATGCAAGAATAAGCAACACAAGGATGATAGATTTTTCCATTAATGAGTAAAATTTGTTTAAATAATTCTCCTGATTGTGCCCTTACTTCTTTAATAAACTTAGAACCTTTTAAATCACCAAAAGGTTGTGTCAAATCTAACTCTACGATTTCACAAAACATGACTCATTTCTCCTCTTTAATTTCATTACCATTTGATAATCATATATGTCCCATCTCGCATTTCATCACTATGAGAAACTTCAAAACCTAAACTTCTTAATTTTAAAATAAGTGCATTATATAAATGAGGTTCCGCTAACCAATTATCCCTATTCAAACCAGAATTGGCATGAATCTTTAATTCATAATTCCCTGCATTTGCTTTTTCTATCATCTCTCCTTCGATTTCCTCAAGCATAGAAGATGCAAAAACATCTCCTTCGATTTTCTTTTTATTATCTGCTAATGCTCTTAATTCTTGTGGTGTTTTCATACCATATCCTCCTCTGCATATTTCCTTTCTCCTCAAATCCTAAACATATCTGGTGTCATATAATTACGAACAATAAAATATAGGATAATAAATGCCCCAATACCTGTTATTATTTGAAACATTACATTTTCTGTTATGTTTTCATTTCTTTCCCTCATCTTTTCCTTCTCTATGAAAAATACTTGAGTTAGTAACAAGAGAACTTGAATGCCAATTATTATGTATAGACCTGTACTCATATAAAATCCTCCATTATGCATCCATTTTACTTGGCTAAATATTCTTCATAAGAGATGGATACAGGCTCCCCAATCTCTTTCCCTGTCACCTTATCTACCTTAACCTTATAAAAAGCTGTGAATGTGCTATGCCAACTCCCCTGAGTCGTACTATAATATTTCCATTTCCAATTATCCATATTGATTATTCATTCCTTATATATTCAAGTTGTGTTACAATCAAAATTTTTTATCTATTCTTATCCCCATATAAGCCAACCTGTGCCTATGCCTAATAAGAATCCAGGTGTCATCCACTTAACTAATTGCCACGTCCACTGACCAAGCACAACCCATCCAATACCACTTAACAAGGCAACTCACCTCCATTCTTTGCAATTTTAAACTTTTCATGATACAACTTATCAAACATGTATATTGATTTATTACCGCAGTCACATTTAGGAACTTGGTACGCCATTACGTCACCTGCTTTTCACAAAATACTATACTGAATTTTTCAGTTTAGTTTTGTTTCTTACCGCAATTACAGCAGTAAATAGACTTATAATCTTGTGCTAATTTATATCCTCTTTCACATTTTGATTTACAACATAAAGACAATGGTAAATCCTCATGTGTCCCCTTTTTGATTGGCATACTCTTTCACCTACTTTTCTATGCAATTCGAATTCAATTAATTTAAATTACCAAGTTCTTTTATTGCTCCAAAATACGACTTAATAACTGCCATTGCATGTTCTTCATTAGGTACATTCGTTAATTTTATATAGCACTTATCTTGATAAGTTATTACAAACTCACCTTCAAAATCCCATACTTCATCTTTCTCAATTTCCCTATATATTGAATAACTATCTCCATCTATACCTTCTATTAAATAGTTTGGCGGTTTAATACTTAATCCTTTTAAATTTGCTTCAGGTGATACAATCACTTTTTTAGTTACTGTATTCATGATTCATTCCTCCATTTTTAATAAAATTTGAATTGTATTACAAAATAATGATTTCATTAAGAAAACCTATTTATTCCTTTTAACTGATTGTTTTCTAATTCCAGTTCACGTATTTTTTGTTGCAATTTTTTAATTGTGTTTATAGCCATTAAAGATGTATCTTTAACTTCTTTTTCGTATTCTTCATATTCTTCGACACTCATTAATTCAGTGTTTAAATTCTCTCTTAAATATAAATTCCATAGTTCCGAAAAAGTTTTATCAACCCTCAATTAATGCACCTACTTTTATAAAAAAATTCAAAACTTATTACATTTCAATATACTTATAATACTTTCCTAATTGATAATCGAATCGCCAACCATCTTCAATGATTTTCGAATGGTCATTCTTATACTTCGAATGATTTAATAAAACTGTTGGTGAAAACATTATTCTGTCCCAATTAAATAATTCTTTCATTTTTTAATTCTCCTTTTCTACCAAACTCAAATTGTAATACAATAACGCTTTAGTTATTTTTCTTGCTTAATTTCCTTATACTCAACGTCAGTTATTATTAAAGAAACACATTCATTACACCCAACAGTTCCGTCTCTCATTTGAAACCAATAATAATCATTTTCGCATTTACAACCACGTTCTGTTGCTATCTTAAACATCTCTCTTTTCTTTTTAGATGCCACCATAATCCCCTCATTTTCTTATTAAAGTACAAGTTCATCTCCTATTTTAAATAGTAACCAAATTTTAAATCTTGAATATCTACTTGCTTTTCTTCGCCATTAGCTAATCTAACCTTTAATGCTGTATCAATACCGTAATCTTTATTTTTTATTCGTTTTACAATCTCTACTTTTTCACCATTAAGCATAGGACGATTCGAACTCAAAAGTTGTGAGTTAAATTCAATAATATAATTATCTTGAACTTCTGCATTTATACCGCAAATTTTTACATCAATTTTATTTTCCTCTACAATAAGGGATATCAGATACTCTTGAACCTTTTCCGCTATTTCTAAACTAAACCAGTGAAAACCCTCATCACACTTTCGACCTAACTGTGAAGAAAATGCCATAGGCTTATCATCAAAGAAATACATTATGTAACCTACATAACTATCTGTGCAATACCAGTTACCAATCCAGTACGCTGTTATTCTATCTTGTTCTACCCAATCTAAATCAACATTTAGCTCCCTTGCTAACTCTTCAATGTTTACAGAGGCTCTGTTTTTGTCTGACTTGTCAATTCTATTTGCAATATCAATTAGTTTCACTTGTATCTCTCCTTTTTATAAATTTCAAATTGATATTATTTAATTATGATTCTTTTAATTGGCCCTTACTATTCTTCCTTTATGGTCTTTACCAACTGCATAACTTTTCCTACAATTAAAACAGAATAAATCTTCACCTTTTTCTTGACCTTTGATAAGTAACGGACCACTCATACTCGGATGACCCTTTACCGTAATTCCTGTAACCGCATATATGTAACCTCTAAAACTTAGTGATTGTCCACAATCACATTTTGGTTTTTCATATTTATCCATTCCAACACCCCTGTTATTTTAGATTGTATTGCAATAATGCCTATGAATTAAATTAACTGTACTTAACAACTTTTCATCCAGTCGTCTTTAACCAAATAATCTAAATCAATAGATTGGTCAACTGAGTATGTTTCCTCAAAAAGGTTGAATTTACAATACAAATAATCACCTTTTGTTCCTTGATTCATTCCATTAAAATCTGCATCTACAAACAAGTGAATAATTATGTACCCACCTACACATTCACCATCTAAGTTGTGGTAATATCCTTTTTGAACAACATCAGCTAAGTCACCAAACACAGTAGATACGATAAACGCAATCTCTTTTAAATTCCGTTTGCCTTTGTAGTAACGCATCGCACCTTCTTCATCATTGTATCGCCACCTATATTCATCACGAAAATACTTATTTATTACATTCTTTAAATATGTAAACATGCTTGAATTAATTGTTAAAGACACTTGAATCACCTACTTTTCTATAAAATAAAAAATCTATTATCATAAATATTTTGTTAGATTCTCTCTTATTTACGTTCAAAGAATGATAAAAATTCACTGTAGCTGAAATGCTCGAATGCTCCCGTATCATTTCTTACAGCTATACCAACTTCCTCTGATGTTCTAAACATCTTGAAGTCCTCGTAATTAAACCAATATTCTTTGTCAGTACTAAACCCTTTTGAGTTTTCCTTTGGTACGACGTACATCCATTTTCTAATATCTATTAATAAATTGATTGAATCCTGTAAAACATCTAAAGTACTACTCATATCCTTTCTCCTTTCTAAAAAATTAAAGTCCATTTCACGTAAAAATAAATTAATATAAACAAGTAAAATATTATTGCCATGAAGGTGTTGAGAAATCAACTGAATAAACAATGTTACAACGTCTTATCTGTCATTATTTCCTCTAACAATTCCCTGTCAGCTTTTCCTAAATCTAATCCATTTCTCAAAACAGAAATACCTTGAATTTCTGCTAAGAGTTCCTGTAAAATATCATACGCATCAATCTTATTCGATTCACTTTTAAAAGCAGATTTCTTTAACAGAGTAGCAATAAATGTTTTTAATTTAAAATTGATATACCCATTCTCACATAAGGCTTCATAAATATCTAATACCATATGTAAAATATTTTGCATTCCTACATCCTCTAATCCTAAACCATACAATTTAGCAGTAAACAACTTTATATCTTTTTTATAATCAATACGTTTAAAGTGTCCTTTTGTATATAAAATAAGCTGTTTTTCCCAATAATGAAGTTCCATTTTCATCCCCCTACATTTCTATGCATTTAATTAAGCTCACTCCATTTATTTATTCATTCTTTTGTACAGTTCATTTTGTTTTTCGGCATCTCTTTAGTTACAATAGTAAGTTAATTTCAATCTCTTCTTCCCATCTATTCTGACTCTTTCAAGATATAATTTTTCAATCTTTCTTTTTGCTAATCTTCTAAACGACACATATTCTTTTCTGCTACGAAATAATTTAACTAACATATCTATATTCCTCTTTTCTTATTGAAATTTTAAAAGCCTTAAAACTAATCTAACGTTTCCATTACTGCCTTCAAATACTCTTTGAAATCAACTGGAATAACTTCAGTGCTTTTTACATATTCCTCATTATTAACTCCGAAGAACCATCTATCTCCTACCCACTGACTGCCAGAAAAGTTATTCGTACCAAAAACATCATGAGCTTTAAAAGGACAAACGTCTTCAATTTGTTCAATAAGTGCTTTAATTTCTTTATAATATTTCGAACGTTTCTTAAATGGATAAAAATCTTCTTCTTTTGGATTTTTCAAAATTTCATCTTTAAACAATTCATAAGCTTCAGTCCCCATTCGAACCCCAAAGAAATCTGAATGATAAAACACGAATCCTTTATTTGTTCCATATTTTTCTTTAAAAGACTTAAAAAAATGATTTATATCATATTTTCTTTTAATTGCTGACTTATACCAATCACTCTCTTTACTAACCTCATAAATTGGTGCATCTAATGTTTCCATGACTCATTCCCCTTTTCTACTAAATAGCGTTTTCGTTCAATTTGATTTGTAGTGATTAAGTACGCAATAAACTCTGGGTACTCGTTTTTTACAACCGCTTGTTCATCATTGTTTAATTGCTGGTACATTTGGTGCAGTGTAAGTTGTTCTGAAGACAATAAATCCTCACTTGTCCACAATCCCTCACCCATACCGATTACAACCATAAATTTGTCGAAGTCTATCTTGACCACCTTTCATTCTCCTTTTCTACCAAATAACGCTTTTGTTTAAATCTTAAATTCCAAAGGGCATCCATTATGACCATGGTATTTATGTGCATTATAAAACCAGATAGAATTCTTGAATTCATTGATTATGTCTATTAAATGTTCTTCGGTAACTGAATATTTTTCGGCTACCTCCGATATATTAACTTTCTCGCCATGCATAGCCCGACATAAGCAAACTTTACCTACATTTATAATTAATTTAGAATTCACTTCATTAACCTCACTTTTCTACAAAATTCAAATTTGATTAAAATCATAATTTCTTGGAACACCTTTTATGCTCCATGCTATAAATCACAATTAAATCACCTGACATTTCAGTAGAACCGTACTTATCATCTATACCAGGAATTTTTCTACCTCTTTTTGTGTATTGAAGTTTTCCGTTTTCATATTCTCCTTTAGTTAAGTTTTTACCACATTTTGCACATAAAAGTTCAAAGGATTCCTCAACACGTTCTGCCATATAACTTTCCTCTATTCTCCCGTCAAATGTCCTTAAATTAAATTCCGTAAAATTAGCTTCTGCGTACAAGATGTCTGACATCAAAACAATCCTCCTTCCTTAATAAAATTCAAATTTGATTAAACTTCACAAATTAACGCTTTTGTTTGAATTTATTTAGCTTTGTTTTCATACGCTAATTCGTCATAACATGAGTCACAATAATTATCGCCAGATTCTGTTGCTACTCCACGTTCAATCGTTTTATCGCAAACCTCACATAATACGTCCCAATTTTTACGTTCCCTCACTTTTAATTCCCCCTTTGTAAAATTCTTTGTTCTTCAAGATAAATGTGTAAAGTTGCATAACCACCGAAAGTCTTTATCAAATTCCCTTTGTTATCTAATAACTCATAACCCAATACAACCTTTTCAAATTTCCAACCCAATTCATTTAATCTATCTGTTGCGAGTTGTTTCACTATTCTTCGCATCCGCTGGTCATTACTTTCCATCCTTAATTCCCTCTTTCTATACAAAATTCAAATTTGATTAAACTTCACAAATTAACGCTTTTGTTACATTTACAAAAATACTCTCTCCACACCTATCAACTTCTCTCCTTCTTCAAAAGAGTATCTATCGACATAATGATTATCTGTCGGGGACAGGTACTTTGCTAAATATTCCTTCGCTTCTCCTTCTGTATAAAAGGTTCTCGTTTTATTCCAAACTGGTTTTTCATCTAAGTAACTTCTAAACCCACTACTTAAAATAAATGGAATACTTACATATCGCTCTTTATTTGTTTTAATAATCCAACATTCTCTATCCAACTCAATTCGCTCCTTCAATACATTTTTTATACTTATTTATTTTCAGGGATATATTCAACTTTAACTTTTACTCTTATTCCATCCCCTTCATAAAATCCACCCGTTTCACCTACTGAAAATATAGCATCATGAATTTTTTCAGTTAAAACATCAATATGTTCAGAAGTATCTTTGAAATCCGTTCCATTATGTTTATTTATTTCTTTACATCTTTCCTTGCTTTGAATCGCAATGTCATATTCAAAAGATTGTTTCAATCCTTCCTTCATATAACTCACTCCTTGCTTGTTTTACGGCTACTAACCTGCAACATAAGAAAACTGCTCAATAAATGTTTCTAACTTCCATTCATCTTTTTCATGAAACTCCATGTCAGGAATACTTTGATTTCTAAATTCAACTGTAGAAGTTGTCACTTTAGTTACAAATACTGTTCCTCCGAAGTTATGTTCATACATCGCACCTTTTTTTATCATTTTGTTTTCCACCTTTACTCATTAATCAAAAAACATAGGATTCAAATACTTTAATTAACTTACAATCCGACCATTCGGCAAGCTTTCCATTTAAACGTTCAATGAGGTAGCATTCATTATTGTGTTTATCATGAAACTTTTCCCTCAAATATCCCACTCGATTAATAGCAGAAACATGACTGGATAAAGTCACAGTAACTAAGTCATTAACCTCTACCTGCTCCATTCTCTTTCTCTGTTCTTCTGACTTATGAGTTCCACCACTATAAGCATGTTTATATGCCATTCTTGCATTTGCATCTATAATTTCAGCGACTTGTTCGACCTTCATCCCATCTTCATTCCTTTTACAGACGTTTTTTATTTGTTGGATTCTATTGTTGCTACACCAAACACGGAACATGACTTTTTCTTAAGAATATTTTTGCCATCTAAACTTTTGAAATCGTCCCATGTATCTTCTTTACATTCAATAATTTCCCCATTCTCATCCATCAACTTTAATTTCCATGTATACTCGAACCAAGAACCGTGATAATGATATACATCTACTTTTTTTGCCGATAAAACTTTATAAATAATGCCTTCTTTCAAGTTCCTCATCCTTTCTCATGATTAAAATCGTGACCCCTCATATTCTTTAAAACTTCTTCTATTTCTTTTTTAAGTGCTGAATACACCAGTCCATCCCCAAAACTTGAAGCTTTGCGGATACTTAGCATTAACCCCATGTAATCATCTGCATTACGGGGTGACTTCTCGAATTTCTCAATACCTTCTCTAAATTCTTCTATTTTTCGTTCTCTGCTACGCATACTCTCACCTCGAAAATTAGTTTTTTAGGCAACTGATACAATACAATCTGTTTCACATGTCTCAAAAATTCGTTCTTGTAATTCACTATACAATTGTAACCAAGCTGTTGTTTCGTTCATTGATTGTACTGGATGTTCAATACCATTTTCATTACCAAATAGATATACGTTGAATTTAACATCCAACAGTTCCCATCCTTGCTGAATCAATTCATCTTTTCGATTCAGGTCACTATATAATTCTCTTAAAGTTTCAATCGTAACGTCACTTTTGAAAATTAAAGTCCCTTCGTTTAATCGTAAACAAAACGTATCTACATCTTTTTTTCTATTTGCAAATGCAACTGCATGTTCAAACGTATCTTCTTTCATTACTGAAACAGGTTCTAACAAAACAACCTTTTCACCATTTTCAATCCATCTGTCTGTTACTACTACCATAATTACTCCTCCTCGAATTAACGCATTTTAATAACTGCACTTTTCCCTTGTGCAACTTGAGATAGAAAACTATCTAATTGACTAAAACTTTGTAATAGCGGGCTACCACCATCATCTGAAATGTTTATAACTGAACAAATTTGGGACTGATATTCAGAATCACCTGGTAGTGGATTATTAGGAAGCTCATAATAATAATGAGGTTGATGCTCTACTAATAGTGCCTTGATGTCTTCTGTATTTTCTACATATGCAAGATATTGGTCATTGGAAATAACATTTTCTTGCATTAACTGAAATTCTTTGCCGCTAAACATAAATTCGTCATGTTTTACTTCAACTAAAAACAAGTCTCTCACCTTATACAATTCCCTTATAATCTCGTTAAGTTTCTTTAACATATTTTCATTAACTATAGTATATGACATTATTATCGTTTTGTAAATTTTATTTTACTTATTTTACAAAGAGACTTTCTGCTTATAATAAAAAGTTTCGTATTTCTTTACTATTAAAATAAAAAAAGATACTACAAAAATGTAGTATCTCCTTTATAAGCCAACTAAAATTTTTTTCATGAAATACGTTTCAAATCTTTTTTCATGCATGATTGTTTTAGCCTCTTTGACTTTAGAAGATGCCTTATATCAGCAATATTATCGTATGAAAGTTGGACATAATAATAATTAATATGCTCAAGCAATGCGAAAATATAAACAAACCCCGCAACAGATAATCCTCTTAAAGGTAATTTAGGATACCAATTAAAAATATCAACAGAGAACATAATAAGTCCAATTAATAGCAATCCACCGTTCAATATTTTGAAAGTCTTTAATTTGTAAATAATCCAGACGGGAGTAATGGATGTTTTTTCTTGTCTTAATCTCTTTCTTTTTACGTACCAGTAAAGCGTACCTTGTACTAAAATAAACTCCAAAAGAAGGAAGGAAGCCCAAAAAGAACATAGCGAAAATAAATGTAATGTAGGAAATGAATAGTCAATCATAAAACTTACAACAATAAAAGTAATTAATCCAAATAATTCTCCTGTAAATAAATAAGAAAGTCTTTTCTCTATATTTTCCTTCATAATATCCCCCTTTTTATTTTTATATTAAGATAAATTGAATTAATTAATATATTATCACATCTCTTATTAAAGAGCTTCATAAACTTTAAACAATAAATTATAAAATATGCTTGTCATTCCTTCATTTCATATTCATTTAAAATATTATGCATCTCTTCATTCCCAATAATCAAATTGCTTTCTGTAGCATAGTGATGCATTCCCTTTCGAATAAACCCCTTATCTAATACAATCTCCTTACAAATCGTTTCAAATCCCTCTACTACGTCACAATTCACCATATTATAATCAATGGCCGCCATAATAAATCCTACTTGAAAGCTAAGTTGTTCTCTTTCCGATGCATTTACGTTTTTAGTCTCCATTTAGATACTCCCTTTCTGGATTAATTTTTTAATTAAATAATTTTTTCTAATTGATTCATATCAAAGGATTCATGTTTCTGTCCCAAAAGAATAGCTTCAGAAGAATAGTAGACACCTTTTTGATTAACTTCGTTTTCATAGAAAGAATGTTTAAAGAATTGTTGAATATCCTCTTTTTTCTCAATAGATTGCATAAAGCTTGCTCGATGAAACGAAATTTGATTATCTTTTCCATATGTCATGAGTAATACTTCCAGTCTATCTCGGTATGTTTCATTCAACCATTGTTGGAATTCCTCTGACCCGTAGTTCACTTTAGAAACAACAATATTAAATGGTAATAGTTTTAGTTTCTCTTCTAATCTACTAATAGTAAAGAACGCATAAGCATGTGCCTGATAAAAATGTTGCAGTTTACACTCTTCTTTATCACAAAGGTTAGTTCCACATACAAATTGGTTTGTTTCAGCACAATCATGCGTAGCTTGTTCTCCACAAACAGAACAAGTCATTTCTTTATGTTCCATACAGTATGTTTGTCCTTCTTCATTTTCTTCTTTACAAATACCAATCCACGCCTTGTTAAATTTACACATCTTATAATCGCTCCTATTCAAAAACATTTAGTAAACTACCTTTTTAAGAACCCCAACCATAAACTAATATTCCAAAATCCTTACCTGATTCATAGCCTTCTGAATATGTATCTGCTAATAACTTAGCTACTTTACAAGCACTTCTAAAACTTTCTCTATGAGTGATGGGCTCTTTTATCCCACTCTTACATTTATAGATTTGAAAATATTTATCTTTCTTTTTCTCCACTTTATATGAGACATATTCAGCATGAAATCTCATTGTTTCTTTCTCCATCCTATTCCCTCCACTTCAACAAAGTTATGAAGATAACTTTGCATTTCTTAAATAGTCATTGGAATTCCTTCTAAAACTGAATCATCCAAGGCATAATGAGAATCATTACCTTTCCCATCATTTGGTGTTTTTACAACAACTTTATTTTCATATTCGATAATAACCTTTATGTCGTGCATTAAATCTTTAACTTTATTTGCATCTGTAATATCTGCAATTTCATGTTCATACCATGTGGCAGACCATCTTTCAAAAGTTTTTCGGTAGTCGATTCTTATTAGATATTTCCAGTCCGCTCCTTCATGAGGTTCAATATACATAAGACAAATACATTCATTAGATAATGCATATACGCCATCATTCTCCCAATCTATTATCATTTTGAATGTATTTTTAAACTCATTTATTAAATCCATATATTTCCCTTCTTTCTACTCATGCTATCTATTCCAGAGATATTCACCTACGATTCGTATTTCGACTTGATTATCAGTTGTATATTTGACACTTGATATTTCTCTTACAATCACGTCTTTACCATCTGGTGCATCTATTACACACCCTAAATCAATTCCAAATTCAAGTTCTTTTAGCTGTAATAAGATTAGATTCCATTTGTATTCCTCTATTTCACTTATTTAATATATTTATCTTCTGTTAAATTTCATGTAATTCTCCAATATATGCTTTTACTGATTCAATATAAGATTCTTGATTATCTCTTTCGAAAGAAGCCTCTATTCGTTCTATTTGTATACTTGGGAATCTTTCTTCTAACAGGTTTATTAATAATTTCTTATTCGTATCATTATCCGCTAATTGTAATTCGTTACCTTCCTTCATAAGAACGAATCCTTTATCACATAGTTGTTGAATTTTATCTACGGCCTCTTTTTTATCTGACATTGGTTTTCTGCTAAATATTCTGCTACACCGATTCAAACTAAAAGCAAACTTCACATTCAATCCACCATAATCAGTGAAAGTCATTTCAGAAATATAATTAAATCCAAGTTCTCTCCACCAGTCTTTAATTGTATTGGTTAATGAATGAAGTTGCTCCTTCAAGCCATCAATAGGCTTCATTTCAGCCATCTGTTGTTTTAATTCTCTAATACGTAAATTTGCATTTCTAAGGTCTGCACTTCGTCTCTCTCTTTCCTTCGCTAAATCAGATTCATAGTTTGTTGCTTTCGCTACATCTGAAATGTATCTTTCTGATAAAGAGATAAACAGAGCCTTCGCTTCTTCCGTTAGCTTATCTTGAGATAACAATTCGTGCATTTGATGTGCCGAGAAACATAAATCTTTTAATCCTTTTAAAGCAATTGCCCTGTCATCTTCATTTAAAGCGACTAACTCCTTCTGTTTTTCCATTACTCATTCCTCTTTTCCGTTCAATAACGATTTTGTTAAGGCTTCAATTGCCAAGATTGCAGACTTACAGATAGCCATTTGTACAGTTTCACACACAGCACTCACTTCAATATCACCTAATTGAAAATAGCATTTTGTTTTTAAAGAACTTTCTTCTGGTGTAGTTAATGAGAAGTTGAAATGATAATCCTTTCGCATTTTCTCAATTACTAACCAGGCATCCTGTAGATTCTTAGTTGGTTTAAATACATTTAGATTATCTTTTTCAAGGATTCCAACATCGTCTATATCTCTTCCCCCACAGAAAATACCTGTATCAAAAAAATCAGTTCCATCAGGTGCAGTCTCTACTTTCCATCCCATTACCTGCTCCGCAATTAAAATATGAAACTCTCTGTTTTTCATTTCGCATTCTCCTTCTCTCCTAAATAACGAATTTTTAAATTCCTTTAAGCTCTACAAATTTGATTTCATTATAAGGAATAACCACATTAGCAGAAACATAATCCCCTTTTCTATTAAAATTAACTTTCTTGAATGCATTAAAAACTTCCATCGTTGTTTCATTATCCTCAGAATCAATTACCGAAAATCCACCATGCTTCAAATGAATTACTACTTGCATTTAGAACCCTCCATCTCTTTTTAAACTTCAAAAGCCATTTTAAGAACAATTTTGTTTAGTTTTTCACCTCGATTTCCTCATTTGTTGCTTTTCGTAGATAATCCTCATGAACCATCCATTTTCCTTTACGTTCAAGGAACTCCACCCATAGAATTTTAGATGTTGCTCTTATCACTCGTGCTAATCCTTCCGATTCTGGATAATCAGGATGATTAACCATGACATAATCCCCCGCTTCAAACATTAAATGCCCCCTCAAAAATCACGTTCATTCCCCCATACTTAGTTTTTATAAAACTTATAATCTGCTTCGTTAATGTCTTTTAACTCATCGTAGAATCCATATAAATCAAATTGATGTTCATGTGTTTTTCTTTCTTTTGAATAAACAGAATCTGTAATAAACTTATCTACTTTATCATGAAATGCATCGAATTCTTCATCAGACATGTTAGGATTTACAACAACACCAATATCATATCTCGGATAACAACTTATTCCTTTTTCGTTTCTATCAACAACACCAATTGCAACGATATCTTCAAACTGATATGGCAGTTTCTTAAAGAACTCAAATGTATTCTTTCTATCAGCTTCAACATTATTTTTATGAATTTGCTCATCTTTCATAAACTCTTCATACTTCTGCTTTACATATTCTTCTTGTGTTAATTCAACATTTCTTGAAATCTTGTCCCAACAACCGCTATCTTCATTAAATTCTCTTATAACCTGGTAACCCGAATAAAAACCATTTTCATCTCTTGAAAAATCTTTCAATGCATCTCCATATGTTAAGGAATCTACAAAATATAACTTCGGTTTCTCTTCAATATTTTTAACTTGATTTAAAAAATCACCCACATGATTATCAAAGCTTACATAGGTTCTGCTTGGCTTAAACTTATCAATTAACTTCTTATGTTCACCAAACACAACATAAGAATCATTCTGAAGTAACCAAATCGCATATATCCAATTAGGAGTTTCTTTTAAAGTGAAATGGCATACCGAACGGAGCCCCATATCAAAAACAAAATATCCGTTTAAAAACAGTTTCGTATCTACCGTGAATACTTCTTGAATTGTAGACAACAATTTTTCATGACGTTGCGTGTTTACTCGTTTCGCTGTTTTACGTTTCATTCTTTTATTCATTTCTTATATCCCCTTTCTTTTCGTTTTTGAAATATGATAAGTATCTTTTTCTAACATATATTTTCGAACGTAGTATCCTTTATTTATTAGATAATTCAGTGGCGTTTCATCTATTAATCTTGACTCTCTGAATTCCACAATGTAATCATTCGTACATGCATTTATGTCTATCTTTTTTCCGAACAGTAAACGTAAAGCTATTTCTCGAAGTGAATTATTTAATTCCAATAATTCTACATGCTTATCAAACTGTTCTACAGTTAAGACTTCAGATAACTCTGTACATCCGTCAAAATCATAGACAATTTCTACATAATTCTCTACAACGTTTACTTCAAACACCTGGGCAATTAAATATCTATCCATAGGTTTTTCGTTTTCTACACATCCTAAAGGTAGAAGCACAAGTTCCCCCTCATATTTATCTTTTGCCATTTTTAATAGGTCTGTTATCTTCTTTCTCATTCCTGATAAATACATATCTATCCACTCCAATTCTCCTATCATTCATCAAAAAAGGAACTTACTATAACTACAGTCTGCACAATCCTTGAAGAAGATACCTTTCATATTTTTATGAGGACAGAGTAATTCCAACTGCCTAAATGCTATTTTCACTTCATCATCTGCTAAACGGTATGCATGTAGTTTTTCAGCTCTATTCCTCTCTGCATCTTCATATCTTTGTTTTGCAAGTTGAAATGCATTATCTACTGAATCGTCTTCTTGTAAAATTAATTCTGTTTTCATGGATTTCAAAGTTATAGCTCCCATCCCTAAATATTATATTTTTATCAACTATAGTCAATTAATATTGTCATTCTACTACATATTTGTTCCCGCTTCAATATTTTAGTAAATTTTATTTTACAAATAAAAAAGAAGCGAATGAGCTTGTCATTCACTTCTAATCAGATTTACATCTTTTTATCATGTATTTCGTCTTCTTCTTCGTCTTCATCAATATCTGATAAAAATATTTTTTCGAAAATAGAAAGCAGACCAATTAACATTTCAACAACTACAAAAATAATGAATAAAGGAAACCCTATTAAGCCACCTATTGCATATACCATACTTGCAAATCTATGTCCTGCTATTGATTGTATATTCTCAAACATCTTAGCCAATCCTAAGTACATATTTTCTTCTTCATTCACGTCATTCTCTATTTCCTGTGCATGATACGCTTTCTTTAAAAGGTAATGCATAAACAACATACCTACTCCCACATAAATAGATACAAAAAAAGAAGCATATACTGGACTCATAAATATTACCTACTTTCAAAAACACTTTAAAATAAATCTATCTGTATTTCTATTATAACAAACATGTTATAATAGAAATGAAAAGAGTCCATAGGGTCACTTCAGTTTCTCTAAGGAAGAGAAAGGATTTCTAAGGTAGTTGCGGATGCCTTAGAAAAAAATAACCGCTCACTGGTAGGGCGGTTATTTTCATTTTATAAAACAATCACATCATTTAATTCTTTATTTTTAACTTCCTCTTATAATATAAACACTTATTGCATAACATAAATACTTTTGACTATTTATATAAGTTGCCTTCTTGACGGAAAAATCATGTAAGTTGCCCTTTTAATGGCAACTTTTTATATTTCAAATTCAACTTCAGCAATCATAAATATATGCATGTATTTATAGAATACTACTATTTACTCCATTCATCTGGAATCCGTGGCATTGATTTCCCTGCATATGCATCCCAATACCAAAAATCATATTTATCTTTTAAATTATTCATAAGCTGTATTTTTTTCTCTCTATCTATTAGATACTCCTCTGTATTTACCCCAAACACTTCTCCTACAATTTTTTTAGTAGAATCAATAATAAAATCCGCTTTGTAATCATTAAACTCCAATAACCCCTCAAATGGCTTGTAAAATGGAATACCTTTATTAGTCATTTCTTCATATACTTCTATTTCATGGCTACTTTCTGAAAACAAACCATACTTATTTACTTTAAATAAACTAAATTCCCCCAAGTATAATACCTCAGATTTTAGTTTTTTACGATGCACGAAGCCACTAATAATCATAGTTCCGTTTATAACTCGTTCATTTTTTAATTTATCGTCAAGTACATCCTTTTCTACAAAGAAAAAATGTTTTTTGCCAAAATTGTCTACACATTGAACCTTAACGCCATATTCTTTCTCTTCATAATCTATATACTTCATATAGATAAACAAACTATCCTTTTTAGGATTTAATGTTTTTACTTTTGATTTCTTAAACCATAAATCCCCTAAAAATTTCTTTTTACTTGATATCTGTATTTGACCACTCATTGCAAATATTTTTTTCCCAAACTCTTCTATACTCACTTTTTCTTTTGCTTGAAAATATCTGTATTTCTTCCAAGTCAACAAATTTAATCTTGTGCAAAAACCTCTTATTGTTACTTTACCTTCAACCTTTTTTGTTGAAGCATTATTTCCCATATTAGATGTAGTACCAATCCTATCGTCTACAGGAAGTGTTTCCTTTTTATTCTCTGGAATTAGACCAACAAGATTTGCAGTATAAACTATTTTACCATCTTGCATCTCTTCTCCCCAACCACTTTTATAATCAATTGGTTGATAATCATGATGTTTATAACAGTCTATATCATGAACTGCTCCATTTACCGCATTATATATTTTTAAATCTGAACTGATTTTTTGTTCTATATCCTCTTTCCCACAACAACAAAACATAAGAATGTTATTGTTCTCTCTTAATTTCTTTTTCTCTTTATCTGTTATAGTGGCATAAGAATACACTTTTATTACTCTTTTTGTTAAAATATCTACCACCTTAAATGACCCATTCATTTAAACATCATCTCCTCATCTGTCTTTGATTATGTAAACGTTAACTTGCTTGTCAAACATAAAAATCCACTAAAGCCCCAATATTAATAAGTATAACAAACACTATAAAACAAAAGAAAGAAACAGCAACAAAAACCCCTCCGAAACATAAACCTATATACAAAACATTTTAAAATTCCATTTATAAAAAACAATTAAAATAAAAAGCAGTCATATAGACTACTTATACAAGTAATG
This sequence comes from Bacillus sp. MYb78, assembly GCF_002975115.1. Lineage (NCBI taxonomy): Bacteria > Bacillati > Bacillota > Bacilli > Caryophanales > Bacillaceae > Bacillus > Bacillus sp. MYb78. The sequence goes on from NZ_PCOB01000003.1 coordinate 367,419, forward strand.
TTGCAAGTACACCAATAATAAGGAATGGTCCAAATGCAAACATATCATCTTTTTTACTTTTCTTAAAAATCATTAACCCTACAGCAAATATAGATGCTGTAAAGAATGCATACATCAATAGTTGAGGAATTTGATTATAATGAAAGAACAACCCAATTGCCCCAATAAATTTAATGTCTCCTCCACCTAAAGCACCTGTTAATAGTGCCAAGAGTAGAAATCCTACAAAAAGTGAAATAGCTGTTATTACATAAGGAATAGGGGTCTCTATCCTCCATGCTACAAGATAAACAACACTTAACAGGAATACCAATACATTTAATCCATCAGGCAAATCTTGATACTTAAAATCTATCACGAATAATGCTGTAAGAATAATAGACAGAATCATTAACAACCATGCATAAGGAATGAATCCAAACTTCATATAGATAAGCACATAAAAGAGGCCATTTAAAATTGCACTCATTAGATGTTCTTTTTTATGAAAACTATATTTTTCATATACTTTACTTACACTCCATAACATGCAAGCTCCAACTAACATCCCCAATAATCCAATCACTATAAAAATCATTTCTATTTTACACCTCCATAAATAAAAAAGCACCGCATCATACGGTACCTTATTCATTACAATTATATTTTTTATGAAAACTATAGTCAATAAAACTTAGAACTGAGCTTGACTGACTGCTACCTTTCTCATTGTCACTTCATTAAATGTGAAGAATAATCCTTTTACAGGTATTTCAGCATAAATAATTACACTTGTTTTATTTACTTTTACGTTATCAATAGGTGTTTGAACTGTTTCAATTCCCTTTGGGTTATTAACAACATATGTTTTTATATTTGGTTTTTTAGAAACAATGCTCCCTTTTAAAGGCATATAATTGTCATCTAAAGATAAGTCATTTTTTATAATTCTCTTTATCATAGCATCTGCAACCTGCTTATCTACTTCTAATACACCTTCTGATATTTTTTGGTCATTTAACAGTGTAATGGCAGATGAACTTGCATTATCCAAAGTATTTTTAATTTTTCTACTTGAATCTAAGTAGTGTGGTACATCTATAGATAGAAACATAATTAAAGGTAATAATACGGAAATAATAAGGATGACATATACGGAAGTCACACCTTTTTTATTCTTAATGAGATTACATATTTTCTTCAATTTTTACCACCTCTCTGACATTACAGTTTCTTTAAAAATGTAAACATTACTTGATTTATCTTTATAATTAAAGAATGCAAATGCTCCTAATAGTCCTTGTTTATTCGCAGGTAATGTAACAGTAATTTCAATAGGGTCTTTGCTATCTTTTTTTATGTAATTCAAGCCTTCTCCATTAATAGGTGTAACACCAATACAATTTAATCCACCTGTATATGTTTTAGCTATTACCTTTACATCCTCCCGTTTATATCCCTTTTCTTGCATTTTCTTATAGAATATTTCTAAATCACTATTAATCGGTTCTGATTGCTGATTTGTTAGTCCCCCCTGCACTTTTGCTTTCTGTGCAAGAAGATGTACTTCTTTTTCCAATGTTAGTTTTGGATACATATAACTAATAAATCCTATCCCTAAAAATACAACGATTAAAATCGCAGACATACTCACGACAGCTTCTATAGAAACAAATCCTTTTATTCGTTTCAAAATACTCATTATATACTAACCTCCCTTGTCCAACACGATATTTTATAAAGTTTATGTTATATAATATATTTTTTTGTATTATTTTATTTTATATTGATACACTACTAATCTTTACTATATGTTGTTGATAAATTAAAAAACTATAGACATAAAATATCTATAGTTTTAATCATTCTATTCAATTTAGTAGTTTATATTACTTCGTGCTTGGGTCTACTACTTTATACTGATTTGTTGCAGTATCAATATTCGTCATCGCTTTATCTGTAACTGTATTCCCTTTGTTTTGGAATAAAATTACCGTTGCTACACCTAAACCGATAATTAAACCTGCTACAATAATTGTTTCAATTGATACATATCCTTTTGAGTTTTTAACTTTTTTTAACATATTTTTCATTTTTACATTCCCCCATTTTGGTTTTTATTTTTGTTTTTGTTTTTCATTCCTTTAATCCCGTGCGAGCTATTACCCTCATCACCAGACGACCTTTCGGAAGGGTCTTTCGTCTCTATTTAAATGACTACGGTAATTAGTTAGCCCCTTTATTTGGGTCAACTACTTTGTATTGGCTTGTTGCAGTGTCAATATTCGTCATCGCTTTATCTGTAACTGTATTTCCTTTGTTTTGGAATAAGATTACTGTCGCTACACCTAAACCAATGATTAAACCTGCTACGATAATTGTTTCAATCGAAACATATCCTTTTGAGTTTTTAATTTTCTTTAACATATTTTTCATTTTCGCATTCCCCCATTTTCTTTTAAAGTTTATTTTTAGCTCCTTTAATCTTGCATAAGCTTTTATCCCTATTACAAGACGACCTTACGGAAAAGTCTTTCTTCTATACAATAATTTTTAAGTAGTTTTTTACCTTATTGTTTCGCACTTGGGTCAACTACTTTATATTGATTTGTTGCAGTATCAATATTTGTCATCGCTTTATCTGTAACTGTATTTCCTTTATTTTGGAATAAGATTACTGTTGCTACACCTAAACCAATAATCAGACCCGCTACGATAATTGTTTCAATTGATACATACCCCTTAGAATTTTTAATTTTACGCATTACATTTTTCATTAAACATCCCTCCATTACATTTTTTTATTATTATATATTGATTCATCTACGTTATTCGCTCAAACCACTTAATACCTGTCTGAGCTTGACGAATCATTGTTTTTTTGATTCATAATATCTTATATGCTTTTACGCAACTTAATATTCAGTTGTAATGTTATATCAATGGTTCAATACTTGTTTAAAAACATCCACAACAATTGGATTTGGCATGTAAAACTTATCTAATTCAATAGACTCTCTCAATCTACTATCATTCAGAAGCATAGATATTCCTATCATTATTCCTACACTCCTACTTTGACCTGCATTGCAATGAACAATAATTTCGTCAAATTGATTTTGATTTATTAAATCTATAACGCTTATGGCCAAATCTTTATTAAATAAGATAAATCGTTCTTGGCTTGGCAAACATTCTCTAATATCATGAAAATACAATTCCATGACAGAATGGAATTCAGCTAAATGGTTTACGTTATAAGGAATTCCGTATTTTTTATATTCTGGCTCTAAAACACGAATTAAACAGGCGTTTTTACCTCTTGGCTTATACCTTCTAATCTCGTAATCATTTAATATCTTATAAATCATTTTTTCTTTACAAATATTCTTGTAGTATTCTTCTCCATCACGCTTCATTATGTCTTTGATTCTTGTTATCCCCATATAATCCCCCCTCGTTTTCATTCCCCTTTTTATTAGTTATTTCGATATTCTTTTTAAGAATATCTCTAAAGTGAGATGCTTTATGCTTTTCTACATAATCTATTACTTTTTTGAATTCCATAAGCACCCTCCTTTTCTTTCACTCCATCATTCTATGCAAAAAAGACAAGTTACATAATGTAACTCATCTCTAATTATGTCCAATGCTCTGCGTATCTTCACATCAGTCCTTTATTATCCCTTTTCTTCCTAAAATATATTCGATATATAGGCATAATGTTAGAACACCTGAGAACAATAAAGTTCTTTGCCCTAATAAAATCCACTCCGTTTCCCCTATCGGCATTCCATTACTGAGAATATATCCAATTATAAAGCCTACACTATACAGTGAAAAACTTATTGCAAACGTTCCTAAAACACATTTATTCATAAAATCAATACCTCCTTTCATCTAATCACAACAATATAATATTAAGTTTTTAAAGATTGATAGCGAATAAAAAAGATGAGATATCTCATCTTTCAGGTTTAATATATTCCTTTTCGTTAAGGTCCCGCAGGAGAATCCAGTAAGGAACTTCCGTACATTGCAATTGGAATCAGTCCTAATAGAATAACAGCCAAGAACGGAATAAATAAAGAAGCTTGAGAGTACACAAGATTGGATAAATCTTTGCTTCTCTTCAAATTATTCGTGTGTTCGATAATCTCTTGCATGTTATTCTCCAATGATTGAATCCCATCTTCTCGTGAATACTCATTGAACTCAGATAAAATACGCATTGTATCCATGAATTTCGTTCCTGCGAACGATTCTTCTAAATATCTAAATCCTTCTTTTTTATCACGAACATAAATGCGATATCCTACCTCAAAAATACTCTTATATCTCGTTTTTGTTTTTGCTAATGAATATAGCACCTCATTAATGGGTCTTTTTGAGCGAAGCATTAAGATAATAAATAATTGCAGAATTGGTAAGTCTTTTAAAAATGAAAATTTATTCTTTTTTGCTTTTCGCTTTAACCAAAACTTAGGAACTAAACATAATAGCAGTAAGATTGCTCCCACAATGAATTTAAACTTAATTACACCATCAGGACTTTTCATCGTTTCTGTTAAATCAATGTTGAATAAAAGACTTACTAAAAACGTGATATTATCCATGAGCATAACTAAAATGAAAAATACTACTAAAGACATCATTAAAATAGCTATTTGTAGCGTTGTGAACACTCGATAGTTCATTTTCTTTGAGACATTCGCTTCCATAATTAAACGGTTAATATCTTTTACTTTTTTATCGTTTGTATCTGTTTGGATAAACCATTTAAAAGGTACTGCAAATGATAAAATATGCAATGTGTTGGACCAGTCATTCATAAACGGCTTTTCCATTACCCTCTTTTGAGATGTTAGAAAATGTAGTCCAATCAAAGCAAATGCAATCAGTAACGGAAGAATATAAAGATTATGCATGAAACCAACAACTCCTTTCAAATGAGTAAAAAGATATACAGTGTATTCCTTTTACTCATTATTTACTTTTTTTCACTCTTGTCATTTTAATATTTAACATAATCGTTCCCAATACAGCTCCATAGCCTAATAAGAAACAAATTAGACCTAAGAAAGAACTAAAGAAGAATTCTCTTCCTTTTGGGTTTAAAACAATATTTAGTAGTCCCGCTCCTGAAGCTAATACAGCAATAAAATAGTTAATTGCCACAGAATATTTCGCATCTGTTACACGAGATTTTTTCAATCTATTCTCTTTTTCTAAGATATTTCTTAAATGACGAAGATTTTCAATCGTTGTAGTCTTACTCGCATCTTCCATATAGCTGATAAGCGTAAAGACCAAGCTATTAATCCATACGTTGTCGTACTCTTCACCAAATTGTAAAAGTACCGTTTCTGCATCTCCCGAAATCATTTTACGAGAGATGTTTTCTAATATTTCTCGTAAAGGATTATCACATGAACGAGCTGTTTCATAGATGATACTTTTCATATCTCCATATTTTGAAGAAATTCGAATAATATGGTCAATTGCAGATGGTAATTGTTCTTCAATTTGCTCCATTAAATCTACCGCTAACATTTTTATGATTTTGTTTGCTATATAAAGTAGAAATAAAGGAATCACAATAGCAAGGAAATACTGCTTCACAACAATAAATCCAATCAGAATACAAGCATTCACACCTAAAAATCCATAATAATAGATATCTAATAACCCTTCTTTTCCTTTTTCTATTAAGAAGAATTCTAAGTTTTGATAAAATCGCTTAAATAAACTAACTCGATTTAAAAAGACATCTTCAGCTTTTTTCTTTGTTGTTTTTCCATGTAATTTATCTCTCATGCGTTTTTCATTGATTAAATTTAAAATAACCATCGCACAGATGACAACGGATATAATCAAAATCCCATTTATAATAACTGGTAAGACTTTATCCATTGTAAAGATATTAGATAATTGATTTTTTAAACCACTCATATTAAAATCTGGTAATTGGAACAAGTGAAATACCTCCCTTCTAAATATTGCAAGCCGTAAAAAACGGCTTACAAGTCTTTCATTTCTGACATTGGAATGCCCCATTCGTTTAATCTGCTTTTCAAAGCATCTGACATACGATTTTCTGTTCTTTTGTACTTCCCTACTAATGGGTCTTCTGGGTCAAAGTCCCATTCATACAGACAGTTCATTTTCGTAAATTCATTTTTATCGTTTGTTACGATTTCTGAAATAGATTTAATACGAATATCACGACCAACTTTTCTCATCATAATAATAATATCTATCGCTTTACATAATTTATTTCGAATTTGAACGGTACTTTCGTTTCCTACATCAGGAGAGGACATATACATATCCACACACATATCTAAAAATGAATAATCATCTAATGCATGGGCTGTAAACATATTCCCTCTGGTCTTCAAGTTGGCTTCATATAATTGCTTAAACTCTCCACCACGACTTTCAGGGATGATTACTCTGTCTGCTGTAGTACGTAATGATGTACGTAGAAGCTTATCAAATGTAAAATCTTTTTCTTCATCTACGTTAAAAATAACAACATCGTGACCTTTCAAAACACGTTCTACATCAGTTTCTGCTACAGAAGCAATAACAACTTTTCTCTCGATTTTTTCAGTGTACGTTAATGCATAGTTGATAAATGTTGTTTTACCTGTTCCCATTGGTCCACCAATCCCGATATTTGCTTTCCCACGAACTAAAACATCCATTAATCTATCTATAAAATCATCAACTGTTCCACTTTTCTTCATCATATTCAAGTTAGGAACAAAGTTCGTAAATTTACGGATGTTTAAGATATAGTTTTGACAGGCATCAGGAATAATGATGTTTACCCTGTCTTGATTTGGTCTGGTTGCTTCGACAATCGCATTTTCAACAGCATTTAATTCCTTTTTATTGAATTCAATTACCCTATTAAACACATTTATCAATTCATTTAACGTTTCAAACTCTCTATCATATTCGTATTTGACTCCTTTTTTAATGTAGTAAATACGAGATTTAAAATGTGGAAACGTACAAGCATTCACCATAATCTCACCCATATCAGGGTCATCATCTAATTCTTGTAGAACACCCATTCCATACAAATCAGCGAACAGTCGATACGAAATTTTTTCTACATCTGACTTATCCACTTCATCGGAGGTAATTAATGTTTTTCGAATCTTACTCATGATGTATTTTCTTGCATTTTCATCAATCGTTGATTTCTTTAATAGTTCTGTGTGTTTTTCTATTTCTTTCGTTGTACCCCCTGGGCTCTCCATTTCAAGTTGAATTTCATTTTTTAATCTTCGATATATGACCTCTTCTTCTGGAAGGGTTTCATCTTGTATATCAGATACATATAAATCTACAATTTCTTCATCCGTAAACTCATTCGTTTCATCCTTATAGATAAATTTTACGTTCCCGTATCGTCTATCCAGTGATAATAAACCTGTTTCATACACATCAAATCGTACAATCAGAGCATTACACATATCTTGTACTTCTAAAAATCGAAATGTTTTCCCTACACTATGTTTTAATTCGATAATCTTAAATGCTTCTTCATTATCACGAATTACCATTGGTATTTTTACGTTATTCATGTACATTCACCTCTTTTACTCTATCGCTTCAATAATTTCGGTATATTCATGCTGTTTTTTATTCGAAAACAGTTTGCTTGTCGCTCCAAATTTAAACAGGTTTTGATTATCAATATGTGATTCGTTATAGAAGATAGTGCCAATCACACTTAAATTGTTCTCTCCTACACATCTACTAAAATCAATATTTGAATGTTCATTAAACATGTTAAATAGTAACTTTACAGATACATGATTCTGTTTAAAATGCGTAACTGTTCGAACAGCAGATGGAAGAGCTTCTAAATTATTAAAATTATTTCTTCCAATTAATAGAATTTCATCTCCATGAAATAAAGCGTTGATTGTTCCTGCATTATCAATGTCTGGTGAAACTGTTACAACGATAAAGTCATACATAGCACGTAACAAATCAATCATTTTTTCAACATGCTTTTTCTCAATTAAATTGTAATTCTTCAGTAATTTCGTACCTTTTAATAAATCCACTTTATTTTTCAAGGAAATCATATTCTCTTTAAACAGCTCTTCATTTAAGAAATCCCCATCAATTTTTTCAATTAAATTATCAATTCCATGAATCTTATCTTCCATCGAAAAATTAGCACATAAGTAAGGAACCTTTACATCAAAATCCACTAATGCTACTTTTTTATCAGGGTGTTTTTGTTTATAATAATGAGCAATGCTTGTAGCTGTATATTTCATTCCATTTCCATATAAAATTGGGTAACATACTATCATTTTGCTTGTATTCTCTTTGTTCACTTTTCTCCAACTCCCCTCTTATTTTGCAGGAACAGTGATATTTTCTCCTGACTTGAATGTTTCTTTGTTACCATTTAATTTACTGATTGTTTCTTTGTCCGTTTTGAACTTAATTGCTAAACCATCTAATGTGTCACCTTCTTGTACTTCATAACTAATTACAGACATATTGTTTTTCTTTTCTTCATTTGAAGCTCCTTTTGCTACCTCACTGTTTGGGTTATATCCCCCTTCAGAACTAATCTCTGACGTGTCTAAGCTCATCATTTTTGAGATAATAATTTTCCCCTTTGATTGAGCATCGTAATATTGTTTCACTTCATCTTCCGTTAATTGAAGATAATATTCTTGTTTAGATGGTTGTGTTGCTTCAGGTGCTTGTGCAGAAACCTCAATTTTTTTACTTGCAAATAATGTCTGCACTTCTGATTGCTCTGAATGCTTATTTGTTAGTAACACAAAGACTTTTACGTTATCTGCATTCTTTATGTCTGGCATAAATTCTGATTGAATTTTTATTTTCAACTTTTCATCCGTGTTTTCTTTTTTCGATTCTAAACGTTGTGTTGCAATAGGTTCACCCTTTAACAAACCACCCTTTAATTGAGCTCCTTTAATTTGACTAATATCTGTCACATAGCCTTTTAAAAGACCACCCTTGGCAATATGAACAGGTGTAAACATACTTTCATTTACTTCTGTTTTTGCTTGAATATCCTCTTTTGCGACATAAATAGTTGTTCCAACTTTTTCTTGTTGATTTGCGAGATAGAAGTTCTGATATCCAAACATTAAAATAGCGAGTGTTGTTAAACCCCCTACCGCATATAACATTTTTTTGTTTTTTTGACTATCCAATCTGCCACACCTCCTATGTTTTTTCTCTGCATTTAGCATATATTAAATATCAACATAGGTAACCACTATTTCGGCTCTATGCTGTTCGACCTTCGTCATTATTATATTGACTATAGTTATCACATAAAATGAATGACGAGGATAAAACGAAATAAGATATTTTTCATCTTTTACTTTATTCAATTTTGATTTATCTTATAATTCGAAAGGAGTTGATATCCATGAAGAAAACAAAATATTCACTAACTGCCTCACTTAGCTTGCTAATTCCCTTTCTTTTTTGTATGCCAGTACATGCAGAAGACACACCAAAGTCGGAATTAGATGTGCAATACATGAAACAAAATGAAGAACATGCTCTCATTCAGGTAAACACAACAGGATTAAATGCAATTCGTCTTCCAGATGGAAACATTATTCACCAACAAAAGATAGATTACATTACCTCTCGAAATGGGAATTATGGATTCTCTGACGTGGCTAAAAGTCCAGAGAAAATGGAAAACAGCGTAAACATAGCAGATTTAAGAAAAGAACTATTAGTTACAAATAAAACACAAGTAAAATTGAAGTTAAAAACACAGGATTTACTTTCTGGAAATCATGAAATGCGTTTTAAAAATGACAATGGAAATTGGTCTGTGTTTGAGCCTTTTAAACAAGATAAAGATTGGAATCTATTAGATGAGGAAGGGATACGAACTGTTTCTGTACAATACAAAGATTTAGCAGGAAACATTTCAGATGATGTTTTTGATAGAATCTTTTTAGACAAGTCTGGACCAGAGACTTCCTTTCAAATTAATAATGGAAGCACTTATACAAACACGGAGAATGTGACGCTCTCTATTACAGCAAAGGATAACTATTCTTATCCTTCTAAGATGTATATTAGTGTAGATGGTACCAATTGGATTGAAAAACCATTTAGTGAAAAACTGCCATTCACCTTACCTTTAGGCGATGGTAAAAAAGATGTATATGTGAAAGTAGCAGATGCACTTGGAAATGTCAGTAAAGTGGTCAAACAAACGATTGTTTTAGATAAAACAGTTCCTTATGGCTCTATTGCTATCAATAATGGTGCTCAAATTGTTCCTTCTAAAAAGGTAGATTTATCAATTACATTAGGGGATAAATTATCTGGAATAAATAAGGTGAAAATTATAGATGGAGATAAAGAATATGTACTACCTACTGTTCCAAAAGACAAGATTACTATTCCTTGGGAACTAAGTGGAAAATCTAATGGCCAAGTTACATTAGTATTAGTAGATAATGCAGGAAATGTGGCAAGAATCGAAAGTAATCAAGTTATGTTAGCAACTTTGAATATTACTGAATTCGAATTGTTGAACGTTGTAAATCCTTCACAAACTACATTTAAACCAATTAAATGGGCTTTTGAACCACAGAAAATGATGGCAGGAGGCAATATCGAATTTGCAATTTACTATGATTTATATCGAGATGAAAGAATCAAATCATCACGTATTGAGGGTAAATATACAATTGATATTGTTGGGGATAATGGTTACCATTATACATCTTCTAATCAATATGTGAATGAGCTACCGCTTCCTGAAAAGGGATTTAGCCTGAATACATTAATTCCAGAAAATGCACCAAGAAATGCAAAAGTGTATGTATCTTCTCATTTAAAAGCAACGTTACAAACTGACAAAGGTGAAGTTGTATTAGAAGATAGTTTCCCTGATAAAAATGGAAAAGCACACATTGGTATTGTTGATGGCTTCATTAAAGATAGAATCAAGTTTAATGAAATTAGATAAGAAAAAAGCTACACTCTATGCACGTAGTGTAGCTTTTATAACTATTTAGAAAAAAATAATTGACGAATTAATGCTAATTAATTATAATATAATTAAAGATAAGTAAATATAGAAATCAGGAAGGGTTTGTGATAACTCTACAAAAAAAAGGAGATGATAGTATGTTACAAGAATTACTGGATGGTTATTTAATATTTTTAGTTGCGTACTCTCTATATCGAGTTGTTGTTGCAGGTGTAGAAACTGTTCAAGAAATGCCTGAACTTAAAAAGAACAGAGAACAATACTTGAGAGAGATGGGACGATTATAATTTTTAATCTTCCTTTATATACAGGTAAAGAGACAGAATCTGTCTCTTTTTTTATTTTTCTTTTATTTTCTTTCCTACAATTTTTCCATCTTCAGCTTTTATACGAAGAATCATATGAGGATAGCTTTCTTTTTCTTCTATACTTGTGTTCTTTTCAGGCTCCACTACGTTATAGCCAACGACAATCTCCTTATTTACCTTTCTTACATCAAACAACTCAATACCATATCCAGTTGTGAATTTCTTTCCGTCTGCTATTACAATATAAGTGTATTCTTTATCCGTTTTAGAATGAACACCTTTTTCTTTTGATGCTTTTTCATACCAAGATTTCATTTCACCTTCATTCAATACACTTTCATCTAACAATTCATATTTTATCTCTTTTTGTGTTTTTAACTCTTTGACAGTCCATGTATCTTTTTTCATAAGCGTATTCTCATTAGAACAGCCAACAAATACACTTGTAGTGATAGAGAGTAATAACAATATGCCTAATTTCCTTTTACTTATCATGTATATGCACCTCCATTTTATTCCTATATTATATATTTTATATAGACTATATTCAATGAAAAAACTAAACAAAAAGAGCTGACCCTCTATTCAGTCAACTCTATTTTTATTTGATTCTGATTCGGTTTTGTTTTATCAATCTTAACAACTCTCGTCTTTGTTTCCGAAATGTTTCCTGCCTTATCATATACTCTTGATTTAACAGTCGTAATTCCTTCATTCATAATCATAAATGGTTCTTTATAAAGAGTCCACCCTTTATTAATCGCTCCCTCTAATGTATATTCAACCTTTTGAATACCTGAAGAAACAGGAATTTCTAATCCATTCACCTTTACATTTACTTCTTTTCTATTTCCTGCATTGTCGAATACGACAAACGGATATACACCATTTTGGTCTACTTTAAATTGAACTGATGATTCTCTCTGCTTTGTCCCATTAGGTAATACTATTTCGCTTACACCACTCTGACTATCCGTAGCCTTCACATCAATAAATCCTTCTTTTTTATTCTGAGAAATAGAAACGTTTGTCGAAACCTCTGGAGGAGTTATATCTATTTGATTTATCTGTATGGTTTTGACCGTAACATTCCCTGCTTTATCATACACTTTGAATGTATAGCTTCCATTCGCTTTTATTTTGTACGAAATCTCTTCTTGATTTGTTTGACTGCTATTCGGCAATTCAATTCGGGAAACACCACTTTTACTATCACTGGCTTTTAATTTTAATTCTATTTCCTTATTTGTGAAAGTGTTAGGTATTCCTTCAATATTTAATACAGGATTATCCTTATCTATTAACACTTTTACGGTCTTCTCTGTCTCTTTCCCACGATTATCTAATACTTTATAGACATAAGTGCCCTCTTCACTTAACGTGTCCCTATAGGCGTTCTGGTGCACTTCACGACCATTTGGTAGCGTAATTTTATCTACTTGAAAATCATCATTATCTAATAATTCGTATTTTAAGTCACTATATTCCACTGTGAAATCATGGTCAATGTGAGGAACATCAATTTGTGTCCATGGTTGTAAGTCTTTATAATAATTATCAGGAATTTTGAATATTTCTTCAAAATGAACCTTCCCTTTTCCTTTCAAGTCAATCAACTTAAAATTATTTGCTCTTGTCCATGTTCTTCTTAATGTGTATTCACTCCCAACATTACCCATGTAAATATAAGAAAACCCTACACCTATAGTTTCATTCACAGGTTCTCTTTTTGCATTTATAAACTCCACATTTCCAGTAATTTTCACCCTCTTATCTTTATAGGTTGTGAAGTTTTGCCACATAGGAAGCCAAGAATCTCTGGTATCTTGCTTATATGTCCCTTCATACCCCACATCATTCGTAGAGGAAATCTCTACAGATACATCTTTATTCGTCCAACCTTCCGTAGATGCTTTTATCTCCACTTTTGAAGGAGTGTTAACATTCCCAATTGGAACAACTGAGTATCTGTAATTACCTGCCTTATCCTTCGACACAAAGTTGTATTCTTTATTCTCTGCAAAAGTGTATTCAAATTCCCCTGTTTTAATTCTGTTTCCATTAGGTAATTGCACATAATCTAAACCACTTTCACTATCTTGTACCTTTACCTTTAAAACAAATTGTTTGTTTTGTCTTTTATTTAATTCCTCTCTATTTAACACTTCAAAAACAGGTGGTGTTATATCGGATTCTTCCTCTCTCATTTGAAACGGTTCATTTGTAATATCGACGTCTCCCTTTTCAAACCTTACATAATTAGAGTATAAATAAGAATCATCCCCTGGTGTATCATAAGGCTTTATATCAATGACTTCTTTAGTGATTAATAATGGATAATTATCCTCGGACTTATTGACAACCATCCATACTAATTCTTCTCCTAAATATGTCCCGAATTTAACTTCGTCCCCAATTTTCATGTCTTTTGCCAACATGTTATTGGACAATCTATATTCAGGTTTTAAATGAATGGCAGGGACTACACCTTTTGCTTCTTGAGCACGGGATATTCTTGTAGCTGAATCTTCCCATCCTACTGTTGAAACATTATCTGAAGCTTGTTCAGCATAACCAGTCGATGTAAGCCAAGGAATTGTATCGTTAAAGTAACTATTTTTATTTTTTGCAGATTTACTAATGGATTTCGTTAAGGGGAGTCCTCTTTTTTGGATATAGTCATACACTTCCCATATGTTTAATAAAAACACTTTATCTTTTTCGTTCCGATAAAAATAATCCATCTTTTCTCTCTCTATATTTGGAAGTTGAAACAATAGGGATTGGTTATCAACATGTGCAGGAGGTCTTTGTAATCCACCACCATGTTTCCCACCAGTATTCGCATCATGGAAGTTCACATGTACCCTGTGATTCGTAACAGCTATACCTTCTTGTTCACTCTTTGTAAATGTAGTTAAAAAGCCTGGTTCCATATCGTATGCAGTATTACCTAATTTTTGAGAACTTGGAGGTAGATTGGTATATTTCACTACACTATCAGTACTATTTAACCATTCTCTAATATTAGAAGACCCCCAATATGAACTTCCCCATACATCCCTTCTTAAATATGAGTTTTCACTCCCTACAAGCTTATTTTCAAAATTATCAATAGCATGTGCAGAAATAGGATAACTACTTATACCTAAAGTAACTAAGGCACTTATAATCATAGCTTTATATTTTCTCATAATGTATCCTCCTCCCTAAATCTTTTTATTATTATATCGTTCTTATACAATTTTTAATTCTTACAATAAAAAATAAGAGACCTGACTGTTTAGTCGAGTCTCTTTTTATTCTAACGTAATTAAAATTCCATTGTTTATTGGTTTAGTCTTATCAAGTTTTACCACTTTTGATTTTTCACTCGAAATATTTCCTGCTTTGTCATAAGCTCTTGATGTAATCGTTGTAAGACCTTCTTTTTTCACGAAAAACGGCTCAGTATAATTAGTCCACCCCTTATTTTCTGCACCATCTAACTTATATTCTATCTTTTGAATTCCAGAGATAGATATCTTTTCTAAATCCGAAATTTTAGATGTTATTTCCTTTATGTTTCCCGCATTATCTTTTAATTTGAATGGATATTCTCCATTTTCATATACATTAATTTTCACTGAATCTCCTTGCACCCATTCACCACTTGGTAATTGAATCGAATCTACACCACTTTCATCATCTTTAGCGATTACTCGAATCTCTCTACCAGATTTATCAACATTATGTTTTTCATCTAATAAGAATGATGATTGAATGTGATGATAAGGTTGTAGTTTGTCTATGTTTCGAATGGCTACTTTTTTTACAGCCACATTACCCGCTTTATCATATGTTTGAAATTGATAATCACCATTCGTCTTTGCAACAAATTCAAACGAGGTGCTTGTCGTTTCACTCCCATTTGGTAAGATTGTTTTTGCTACGCCACTTTGAGAGTCAGAAACCGTTACATTCAACTTAACATCTTGATTTGTCCACTTGTCACTTATCCCATCAACTTGAATTGTAGGTAGTGTTTTATCAATCTTTACTTCCACATCTTTTTTTGTTATCATGCCTCGGTTGTCTAATACTTGGTACGTATAATTCCCCTCTTTTGTTAGTGTATCTTTATAACTTTTTTCACCAATTGAATTTCCACTTGGAAGTATAATTTTTTCAATAGCAAAATCATCTTTGTCTAACAATTCATATTTCACATTTGTCCATTTGACTTTATAATTCGTATCCTGTGCATCTACATTGATTTGTGACCATGGAATTAAATCCTTATAATAATAATCAGGAACTGTGAAAACCTGGTCAAAATGAGCTTTCTTTTTCTCTTGCAATTCTTTTAAAGAATAACGTATTGGTAAATGATAATTTTTTTGCAAGTTATATTCTGAACCTGATTTATTGACCGAAGTAAAAACGAATCCCATTCCTGTAAAATAATCTCCTACAGGTTTTTTCGCTTCAATAAATTCAACATCTCCTGATATACGAATTCTTTTCCCCTTATATGTTGTATAATTCGGCCACATCGCTTCTGTTCTATCACGATTATTTTGAATTTTTTCTGCAAAAGCACTCCCTACATCATTTGATGCTGAAATATCTACCGTTACATCTTTATTTGTCCATCCATTTGCAGAAGGATTAATAATTACTTTTGGTGGTATATTGATGTTTCCAACTGGAATAACAAAGTATCTAAAATTACCTACCTTATCTTTTGCAATAAATAAGTATTCTTTATTCTCCGACATTGTGTAAGAAACTCGCTTGTTATACACCTTGTTTCCATTTGGCAAAATGACATATTCTATATCAGATTCATCACTTGCTTCTAATTCAAGCGTAAACTCATCATTACTTCTTATATTCAATTTATCTTCATTTAGTATTTTAAAATCTGGTGGGGTTATATCCTTACTGTTATTAATATTTCGATAAGGTTCTTCTACGATATTCACATCTTCTTTTTGGAAATCAACAACCTCTGAATATTTATAAGCCTCATCCCCAGGAGCATCATAATGTTTTAAGTCTATGATTTTTTCAGATAATAAAAGCGGAAATCCTTCTTCTGTTTTGTTGACAACCTTCCATTCAATAGGAGCCCCATTATAGTTTCCAAATAATAATTTCTCTCCAATCTGAATGTCTTTAGCTATCTTCCCATTCTGAAATCTATAATCTGGTTTAATATGTATAGCAGGTACTACGCCTCCTAATCTATTTGTGTAACCAAATACAAGTGACCTCGATGAATCAGGTGTAATTAAAAATGTCAGGTCGTATCCAATGTTTGCCCTTCCACCACTTAACATCCAATGTTCATAGTTGTTGTAATAACTATGTTTCTTTTGTGCTTCAGATGTTAATTCCTTTGGCAATGACCACCCTCTTTTTTGTAAATAGCTATAAGCCTCATAAGCATTTAAAAGAAATACTTTATCATTTTCCATTTTATAAAAGAAATTTTTATTATTATTTAATAAGCCATTTAAACTAAAGGTCATTGATTGATTTGGATAAGCTACATCTGATTGAGATGTATTCCCTCCATCTTTCACTCCCGCTTGTGCATCTGTATGCGAAACATATACACGGTGTTTTGTAACTGCAATCGCATCTTGTTCTTCCACATTAAAATTTGACAAGAAACCTGGTTCTTTATCATAAGCAAAGTTGCCTAATTTATCTGAAGATGGTGCTTGATTTGTATACTTTATATAAGATTTATCAGTATTTAACCACTCTCTAATATTAGAGGTTGTCCAGTAATTGCTTCCATATGTTTTTCTTGATTGCATGGATGGCTGAATAAGTTCATTTTCTTTCACACCATCTGCATAAATAGGCTGACATTGAATAGTTAAAAGGGAAATTCCTAAAAACGAACTTACTATTTTTTTGAATGTATTCATTTTTAGTCCTCCTCTCGTATTTTTGTTTTCTTTTTAATAAATTCAATTATTTTATTATAGAAATCAAAATTCGAAATCATTCCGATTCTTATTCCAAACCTCTATGAATCCTTATATGTTGACAAGTAATCCAAATACGGTATATGAAATTATACACAAGAAAAGAGCCTTAAAATCAGCTCTTTTATTTCAACTCTATTAAAATTTGGTTGTTAACTGGCTTTGTTTTATCCAATTTAACCATTCTTGTTGATTCTTTTGAAACATTACCTGCCTTGTCATATGTTCTGGACGTAATGGTTGTAAGACCTTCTTTTCTTACGAAAAACGGCTCACTGTAATTGGTCCACTCTTTAGTTTCTGCACCATCTAACTTATATTCTGTTTTTTGAATACCAGAAATAGAGTCCTTTTCTATATTCGTAACATTGGTTGATGTGCTATTTATATTCCCTGCTTTATCCTTTAATTTAAAAGGATATCTTCCGTTTTCAGATACAGTAAATGTCGCATTATCTCCTTTCACCCACTCACCACTTGGCAATTGAATAGAATCCATACCACTATCATTATCTTTTCCTATAACCGTTATTACTCTACGAGTCTTGTCATATTTACCGTTCTCATAAATATAATTCTCCTGAGTCGAAAAAGTAGGGGCTTCTTTATCTATATTCTTAATATCTAAAACTTTTTTCGTTACATTCCCTGCTTTGTCATGTACTTCAAATGTATAGCTTCCATTTTCATATACTTTAAAATTAAAGATATCTTTCTCTACCTTGCTCTCATTAGGGAGAATGGTGTAATCTATACCACTTTGAGCATCAGAAGTTTTTACTTTTATGTTTATATCTGTATTGGTCCATTCCGTTTGAGATTGCTCAAAGTCTATGGTAGGAGATGTTTTATCAATCTTTACCTCTATAGACTTCTCTGTTACCATCCCACGATTATCATGTACTTTATACGTATAAACACCTTCTTTAGATAAGGTATCCGTGTAAACAGAATCCAGTATATCCTTTCCGTTTGGTAACTCTATCTTATTTATTTTAAAGTCATCATCATCCAATAACTCGAACTTTAAATCTGTCCATTTTATTTTATAATCCTTTTTATACACATCAATATTCATACCTGTATATGGCTCGAAATTTGAGTGATAATCATTTGGTACAGTAGAGATAAATTCAAATGTTTGTTGTCCTTGTTCCTTCAGTGTCTTTAGCGGAATTATTTTGGGAATTACCCATGTTTTTACCAAGCTATATTCTGAATCATATTCTTTATTTGAAGCATATGCATATCCTATCTGAGCATTTATCTTATCAACGGATTCTGTAGCATTTAGTAATTCTACAGAACCCGATACTTTTATTCTTTTCCCTTTGTAGGTTGTATAAGTTTCCCAAATCGGATGGTACTTACTTCTATAGTCTTGTGTATAGCTTGTATGTAAACCAACTTGGTTAGAAGCACTAATGTCTACTTTTACATCTTTATTTGTCCATCCATTTGCGTTTCCTGAAGACTTCACCAGAACCTTTGAAGGTGTATTGATGTTTCCTACAGGGACTGTATAATATCTGTGATTTCCTGCTTTATCTTTTGCGATAAATAGATATTCCGTGTTCTCCGAAACAATATATTTAAACGATGAAGACTTTACTTTATTTCCATTTGGTAATTGGATATAATCCAATCCTGATTCGTTATCAGTCACTTTAAAATCTAATGTAAATTCACCCTTTTGGGTCTGATTGATTAATTCTTTATTTAATAATTCGATGATTGGTGGTTGAACATCTTTTTGATCTTCGTTAGGAGTGTACGTTTCATCTATAACACTTACGTCTTCTTTATTAAAGTTTACAGTATCAGAATAAGCATACGATTCGTCACCTTGCGTATCAAATGGTTTGATATCTAATATTTCTTCAGATAAAAGCAATGGATATCCATCTTCGGTTTTATTGATAACTTTCCATTTAATAGGTACATTATTGTATATACCGAAATTTAATACATCACCTATTTTTAAATCTTTTGCCATCGTCCCATTCTTTAACTTGTATTCTGGCTTTAAGTGAATGGCAGGTACAATACCTTTTGAATTGTTTGCATTTCTTCTTCTGACACTTGCGTCTGTTATTCCATCAATCGTTATGAGAGCTTCGCTTCCTACATCTTCTCCTCCACTTGATGTATACCATTCAATAGAATCTTCGTAGTAATTTCGTTTTTGTTTCGCCTCATTTGAAATGTTTTTTTGCAAAGGTGTACCTCTTTTTTGCAAATAATTATAGACCTCATATACATTGAGCAGGAACACTTTGTCATTTTCATACTTATAATAATACTTGTCACGATTCAAGACTAACCCACTTTGGCTAAATGTAATAGATGGATTGTAGTACCTAAGTAGTGGGAGTTTTAAATCCCCTCCATCATGAACACCTGACTTTTTATCAAAACCTGTAACATTGACTCTATGCTTTGTAATAGCAATTGCGTCATATTCTTCTTTTGAAAAACTATGTAGAAACCCCGATTCTTTATCGTAAGAGAAATTTTTCATTTTCGCTGATGTTGGTGGCTGATTTGTAAATTGAACATTCTT
The DNA here is from genome assembly GCF_002975115.1 of Bacillus sp. MYb78. Lineage (NCBI taxonomy): Bacteria > Bacillati > Bacillota > Bacilli > Caryophanales > Bacillaceae > Bacillus > Bacillus sp. MYb78. The sequence goes on from NZ_PCOB01000003.1 coordinate 387,297, forward strand.
AGCATCACTATTTAGCCATTCTCTTATATTTGAACTCGTCCAATATGAACTCCCATATAATTTTCTACCTGATGCAGACTGTTCGATTATGAAATTCTTTTTAGGACTTGGATTTTCTTCAGCATGTATATGCACAGGAGCTAAACAAGATAATAATGCCCCTATTGATAAAAGTGCTATGTTTTTTTTAAACAACATCATCACCCCCGTTTCTATTTCTTTACTTATTATATAAATTTTTACCAACTATAGTCAAAATAAAAAGAGGGGGGTTAGTACCCCTCCTCTTAATCTTTCCCTATTATCTTTACCTGAATATCTTTATTCTGCCAAGTAGATGGAGCTTCTATATCTACCGATGGGTTTTCATTATCAATGTTAGAAACAATGATGGACTGTACAGTTTCATTCCCACCTTCATCTACTGCTTTAAAGTAATAAATCCCATTTTCTTTTACAATGAAGGTTGCCTTATCATTATTAATCCAATCTCCGTTTGGTAAACAAATTTTGATTACACGACTATCTTTATCAGTGGCAATCACTTGTAAGGTCATTTCTTTATTGGTCCACTCTTTCGTACTTGGTGTAATGCTTATCTCAGGTGAGAATTTATCCTCATAGTGATAATGAGCTACTTCTGAAATATTACCTGCATTATCAACACTCGATACATGAATATAAAACTCTTTTTTGTTTGGAACATCGAGTTGATAAGAAGTGCTTGTCGTTTCTATTTTTTCATCGGGTATGGTATTTGGTTTTTCATCAATAACAATGGAATATCCTCTTAACCCTGTTTTTACTTCCGTTTTTACAACATTAGATGTTAATTGACTTTTCGTATCACTACCTTTAGCTTCTACATAATATTCATAAGTAGTTCCCTTATCAACAGATTCTTTAAAATTGATTGTTGCCGTATCATCTAAATTCAGCGTCACTTTGTTAATATCAGGCTTCGAAGGGGCATCCACATCTTGACCACTTCTATCATCTAAATGCGTATCGGACGTTAATTGAGCTAAATAGAACAGCGTATTCGCTAACACCTTTTGTTCATCAGGTGTTGCTTGCCCATTAGAATGACCAGTTTGAATAATAGCTGTGTTATTCCATGTGTGTAAATAAGCATTTGTATTACTATTTAAGGAATCATCAACTGCACTTCCCGTAATAGGATTACCCCAACTGTTTCCCACGAATTTCATCCATGTATCACCATTAAAATGAATATTCATTGTATGGGCCATTGGAATTTTTAATTCAGTTCCTACATTACCTATTTTCCATGGATACTCTAATAACAAGCCCTTTTTTGTAATTGCTATTTTTTCACTACCAATCCCTCTGAATTTTGTAGGGTCTGATACATTGAAATCATCTTTGACCGCATCAAAGAAATCAACTGAGGATGAAATTTTTGTCATTACATCATGACCTGCGAGTACCCCTTTTCCTCTCCGCTCAAAATCCTTTATTGCCTGTATACTTTCTTTTCCCAAAGGGCTCCATCCGTTTGCATCATATGTACCTATCATCATTACATCATATTTATCTTTTCCTTTTTCATCATATATGTAGGAATTGGGTGATGAATTGAATTCTTCTTGCGTTACTGCATCTACTTCAATAACTCCCATCCCATAACCTTTGCTATTTTCGGAATTAGATTCTTCCATCCATTTCTTTAAACTGGCTGATACAGGCATTACGTTTCGTTTGCCATCTCTATCTATAAAATCAATTGTAGAAAGTGTTGTATCTTTCCATTTAGTAGGGTAGATGTTTAATACTTTTACTTTCTTTTTATAATCAGTAGCAGAAACACTTTGAAATTCTTTTTCTCCATCTTTTTTCTTAAATACTTTATACGTATATGGCTCCGATTTTCCACCTTCCCAAGTTAATTGAACCATATTCTCTTTATGATTCGCTTTTGCTTCTAATATTGGGATTTCAATCGGAATATGAGCTGTTTCACTTACATTCCCTTGATTATCTATAGCCTTTATATGTAGAAATTGTTTTTCGTCTTTGATATTTCTAAATGAAATATTTTCATCCGTTATGTTTATTGTATTTCCTGGTTCAGTTTTTGGATTTTTATCTAATACATAACTATAGCCTTTTATCCCCGACATTACTTCTACTGATTTTTCTGTTGAAAAAGGTGTTTCTCCATTTTCAGATATACCTTTTATCTTGTATTTGTAATTCGTACCTTTATCTTTAGGCTTATCGAATTTTACATTTAAGTTTTTGTCTTCTTTCACTACGGTTGCCTTCATAACTTTGTTCGGTTTTTCTTTATCAATCGCATTCATATCCTCAAACTCGGAACCATATCCTTCATATATCTTCGAACCATCTCTTTGCAACTGAACTTTTGTAGCATAACCTACCTTGATATCATCCACGTAAGTATTTCCATTTTTAGATTCTATTTGTTGCCTCAATTGTCTTGGATTTTTTGACCAATCTATATCTGGATAATCTGTTACATTGCTATTCATATTAATAATTTGCCAACCTTCACTATGCTTTACTGTTTTTGTTGCAAATCTAATGGGTTCTCCAATATTTCTTTCTTTCCATTTTTCACCTTTTTTAAAACTACCTTTAATAGGTGCATTTAATGTTACCGTATTTGTATCTTTATCAATCTCTCTTACACTTAAGTTCTCTTTTTGGTCATACGGGTCTGTATCTGACGTAATACGGGTGCCCAATCCAATTCCTGAAACTGTATTCAGTTTAAATGTCTTTGTTCCAGGTAGTACATCTTCTGCAAAATAAATGTTCTTATATGTAAAAGAATTTCTATATGTCCAATCTGTAAAAAGAGAAACCGTCCCTTCATTGTCCGTTTTTACTTTTACAGAAGCAGAAACAGGCTTTCCATTCGGCAAGGCTATAGGGTTGTATAACCAAGTATGGTTCCAACTTGAAGTTATAGCATATGGCCACCATACTGAATTCCCTTTATCAGGGAAGGTATTCGGTGTCATATACGCACCTGCACCTGCATACACGTTTTTCTTTTCATTAACAATTCTTTGCCCACCGTCACCCAACCCATTACCGCCTTCATAGACGAATTCTGGTTTTGGTGATTCATTTTCTTCATAACCAACTGTCCATAATACATCACTATCTAATATTTCAGTTGCCCAATCCGCTCTTGCATGTAAGCCATTTTGAGATACACTCAATTCGGGAATTCTGGACATTAAATATAAATCTTTTATTTCCTTGTCATCTGTCCCACCGTTAAATATGTTAATCTCATCTAAAATACTTTCTCCATCTAATCCATACTGATTATCGTAGCTATATCCGCTAATTACTAACTTGTTGTTCCAACCAACTTTTTCAGAGAATTGTTTCCCTCTTACTTGAGATAAATTTTGCTTTACTCCATTTAAATAAAGTTTGTTTTTATTTACATCACTTCTATTAAATACTGCCACAACATGGGTTAATTCATTTGGTTTTATCTTGTCTTGAACACCAAATACGTCATCATTGTTTGTATTAAAACCAAAAGAACCTTCTATGAAATATAATGAATATTCTTCAAAACCAATAGGCATAAACATATCTTTCTTCCCATCCCATTTCATCCAAAATGAGAATGTTAATTCATCCTGTTTTTTTATGTCTAAATCTGATAAAGGAATTTCTACTTTGTCACCATTTGGTTTTAATCCCTTATTCCTACTCCCTGGTTCAAAGTTCTCTTTTCCTTCATTTGTTTTATAAACTTTTCCAGTCACTGTATTTTCTATCTTTTCTTTATCAAAATTCATTTCAAGTATTTTTCTTTGATTGTAATATTCAATATCCCCATAACTGGAAGCTTGAACAACTTGAGGTGAACTTACCATAGCCGTTAGCATTGTAATTGCTGATATGATAAATGTGTATTTTTTCATATTTATCGCCTCCTTCACTCATTCTACCTTACTATTATAGACTTATTTAATCAACTAAAGTCAATAAAAATAACACCTAAAAAGGTGTTATTCATCAGTTCCTACAATTTTCACTTCAACATCCCTATTCATCCAATTTTCAGGAGCACTTATATCAGCTTTCGGATTCTTTTTATCTATATTTGATACAACTACAGATTGTACTGTTTCATTTCCTCCTTGGTCCACTGCTTTAAAATAATAAATTCCATTTTCTTCCACAATGTAAGTTGATTCATTGCCATGTATCCAATCGCCATTCGGCATCTGTAGTTTCATCACTCTACTATCTTTATCCGTAACTGTAACGTGTAATACAATTTCCTTATTAGTCCATTCTTTTACATTCGGTTCAATCATTAATACAGGAGCCCGTTTATCCTCGTAATGATAGTGAGAAACTGCTGAAACATTCCCTACCTTATCCACACTTGCTACATGAACATAAAAGTCTTTTGTATTAGGAGGCGAAACGGTATAAGATGTGCCTTTTGTTTCAATATCAGCATCAGGAACTGTATCTGACTTTTCATCAACTACAATTGAATATCCTTTCAATCCAGAAGTTATAGTTGCTTTAGAAATATTAGACTTTAATTTACTGTTACTATTTCCACCAGTTGCTTCTACATAATATTCATAATCCGTCCCTTTATCTACTGCACTTTTATAGTCAATAGACACATTTCCATCTGAACCTAAATTCATAGACGTTATAGATGGAATTGTAGGCGATGTAACATCTTGGCTACTCCTATCATCTAACTCTGTTGCAGAAGTCAACTGAGCCAAATAGAACAGTGTGTTTGATAATATCTTCTGCTCATCAGGTGTAGCCTCTCCATTCGAATGACCTGTTTGTATCATCGCTATGTTATTACGAGTTGTTAAATAGAAGTTTAATGGGTCATCCATACCTATGTTCTCATAATTAAATCGTAGCCATATATCTCCTGCTGTTTTTTGTTTATAGGTGTGTGCAAAAGGAATTTTTAATTTTGTTCCAATATCTCCAATTGCCCAAGGATAATTTGTTAATAATCCTTTTTTATTAATTTCTACAGTAGAATTACCTGTTACGAATTGCTTTTTATCATTATTCCCATTGTAAATGGACACATCTTCATTTACATACTCTATACCATTACCCTCACCAATTTTAATAAAATTAGGTCGTAAATTATGAATGGTATCATGACCAAAAAGAAGACCCTTTCCTGAAGCGACAAATGTATTCACTTCCGATACAGAATCATTTGAAATATCTTGCCAGTTATTGTTGTTCCACAAGCCAAACACAAGCTCATCATATTTATGTATCATAGATGGGTCTTTATTGAATTCAGTGATAGAAACAGCATCTACATTTATTAATCCTTTTCCATAACCATTTTTATGTTCCTGATTGGATTCTTCCATCCACTTTTTAAGCGATGCAGATTTAGGAAGCTTAAACGTCTCACCTTTCCAATTGGAGAAGTCAATCATAGGAATATAGTCCTTGTTTGTAGGGTCCTGACTTCTCGTTTCAGGATAAATTTCTAATACACGTATTCCATCTTTATAGCTACTGGTTGATGTAGTTTGAAATTCTTTACTACCCTCTTGCTTTTTAAATACTTTATAGGTATATGGCTCAACACTACCCTTTGTCCACTCCAGATGTATAAAATTTCCTTCGTTATTTGCTTCTGTTACTAACTCAGGAATTTCAATCGGCATATGTTTTACTTCACTTGCATTCCCTTGACCATCTATCGCCTTTAAATGTAAATAATGTTGTCCTTTATCATTTAATGATGTTTTTAATGCTTCTGTTGTTAAATTTATTTTATTTGAAGGAATTGTATTCTTATTTTTATCAATGACATAACTATATCCTTTTATACCTGACGTAACAGTTACTTCTTTCTCTTTAGAAAGTGGTGTTTCACCTGTTTTAGATAACCCTTTTATGCTGTAAACATATTTTGTACCTAAATCTTTAGGTTTATCGAAATTGATAGATAAATCATTTCTATCACCTTTCAAAGTTATCTTCCTAACCATGTCTGGGTTTTCTTTGTCTGTTGCATCCTTATCTTCAAATTCAGAATTATACCCTTTATATATTTTATTGCCATCACGATATAATTCAACTTCTGTTGCATACCCCATCCGAACATCATCTATATACATTTCATCCAGAACCCATGAAGTAATAAAATAAGTAAACCCTCTTTTTGCAGTGTCATAATAATCCTTGTTATCAACCGTTGTATTTAGATTAATCGTTTTCCATGTATCAGAGTTAAAAAGTTCTTTTGTAGGAAAATATGCAGGGTTAAAATGTGTATGCCCTGGCACATCTGCTCCTTTAGGAAAATCTTCTGCAATAGGAAGACTTAACTCCATTGTTTTTGTTTCTAAATCAATGTGAGTAATATATCCGTAATCATAAAACCTATCTGGATTAGCTTCAGGAATAATTTTATTGGCATAATAATAATTTCTCATTCGATTATTCACAATATCTATAGGGAATTGCTCTAAATTATCTACCTTTAAACGTTTACTACCCGCTTTTGCATCCTCTAATAAAGTAAGCGGTTTGCTATACCCATATATAGAAGCTAAAGTAAAAGTTTTATTGATAGGTCCCCCAATAGCAGTTGAAGTAATAGTGGAATGTCCTTTTGGTTTCACTTTTACACTCATACTAAAGTGAGAGCCATTTGTAGCGGTTTGTCTTCTACTAAAATTCATATAGCTCGTTTCAGACTTGTGTTGTGACTTATCCTCACTTCCATTAAACCAATTATTCCCCTTACCATTTACTGTTGACCCAATTTTCACAGAAGTTTCTCCATCATACGATTCTTCATTCGTAAAACTCTGTGAGCCATCAGGTGTATTTGACCTTGGAGGAAACGTAGGTTTTTCTTCTCCATTTTCAAAAGACGTTTTATAAAATAAGTCTGTGTCTAAAATTTCAGTTGCCCAATCCACTCGTGCATGTAAATTATTCTGTCTTACTGATAAATCAGGCACCCGCGAAAGTAGAAACATTTCTTTTGCTTGCTTCGCATCTGTACTTCCTTTGTATAAGTTCACTTCATCTATTACAGAATTCCCTGTGACCTTATGAATCTCTTGTCCATTCCAACCACTTATTTGAAAGTAATTCGTATTAAATATTGCATTCTTATTATTGACCGTCCCTCTTATCTGCTTAATATCCTGTTTTTCCCCATTTATATACAATTCGTTCTTTTCAACATCGTTTTTATGAAACACAGCAATGACATGCGAAAATTGATTTACTTTTATCTTGTCTTTCACACCATATATATCATCATTTCCTGTATTAAATCCAAAATCACCATTATTTAACCAAAGGCTATATTTACCAAAACCAATCGGAATGATTCCATCTCGATTTGAATTCCCTTTTAAATCTCCATCCCATTTAAACCAAAACGAAAGGGTAATCGTATCGTCTTGCTCTATAGACAAATCTTTAATCGGAACTTTTATATCATCCCCATTTATTTGTAACCCCTTATTCTTACTACCTGGGACGAACGTTTCTTTATTTGATGTTGTTTTATACTCGTTACCACTGACTGAATCTATCGTTTTTTCATTATCAAAATTCATTTCAAATACTTTTCTTTGATTATATGAATCTACACTTCCATAACTGGAAGCATGGGCATATTGAGTTGACGCTATCATTCCTGTCATCATTGCTACGGTTGATAATACTGCAATACTTTTTTTCATATACTCGCCTCCCTAAAAAACATTATACCTATTATAGACTAAAAACATCGACTAAAGTCAACGAAAAATAGCACCTTGAAAGGTGCTACTCATCATTTCCTATTATCTCAACTTTTACATCTGTATTTACCCAGTTATCTGGAGCATTTATTTGTACAGTTGGATTCTTTTTATCAATGTTCGAAAGGATAATATATTGAATCGTTTCATTACCACCTTCATCCACCGCTTTAAAGTAATAGATACCATTTTCATTTACAATGAATTCAGCCTTACTTCCATTTATCCATTGTCCATTTGGTAATCCTATTTTCTTCACCTTACTATCTTTATCTGTAGCAACTACATGTAATGTTATTGCTTTGTTCGTCCAATCCTTCGTACTTGCAGTAATTGTTAATTCAGGAGAAAATTTATCTTGATAGTGATAGTGAGATACTTCCGAGATATTACCTGCATTATCCACGCTTGCTACATGAATATAAAAATCTTTTTTATTCGGAACAGCCATTTGATAAGAAGTGTTTGTCGTTTCTATTTTTTCATCAGGTATTGTATTCGCTTTTTCATCTATCACAATGGAATACCCTTTCAATCCTGTTTTAACCTCTGCTTTTGCATCATTGGATTTTACAACACTTTGTGTATCTCCACCTTTAGATTCTACATAATATTCGTAAGCTGTCCCTTTATCAACAGCCTCCTTGAAGTTTATATTGACTGAATTATCTTCATTCACTGTAACCTTATTAATATCAGATTTTGTGGGTGCATCTATATCTTGACCACTTCTATCATCTAAGTGTGTATCTGAAGTCAATTGAGCTAAATAGAACAATGTATTCGCTAATACCTTTTGTTCGTCTGGTGTTGCTTTTCCATTAGAATGACCAGTTTGAATCATTGCTGTATTACTCCATGTGGTCAGATAGAAATTATTCGTTCCTAATCCCGTTTCGGAGTCTGAAACCTCTGGTCCCACTCCAACTTCCTTGTCCACAAATGGCGATTTCCAATCCGAATAATTCATCCACACATCCCCTAAAGATACTTGTGAATTTGTATGCGAAATTGGAACAGATAACTTAGAGCCTATATCACCTATCACCCAAGGGAAATTTGTTAACAACCCTTTTTTCTTAATCTCAATGTTCTGACTACCAATCCAAGGCATTTGAATCGCTGAAGCTCTCGCTTCATAGACATTTCCATTAAACGGATACGTTTTTATTCTAAGGAAATCGCTCAACTTCACGAAATTTTTCAAGTTGTGATATTGCGTAATTGTATCATGCCCTGCTAAGAACCCTCTTCCAGAATTAATAAAATCCTCTATGACTTGCTCTCCTTGAATACTTAAATCTTGTTGTCTATTTGTATCCCAAGCTCCTGCATAAACCACATCATATCGCCAAGAACCATCTGGTTTTTTAAGGTATTCATTAGGATTTTTATTAAACTGATTTAATTCTACTGCGTCAACATCTATTAATCCCTTCCCATATCCTTTTGCATCCTCAATATTCGGTTCTTCCATCCATTGCTTAAGTAAGGCTGATTGAGGAAGAGTGAATTGCTCTCCTTTCCAATTTTGAAAAGGTATGTCTTTCATAAGAGAAGCGGTATATGGATACAAGTTTAAAACTTTTACTTTTTTCTTATAATCCGTTGCAGAGACACTTTGAAATTGCGTTTCCCCTTCTTTTTTCTTAAATACTTTATAAGTGTATGGTTCTACGTTCCCACCACTCCAATTTAACTGAACCATATTCTCTTTATGGTTCGCTTTTGCTTCTAAAATAGGAATTTCAATAGGAATATGTTTTGTGTCTCCTATATTCCCTTGATTATCTATCGCTTTAATGTGTAAATAATACTGTCCTTGGTCTTTTAATGCAGTTTTTAATGATTCTTCTTTTAAATTCACATTATTTGATGGAATTGTAGTTGGATTTTTATCAATTAGATAACTGTAACCTTTAATTCCTGCTGTAATCTCAACTTCCTTATTTTTTGACAATGGCGTTTCTCCATTTTTTGACAAACCTTTGATGTTGTAAGTATATTTCGTGCCTACATCCTTAGGTTTATCAAAGGAAATAGATAAATCATCTTTATTTCCATTAAAAGTTATCTTCTTAACCATATCTGGTTTCACCTTATCAATTGCTTCTCTATCTGCAAAGTCAGACATTAAGCCGTTGTATACCTTTTTACCATCACGATATAATTCTACTTCAGTTGCATATCCGAATTTCACATTATCTAAATAAATAACATTATCAGTCGAAGAAGCCATGTAATAAGAACCGCCACGTTTACTTACATCATAATCTTTATAATCAGTAACATAGGTGTTAACACTTACTTTTTTCCACCCTTCCTCGTTCGCTACATTACGAGCAGGGAACGACCAAGCTCCTCTCCATTGACGAAAATGAAATGGCGTTCCTTCTTCTACATCTCTACCTACACCATCAGAATTACGAAATGTAACCGTCTTATTTTCTGTATCTACACTTTCTACTTGCATCACCGTACCAATTTTTAATTCATCTTGGTCAAGTGTATATCCATGCTTTGCTACTTTGAAAGCATCTGGATTGTCAACATGTGCAACCTTATCTCCCCTCTTCATAGGTTTCGTTAACTTTACTGGTGGTAAATCGTGGTCATAAAAACTTTCTGCCCATCCACCATCTCCATTTGCCATGATAAGTGACTTCTTCGCTTCAACGCTTTTCGCATAGTACGTAATACTTAAAGGAATACCATTTTTGAACTTGAACCGTTCCCACACATGTATAGAACGCTCTCTATTTCTATTCGGCCATTGAATCCAGTTCCCATTTTTAAACGTATCTTCTGTTCTAATAGATTGCTTGCCAGAGAACTTATCCTCTGTTGTAATAGACTGACCTCCATCACCATAAAACTCATCATATCCCCATTTAAAATTCGGTATAAAATCATTCGTTTCAAAATCCGTTTGATACAGCAAGTCACTATCTAAAATATCAATTGCCCATTCTGATTTCGCATATAATTCATTTTGATACACATTCAATTCTGGAACTTTAGATAAAAGATATAAATCTTTCTCTTCTCCGTCTTGTATTGAATCTTTTAAAACATTAAATTCATCAAGTATGATACCCTCATCCATATCGTGATAGTTATCATATTTCCATCCACCTATTTGAAGCGAGTCATCAAATGTAGCTTTTTTATTATCAGGACTTCCTTCCAATTGTGAAAGTTCTTGTTTTTTTCCATTAATGAATAGCTTGTTTTTCATAACATCATTCTTGTGAAATTCAGCTAACACATGTGTCATTTGTCCTGCTTTCAAGCCTTTCTCCACACCATAAACATCATATTTACCTGTATTGAAACCAAAGTTCCCATTGTGAAACCATAGTGTATATTGCCCAAAAGCAAATGGTATAAAATTATTATCATTTCCATCCCATTTCATCCAAAGAGATACTGTGATTGTTTCTTCCTTGTCTATTTTTAAATCCGAAGACGGAATTGTAACTTTCCCAGAATTCAATTGAATTCCTTTGTTTTTACTTCCAGGTACATACACTTCATTTTGATTCGAAGAATCATATGTTTTTTTATTTATCTTATTTTCAATTCGTTCTTTATCAAAATCTATATCTACTACTTTTCTTTCGTTATAATAACTCTCTGTTTTGTTTACGTTCGTAATTGAAACATCACCCACTGCTCCTGTAGAAAGAGCAATGGCTGTGAACATAGGTATTAAGCTTTTCATACCATCACCACCTTTTATTTATGTGTCTATACTATATTATTTTATTGAATATGGTAAATAAAAATAGCACCTTATTAGGTGCTATTTTACATTTCAGGCTGATTCACAAAAATTAAGTCAGGTACATATGGTTCTTTCTTTGTAGCAGTAAATATCGTATACGTATTGAATAGTTTAATTTCAAAAGTTTTATCAATTTCTTTTTCTACTAATGTATCTTGAACACCATTATTCATAATGTTTGCATCTACCTTTTTGATAACACGTTTTTTGATTTCTTTTCCGTTCTCATCTAACGCTTCAATCGTATAAGAATCACTCTTATCATCAAAAGAATAATTTGTGATGTAATAGTTTCCTACTACTTTAAAGTCTCTATAATAGGATTCACACTTAGAAGTACCTATTACGATGGCACTTAAAGCACCAATGACTAAAAGAATAACACTAAACATACGACTCTTTTTACTTTTTGAAAAAACAAAAGGAAGAGAGCAGATAAAGCAAACACCCACCGCAATTACATATTGCATCTTAACAACCTCCCGCATTTACTGTATATGTAATATACTAATCATTTCATTTACTTTAGTCAATAAAAAAACTCCCTTTTAAAGGGAGTCATCAACTTAAATTGTTAATCTTTCACCGAAATACACTTCCGCTTTACTTACGACATTCGAAACATCTTCCATAATAGCTTCCGTTTTTGTTTCATCTTCTGCAATATCAATAGGAATGGATAGGCATAAATCAATGCAGTAGTTAGTTGTTTCTTCTTCACGATACACTAAGAAAGAATTAATTGCTTCATAGTTAAAGTATTCTGATTGAACTCCATCTATTTGGACAAAATCCTTTAAAATTTTTGGTAAACGTAATACTGCAAATTTCTCCACAAACCCTTTTGGTTTCATTGATTTTTCCAAATCTTTTTCCTCTATACCAAAATACTCTTGTGCAAATTCTGTATCAATCACAAACTTCTTGATAATAGAAATATTTTCTTTTTCAACAAAACTTTCTGTCTCTAATTCTTGTGACTGAATAAGTTCTTGAATGTGAGATTCTAATCTTTCTCGAATCACTTCATATTCTACTAATAATTCTTCATTTGATTTAATACATTTTATTTTCGTTAAAATAAAACTCTTAAATCTATCAGTATCCAACCCATCATCTTTTAATGAAAAATGAATATCTTCATCAATTGCATTATGTTCTAACAATTTATCAAATGTATCATGTAACGAACGTTTTACGATATCTGGATAATCTTTTAAAATCTCTGTTTTATAGCTAATTAATTCCATTCCAAATACGTTATATTTATTCATGTAGGCATTCCCCCTTTTATTCTAATGACTTATCATATTCAAATAAAAGGAGAAACATAATTTTATATTGTTTAGAACGATTTAATATCCCCAAAAGGTAACAGTCTAACAAATACTTTTCCGATTACATCTTCTTTTATAGAAATTGTTCCTACATAAGGACTACGAGAATCCGTACTATTATTTCGGTTATCCCCCATCACAAATACATTTTCTTTAGCTACTTTTATTTTCGCATCTGCATTATTTTTCATATCTTCTTTGATATATGATTCTTTTAATTCTTTTCCATTTCGATATACATGATTGTCTTTAATTTCAATTTCATCACCTGGCAAACCAATTACCCGTTTAATCAAAATGCGACCATTCAATTTTGGAGCTTTCAACACAACAATGTCATTGTAATGTGGCTCTCCTACTTTATAGGCTGTTTTATTAACAAACAAATAATCTCCATCTGCTAATGTATTATCCATGGAATGACCCACAACTTTGGCAGGAGCAACAAAACAAGTAATAACAATAGCGATAATTACCGCAACCGCCATGTATTTGAAATACTCCCAAAAAATCAATCCATAATTTTGTTTTTCTTCACGATTCTCTTTTTCCAAATCAAACACCTCTTTTTATTTACTATAGTCAATATATTAACACTTGTTTTAGAGACTTTCAACATACACAAAACCCCTCCGAAACATAAACCTATATACATAAATTTTTTGTTCTAATAAATTTAATAAAAAATAATCATTTACAAAAAAACAGGAGATATATTCCCATCCCCTGTTTATGTTAAAAGGTATTATATTTATTTGTTAACATTACAAGTTTTCTTCTTTTTCGACTTTGTAATTAAATTTGTTTTTAATCTTACGTACAATACGTTCAAGAAAGTATCCATGCTCAATGAAATCATCTTGAATAGCTTGTAATTTGTTTTCTAATGTTTGTATTTGTTTTGTTATTTCAAAAGCTTCACTATCTATATTTAACAAATCTTTATCTAAATTCTTTATGTATTTCTTTTTTTGTAATGCTATTTTTGCTAATTTGAAAGGATTTCCTCCACCTATTGCTAACGGATTCTGCTTGTATAGGTCTATTTCTTTTTTACTTTCCCTTAATTGCTCTAACTTTAAATACGCCTCATTAATTTGTATTTGAATAATTGTTTCTTGTTCATTTTCAATACAATATATTTTTCGTTCTTGAATACTGATATAGCCCATTTCTATCCCATCTATTGAAATAATAATAGGTGAAGGATAAATGTTGGCATCATAACTTAACTCCACTTTTTCTAAAGCAATAAATTTTTCTAATTCAGGAATAAGATATTCATATAACATGTTTTGAAATGACAATAACGCATCCTCACCATATGGTAATAATAAATACGGTAATAGACTTTCATCTCCATTAAATAATTCTGTCATAATACAAAAAGGTGTTTCCTCTATTTTATTTAATATTTTTTTACACTCTTCTATTTGAATTACACTCTCATTTAATAATTCATTCAGTTCTTGTAACAAAGGTATCATCTCCTTATAGGTTTTCTTCCTATATATTAGAAGAAAATATCTTTATATATAATATTTCATAGGTCCGACACTTTTTCTTATATTTTTCATTGACTATAGTAAATAAAAGTGTTATTATAAATGTAAGGTAATTAATACCTTTTAAAAAACGATTTTCTATTATTAGTTGTATTTCTCTTGTTTATAAAGGAGGAACTTCCTCCTTTATTCATATCACGGAGCCTTAGCTCAGTTGGTAGAGCATTCGGCTCATAACCGAACGGTCACAGGTTCGAAACCTGTAGGCTCCATTAAGTAACTTTTGTACAACTAATATTTATATTTTAGGCAAGTGCTGTGCATAGAGAGTCCTATTCTCTATGTAAGTGGGATTACTGTTGTGAGAATTCTTGATGCTTAGTCGTTGTGACAAGTATCGTAGTTGGGAGTAATGATAGGAATACCATTCCCCTGAACTTACAATAAGAATTTAATTGGCGGGGATTAAATTCAGCAGTGTGATGACTGTAACATAATTATTTAACTCCTAATTGTTCTATAAGTTGTTTTGACTAATTCAGCTTATAGAACAAAAAAATCATAGGTTCGACAAGTTTTTTTAAAAATTTGTTATAAATAAAATAAAGTTATCTATTATATATATTAGTTTATAAATGTTATGGGGGTATCGTTTAATTAGGTAGGACACTGGTCTCCAAAACCAGGAATATAGGTTCGATTCCTATTGCCCTCGCCAATATTATGGAGGTAGCATGGGGCTACGCTTGACGAAGCACGGATTCAGGTTTGATTCCTGATTGCATCTATAAGGTGCATTTGAGACCGATGTGGTTCGATTCCACATACCTCCTCTTTAATTACTTTAGGCTTTACGCCTCCGCACGACAGAGTGCAGTAGTATTATTTCACACACATGAAAGAGCTGTGATTGGCTCAACCAAACGATTAGGAAAGTCTGTATGGATATATATGACGAGGAGCAGACATAGTTCGGTGAGTGGGTTTATTCCGAACATAATATTATCACTATTATTCGCTCGTAGCTCAGTTGGTAGAGCAATCGACTTTTAATCGAGAGGTCATAGGTTCAAATCCTATCGGGCGAACCAAATTATCATGTGGATATGATGGAATTGGCAGACATATCGGACTTAAAATCCGATGTCCTTGTGACGTGCAGGTTCAAGTCCTGCTATCCGCACTTCAATGTTTCTCAATGTACATTTTAAACATTGATTTAGAGAATTGCGTTTCCGATATACGGCTTAAATATCGGGTTAAACATGCGGGTATGGTGGAACTGGTAGACACGATTGCCTTAGGAGCAGTTGCCATGCGTGGCGTGTAGGTTCGACTCCTACTATCCGTATCATTAATTAAATTAGGTGTATTGACACAGGCTCTGCATAATGTTCGTTCGAGTCGAAAAGAATTCTGGCGAGAATTCTCTATAAATGGTTACCATTATCGCATCCCATAGACTACAGGTTCGATTCCTGGAAAGGTAATATACGCAATTACCTTTTACGCTTAAGGAGCAGTCTGTGTGAGTACATCTATTATGGGGCGTTAGGCAAGTGGTTTAAGCCAATTGACTTTCTATCAATTATTCGTGGGTTCGAATCCCATACGCCCTTCCAATATGCGATTATAGTGTTTAATGTAGCACGACAGGTTGCCAACTTGTTAGTACGGATTCAACTCCCGTTAGTCGCTTTTCTTTCTATATATAATTTAAGGAGTTTAATATGAATTTTATTGAAGAATCTTTTAAAGAATATCCTATTGAAGAGCTCAAATTGCAAGCATGTACAAATCGCCTTCTCAAACAGAATAATATTCATAGTCTATATGATTTACTTCAAAAAACAGAGGACGACTTTATGAAGATGTCATATCTTTATCAAGGTAAAGAATACAATGGGCACAGAAGATTTTTTAGAAAAAAAGAGTTGCATTTACTCTTAACTAAAATTGAAGTATTTAAAAGAATCATGCAATCTTAAACAAATTTATAGAAAACTGGTAGAACAATCATTATTGAATATATTTCTATCAAAAAGAATATTATTTATTTACATTACGGGCTATTAGTGTAGCGGTTATCACCCCTGCCTTCCAAGCAGGAAACATCGGTTCGATTCCGATATAGCTCTTTTTATTAACAGGATATAGGGTAATTTGGTCACCCACCACATTTGGGATGTGGTTCATGTAGGTTCGAGTCCTGCTATCCTGATATTCATGACGCTTGTAACTTCAGTGGTAGAAGCTACACCCAATTGTGTAGATAAGTCGGTGGTTCGATTCCATCCAAGCGTCCTAAAAAAAATTAAGTGTATTGACACAGGCTAATGCGTGAGTGCTCGTTCGATTCGAGAGAAAAGGTTTTACCTAAAAGAGTTGGTTCTACTTGCAATAATTTAGTCCATGGATGTGGGGTTCGAATCCTGAAATTAGAAGAATCATATTTTTCTATAGCGTGGGGCAGTCTGTGTGAGTACATTTAGTCTCAATTATTTATGGTGTTTGTGGTGGAATTGGTAGACACGCCTAACTGTGGATTAGGTGGGAGAAATCCCTTGCAGGTTCAAATCCTGTCATTCACCCTTTTATGCGGAAGTATCTCAATTGGTAGAGGAGCCAACCGTTTGGTGAAAGACCCATGAAGGAAACGAGGTAGGCAGGGTTGTAGGTTCGAGTCCTATCTTCCGAAAAGTATCATCCAATTATCGAGGGCGGGTTATCCCGATAACAAACTGCATTGTTAAGGACTTGTATCCTTATATTGATGACTGCCTCTAAATATGGTCGCTATCGCCATAAGTCGTGTCTCATGGGGTCACACGATGAACGAAGGTTAAGGGAAAACCTCAAAACCCGATAGCAAAAGACGTAAACTGTGACGAGTATATGTTTCTACATTATGGGTCTGTAGTTCAATTGGGAGAACACCATCCTTGCAAGATGACAGTCGTAGGTTCAAATCCTATCAGGTCCACTTTCTAACAATAAAGATTAGTAGAACAAACTTTTTAATATTTTTTATTGACTATAGTTAATAAAAATGTTAATATACTAATATAAGTTGTTAAAGATTCAGAACGATATCTACACGCTATTTACCTGCGATTAGTAGCGTGTAAACTAAACTTGTTCTGTCTCTCCTTTTTAATAGAGAAATTTATACTTTCTCTATTGTGGTTCAGTATCTCAGTTGGTAGAGAGAGCGTTTCATAGGCGTTAGGTCGGTGGTTCGAGTCCACCCTGAACCATCTTATTATTCACCTGTAGCTCAGTTGGTTAGAGCAGTCGCCTGTTAAGCGAAAGGTCGTAGGTTCAAGTCCTACCTGGTGAGCCATATATGGTAATCGTGGCGGAATTGGCAGACGCAGTTAGATTAGGGAAAATTAGTTGAAACCCAAAGCTGACGAGTGGACGTTAACTAAGACTAAACACTACTATGGGTTCAAGTCCCATCATTACAGCCTATGACAAGTTGACCATTAACAAAGAATGGAGAGATATATTTGTTAATAGGTCGGGTAAACTTTGGGGTCGAGTTGATAGCCCGTTAACTTAACTCAACTCACTCTCCTTATTATTGAACTATAGCCAAGTCGGTAAGGCACAGAGCTTTGGACTCTGCACCCCTGGTTCGAAACCAGGTAGTTCAACCAAATGGTGCATTGGAGCAGTTGGAGTGCTCGCTTGCCTGTCACGCAAGAGGTCACGGGTTCAAGTCCCGTATGCACCGCCATATTATTTCTGGATGGACAAATTGGTAAAGTCACCTGTCTTTGACACAGGCGTCAGTATTGACATTGGAGGTTCGAAGCCTTCTCCAGAAGCTATTATTTATCTGAGTAGACAAGAGCTTGATTCACCACTCTCTTAAGAAGTGAGCATTCGTAGATTCAAACTCTTCTACTCGGATTATTACGGAAGGATACTCTAATTGGTAAGAGACCTGTCTTGAAAACAGGCGTGGACGTGAGGAGCGTTGTGGGGGTTCAAGTCCCTCTCCTTCCGCTTTATAACATGCGAGAATTGTTTTTTCGGTTTCTGAATCGAACTTGGGTTAGATTCCTAAGTCTCGCCACAATACGGCAAAGGATTCGCTATCTTTTGTGCGATATTAGGGTGTGAGGGTAGCTCCCTCACTGCTTATGGGGTATTGGTGAAGATGGTTAACACATCCGACTTTCTATCGGAGATTCAGGGGTTCAAGTCCCCTATACCCTACCATTCATGGGGATATAGTGTAGCGGTTTAACACACTTGGCTGTCTACCAAGTAGCACGGGTTCAAATCCCGTTATCCTCGTTTAGGACTTAATACGTTTCTTTCTAATTAAGCACATATGAAGTGTAATAACTTGTAAGTGTCACTAATTATAGAAAGTTTTATGTTGCTTGGGTGTCCGACCTAAAAAAAACGAAAATAACCCTTGTACCATGTCGCATTGGTGAAATTGGCTAACACACTCGGCTTTCTACCGAGCATTCGCAGGTTCGAATCCTGTATGCGATGTTCCACTTGGGCGTGTTTCCTTTTTAGGATAAAGTCTACGCTGAGTAATCAGGCGGTCTAAGGTGAAACATCTTAGAAAAAATGAACTGGTATGTACCCGTGAACCCTAACACGTCAAATAGGGAGCTTATATGGGGATATAGTGTAGCGGTAAACACGCCTGGCTGTCTACCAGGTAGCACGGGTTCAAGTCCCGTTATTCTCGCTTAGTTTTAGAGCCATAAAAAATGGCATAAGATGACTCTCAATTATTTTCATGATTTAGTAGGTTATCTATTTAGTCAAGCAGACGGTCTAAGGTGAAAAACATCTTAGCGAAATGCGGTGAATCCTAACACGTTAAATAAATGGAAGCTTATAAGGTGAACTGGAAATTGGAGACTGCCTGTAAAACAGACACCGTAGGGTCAATTCCCTACCACCTTCTTATCATGCCGATTTAGCTTAGTGGTAAAGCGATTAGGAGTACTCATTAACATGACTATTGGACGCAGGTTCGATTCCTGCATTCGGCTTTTCAAACTTAATATTACTGAGCATATGGGACCTTAAAAGTTATTAACTTTGACGGGAGTGAGTTCGATACTCACCTCAGTAACCACATGCGGTCATGGTGTAGTGGTAACATAACAGACTTCCAATCTGTTGTCACGGGTTCGAATCCCGTTGGTCGCTTTATAAGAAGTATCCAAATCAGCAAATATTGCAGACCAGTTAGCAAAGGGTTACGTATTAATATATGGGCGCCTTTTGTTCGAAAGGATATGTTCTTACAAAATTAAACACCACTCCCTGCCTCTTAAATTGATTAATGTGCCTATCTTGGGGTGCAAAGAAGGGGAGCAACTGAGGATAGGTTAGACGAAAATGACTTGTTTATGGCACATGGCAAGTCTACCACGGAGTCCTCCAGAGCTGAAGTTAGAGACCAAGTAGTCCGAGTGGTTTGTAAGCTCTAAAAAGTGGTGTTTCACTACCGTAAATGTGACCTATAGAAATTCCTTTTAAGGACAATTTTAATGTGAGTGAGTCCTTACCGTTTTTAAAAACTTGAATTGTTCTCACAAGCAATTCTACACAACCAGGTCAAGTTTAGAGGTTTAGAGACCAGGCATTTTTTCTTAGGCCTTTTGAGCCAGTGCGAATTGCACATTTTCGGAGTTTTGAATGATAAAATCATTCTTTCTCCCTATCATGGACGGTAATCTTGATGGTACGGGAGTGCGGTCTGCAAAACCGTAATGGACGGTTCGAATCCGTCACCGTTCTTTAGCGTTAACTTATAAATTTCATAGAGGTAGACAAGGTTCTCTACACGCTTAGTAATAACTAAGTCACCAGAGATGAGGGATATGCCGACCCTCCTATGATATTTATTACACCGATTTAGCTCAGTGGTAGAGCACCGTCTTGATAAGGCGTAGGTCAATGGTTCGAATCCATTAGTCGGTATTCATTAAGAAGAGGTAAAGAATAGTAGCACTTTAGGTTACAACCATACTATTCGTGGATTATGTCCCTAACCTCTTCTTAATATTAATAAAACATTATAAATTGATGTTTAATTTATGGCAGGATAGCAAAGTGGTTAAACGCAACGGACTGTAAATCCGTTCTCTTCGGAGTTCGGGGGTTCAAATCCCTCTCCTGCCCCCATATGTGCCATTAGCTTAATTGGTAGAGCCACGTAATTCTGCATATGACTCTTTGAGCATAAAACAGTCGTGAGGTCGGAGTTCGAATCTTCGATGGCACTTTATTCGCCAACTTAGCTCAACAGGTAGAGCGATTGACTTGTAATCAATAGGTCGTGGGTTCGATCCCTACAGTTGGCATTAGAACTTAAAGAGTTTCTTTCTATCGGAAGGCACGGATAATGCCCTAATCCAAATATTCCAGTGAGAGTTTTATCTTCAAAAGGTGTTCGATTAAAAAACCAAATGAACCTTTTAGCCATATGACGCATTGGTGAAACTGGCTAACACACTCGACTTTCTATCGAGCATTCAGGGGTTCGAATCCCCTATGCGTTGCCAATTTTATTATCGGTTTGTGCACGTATGGAGTGCAAGAAGGAATTATAAATAAGACCAACGCTTGCGTGTCTATTTATCCTTTTGGAGAAGTTCAAGACTTCTACTTACCGTTTTTAATAAGTGAATTTTACTTTTGTAATTAATAATGATGAAGGAGTTGTTTTTATGACACCTCATGTTGTTGCAAGTAACACGTTTGGATTTAAAGAAGATGAATCAGTTTTCATTGTTCCTGTAAAAGAACTGAATAAAGAATTGGTTTTATCGGTTACCAAGAACTTTTTAGCTTTTGGTCGTTCATCAAACGTAAAAGTTGTAATATTAGCAAATTCTATTGAAGAATTAAAAAACATTTTAACTAAAGAAGATTTTGATTTTGTTGTGGAAAATACACGTTCATTATTAAAGTCTTTCGAGTCATGGCGAGAACCTGAAAAATCATCTATTTAATTAGTTTCAAAGCTTGAACTTTCTTCAATACTGCTGATACATGTGCTAACCTACCGCTATCAGTAGAAAAAACTTGTAGTTATAATAGCATACTTGAAGAAGCTCTCTTGAGTAGGTAGAACTTCTTCTTATAACGAAAGATTTCTAAGTTGGGAGTTTTATAAGAAATCTAAGACTGTTGAGGTAGAACAGGTAGCTACACGCTTGAATATGTATTGAACAGTTCGAGTCTTAAAAAAAGCTTAATTGCTAAGAGATGCGGGATTACCACCCCACCAACAGTCACAACAATTGCTGTTGATTGGATTACATCTTTGCCATTGTTATAAAAGACATGCAAATTTGTAGGAGGCTCGATTCCTCCCTTCAGCATTTTATATGGTTTGATAGCTGAGATGGATTAGCATCAGTTTGAAGCACTGAGGAGGTTGGTTCGATTCCAACTCAAACCACTTTGAGGTTTTGGGCGATTCCCACTATATTTTGTAGAAATAATCGCTTTTGTTTATTCATGGAATATTACTTTTGGATAGTATTATTGACTGGTTTTACTGTTTCGACAGTTTGGGGCTGTTGATTTACAGGTTTGAAAGTATTACATTTACGATTTTAATTAACAAAAAGGTGGTGTTTACCATGGGAGCAACGTATCCAACTACAAAGGGTCAATGCATTAAAGCCTTAAAAGAAAAAGGCATTAATCGACATCCACAAGACCTTCGTAAATTAGAGTTACATAAGCATTCCGAAGTATTAAATGTATACTTCAAATATGCTCACGCTGAATAATTCGCTTTATCTATATAGATAAAGCTTTCCTATGCGGAATAGTATAAGGCAGAACAGCTATTGGACGAGTGTACATATATGCCGATAGAAGGAACGGTTCGATTCCGTTAATCCGCTCCAATTCATTTTTATAAAGTCGGTGATTACTTATGGATTTAAAGAAAAACAATAATGGGCGTTATTGGGCGAAGGCTCTGACTGCTTGTGTAGGCGTTATTTCAATTTCTACATTAGCTTATCTAATGAATGACCCCTTTGTTTTAGTTGCTCTACTATTTGTTTTAGCAGTTGTTGAAATTATTTAAATTATTCTCTCGTAGCTCAATGGTAGAGCGGTTGGCTGTTAACCAATAGGTTGCAGGTTCGAATCCTGTCGAGGGAGTTTCTATTATGGAGCGGTACTCAAACTGGTAAAGAGGTCTGATTGCTAATCAGATAGGTGATGTTTACATCATGCGAGGGTTCGAATCCCTTCTGCTCCTTATTTCATATTTTGCCTCGTTAGCTCAATAGGATAGAGCAACGCACTTCTAATGCGTAGGCTACAGGTTCGAGTCCTGTACGGGGCGTATTCCCTTTTTACAGTAGTCATGTAAATTGATTGGACTTACCCAATTACATGATAAAAGCAAATAAAAAACTTCAAAAGGAAAGTATAAGAGAAGCAATGTTTGGTAAGTACAACTTCCTCCTTTTGTGATATTTTAAGTTTCTTTCAGACCTGTTACAGGGACCCAAATAGATTCCGATGCGGAATAAGGGACTGTGTAAGACACAGACTGAATTATAGGTTTATAAAATATCAATCTTATATATACGCTTCATTAACTCAGAGGATAGAGTATCCGTTTCCTAAACGGATTGTCGAAGGTTCGAACCCTTCATGGAGCATAAGGAAAAAATCGGTTCGCCCGATTTGTACAGGTGGGATACTGTCTCGCCCTTAGTTTAGCGTTTGAAACAGGCATCTGCCTGTTTTTTGTTTGAAATAAAAAGGTGCCGATTTGTTTGCATATAAAATCATATGGAGGTGATTATATGATTCTTTTCAAAAACATGACAAAGAAAAACGATAGTAATATCCCTAAAAAATATCAAAAACAAATTACCGTAGATTTTTTAAAAGATTTCAAGAAAAATATAGACACTACTTTTAAAATAAATAACACTGAGTCTCTACTTACCTATGAGAACACATATATTCATCTTGAATGCACGATTGGTTGGTGGGAAGCTGTAAAAAAAACTTGTGAAAAATATGAGTTACACGATTTATTAAGTTATTACAATAACTTAAATTGGATGAAAAGCGATGCCTTTGACTTAGAATTATCTCATCTATTGATAACAAATGCTATTATAAAACAAAAATAAATATTAACTTACCGAAGGAGACCTTTTATGAAAAGCAGATATAAAAAACACCTAAAAAGAATGAGTAAAAGAAGTCCTATCATTTCGTTTTCTCAAACAGATATTCATCATAAAGGTAGTGTTTTAATAGAAGACGAATTATCAACTTTCTCTCAACATATGAAATTAGACCCAGAAGAAACATATTCTGCTACCTATACATCTAAAAAAGAAGAAATGATTTCAAATCTATACTTCTTTGTTGATAATTATTTGATGTGCGGAGGTCATACACATATATTCTTGCTTGTTCCATTAACCAATGGCTTTTATCAAGTTATTGAGAAGGAAAATATATCAGAATGGGTTAATGCTTATTGGAAGAAAGAAGACCCTAATAATCAACGAGATTGGCGTTATATGGACGAAGACATAAATGATTTGTTCGACTATATGATAAATCAATTCAATAAGCATGTTAAAAAGAAAAAAAGCGTGTATTTACAATGAATGTTTCCATTAAAGAGATTCAACGAATGATTAAAGAATCTATTGCTAACAATCCCCCGAAGCCTATAGTTGTAGGAGAAGTTCGAGAAGGTGTTTGCGATTATCTACGCCATGCAATTAAGAATTCATAGTTCAACAAAACACTTCTTTTAAGCCCTAAATCATGACAAAAAAAACGCAGAGACTTATCCCTGCGTTTTTTATTTATATCAAGTTTCTTATTTTATTATTCTCGACTATCTAAGAAGTCTTGTATTTCTTTTGCTTGCTTCAAATATACACCAGTAACATCTGGTGGCTGAATTTCAGCCTCGCACTCTAACCACGTCTTGAGTTGCAATAACCATAGTTCAACTTTAAAAATTTCCTTTTGTTCCGTAATAGGTTCTAACACTTCATTCACACTTCCCTTCTTTTGATAAACCCATCTCTTCTCTCATTCGCTCTCAAATTGATACATCTTATCTGATTCAACCATGTGCTGATAAGCTACATTCATTCCATCTAATTTCGCTTGCAGTCTCTTTTTCTCTTTACCACTTGTGTTTGCTATTCGTTCCTTTAAATAATTCATGCTATTTATAAGCTATGCCTTTTGTTCGTTCCAAGCTCTTTATATGTCATTCCGATTCATCCCTTTCACTATATTTCATTTGCATTATAACATATTTTATTGACTATAGTAAATAAAATGTTATGATTTATTTATAAAACACATAATTAAGGACGTGAAAAAATGACTGAGCAAGAATATCGTGATTTTAGAATGTGGGAAACAAAGTTAAAAGTAAATGAACAGGCGAAAAAAGAATTGAAAACATCAGAAGGAGCAAGCTTTTCAGAAAATAAATTATTCTTAAATGCTAATCGAAATTGGGTCGCTACTTCCATGCCTATTCTATACTCCAATGACGAAATTCATTTTGTTGTATCACCACTAATAACTAATGGTACAGATGAAGGTGCCAGTGGTTTAGAAGCTATTATTTTCACAAAGAAACAACTTATGAAGACCTTTGATATTCAATTAGAAACTAAAAATACAAATAACGAAATGGAGATAAGAAAATGAAGAATTATTTAGTTGCATTGCGTGTAGGTGGAGATATGGGTCAGCCTGATATCTCATATAATGATTTTCAAATTATTAAAGCAGAAAATAAATTAGATGCTTGTAAAAGATATAACCAAATTAATAATTGCTCCTATTTTTATGGAGAAGCTTTAGCTTTAGTTAGAGATAAAGTGTCTGTAGAAAAAGCATTAACAAGAAGAATGAATATTAAAATGTGGTTCAACCTATTTTCTACAGGTGCTTTAGAAGGCGTTGATAAAAAGGAGTCTCAAAAATGACAGAATTAGAATTTGATAGAGTGCAAGCGCTCCATACACCATTGTATTTAGCTAAAACATTTGTAGATACTTTAGAGGAAAAAGAGCTATTAGAATTAGCAGAGTCATTTATGTTAAATAGAAAACAAAACACTTGGTATCTTACAGCAATGCCTATTCCCTATCCTAACGACACGACTACTTATTTAGTACAAGCAGTCGATAAGGATAATCGAATCATCCCTGTTTCAGCTATGGTTCTATCTAAAGAATATTTCATGAAGTTATTTTCGTTAAAAAAGGAGTTTTAACGCATGAAAAACAGATTTCAAGTGCAAATCTCAGCAATATATCATTTCTTTAAAAGTACAAAAGCAACAAACAAAAAGGCGATAGAAACATTTATGTATCATGATTGGATGAAGTGTGACGATTTAGAAAAACGAGACGATACGGGTGTATATTTTACAATGGGTGCAATTGAACCAAATACAAAAAAATCTATTATTCTTGATTCCATTATTGTTGTATCTGAATCCGAATTTGAAAGTTTGTTTTACGGTGCAGAAAAACTTACTATCTCTCCTTCTGCCTATATTGAATCGTTGGAGAATTGGTTAATATTTGTAAGTAATTGTTATCAACATAACTTTGATAGATTCTTAGAGTTACAGAAAACTGAACACTATGGAGCATTCGCAGAATATGAACAAATCGGATTTTTATCCCTTGCTTCTCTTGTTAAATCTATATCTAAATTGAAATACACTTCTTTTTATATAAAAGACTCTATGCCATTTGAGATTATGGCGAGAAGAACAAAATATGATTTTTACGAATTCGAAAATACAGAAGAAGAAAAATACATCTCTCATTTAGAAGAACTACTCATTTATGTTTGTCACTTCTATCAGAAAAATCATGACCACTTCTTCCAGATGTATATAGACCAGAAAAACAAATACTACTACCGATTAGCTACCGTTCAAGGCACTCGTTATCGTTCTGAAGTTAAAAATATTAGCGAGTTGTGTGATGAATGTTTTATCGTTACTTTTATTGAAGAAAAAGAACATGAAATTCTATTGAAAAAACTCACAGAGAATCAGACAAAAAGAAATAAGAAAGAAAATGCATAGAGGGAAAACTCCCTCTATTTTTTATGAGTTCATTTTATTTTATTGACTATAGTTAATGAAATAAGTTAAAATGTATGTATACAAATATAAAGAAATATGTACGAATTAGTTAGAAAAGGAGAGGTGAAACACTTGTCTGTATTTAATTTAGAAAATTATCTTAGTGAACCAAAGTCAGCTTTAGATGATTTCGAAGTCGATGATGAAATTACCATTGTCACCCTTCCACTTGATACAATTTACGAAAATTCAGAATCGGGTTATCGTGTTTATGCTTGTCAAAGTGAAGAAGGTCAGTCATTTAAAATGAACGGAAAATTCATCATGCCACTTAATCCGAATATTCACTATCAGGTAAATGGAGTTATTGTATTTTATAAAGGTGAAAAACAAGTAAAAATGAATCGGGTTTCACCTATAAAGCCAATTGGGAAAAGAGGCATCGTTCGTTACTTACGAACTTTAAAAGGTCTGAAAAATAGAGCAGAGGATATTTATAGCGTTTTCGGTGATAAATCTATTGATATGTTGATAGAAAACCCTGAAGAAGTTGTTAGTCGAATTAAAGGGATTGGTAAAAAAAGTGTGGAAGCTTGGAAAAAACAACTTGAAAGTCTAACAAATTCACAGTATACATTGTCTTATTTATTAGATATTGGTTTGTCGTTTGAGCAATCAAAAAGCTTATACAGCGAATATAAAGATGATATCATTCGTTTAATTTCAGAAAATCCTTATCTTTTAGCAAGGAAAATTCCAGGATACGGATTTAAAAAATGTGACAAAATCGCTAAAGATATTCACTTTGACATGCTAAGTGATGAACGTATTCAAGAAGGGATTATTCATGGACTTGATGAGGCAACAAAAGAAGGTCACTGCTTCTTACATAAAGATGATTTAATTGAAAAAACAAGAGAGATATTGAGAGTTACACTTCCTTCTAAAGAAAGCGAACGTTTATTAAAAGAAACAATAGATGAAAAAATCTCTTATTACTTTGGTACAATCCAAGTTATGATTCCAAGGGATGAACTAAACGCTTATTATGAACGTTGGAAATCAGCTCGTTATAAAAATGAAAAAGAAAAGTGTTTATATCCTTTATTTGATATTCCATATGAACTGATTGAGGAAGAAATTGAGAATTTGCTTACTTTTGAGAGAATTGTCATAGAACAAGACCGTGTGTATTTAGAATACATCCATAGTGCTGAAGTCCGTGTGGCAGAAGAGCTTTATCGTCTTTCAGATACGCAAGAATGGAAGAATCAAATAGATATTAAGGCTGAATTAGACAAGTATCTATCTGCTGAAGGTATTGAATTAGAAGAAAAACAAGAAGAAGCCATTTTAACATTCACGAAAAGACGTGGTGGTTTTTATGTACTAAATGGTTCCGCAGGTTGTGGGAAAACATTCGTTTTAAAAATCATATTGAAAATCTTCAATATTGTATGTAAATCAAATGGCATTACTCCCTACCTTCAATTATTGGCTCCAACTGGAAAGGCCGCTAAAGTTGCTAAGAAATCAACAAATGAAATATGTCTTACTGTACATAGAGGATTAGAATTCCGTGGAGGAGAAGGATTTACCTTCAATGCATCCAATCCTTTACCAGGGAACATTATCGTTTTAGATGAAAGCTCGTTTTTAGATGTGGAATTATCTAAGGATTTACTACAAGCAATTAAACGTGGTGCTACAGTTATCTGGATGGGCGATATTAAACAGTTGCCGAGTATTGGTCCAGGCAGTGTTCTAAAAGATATCATTGAAAGTGGAGTTCTTCCAGTTGTTACATTAGATGTAGTAAAGCGTCAAGGAAAGCAATCAGGTATTGCAAAAAACGCAAAAAAAATCATTGATGGTGAAATGATTGAAACTTGCGAGGATACAAAGGATTCCTATGCTGTATTTCGTGATTCACCTAAGGTTATTTTGAAGAACATTCTCGAATCTGTTAAACGTGTCCTTACGTTCCCTGATTATACACTGGATGATATCCAAGTTCTATCACCTCAAAAAACAGGTATTTTAGGAACATATATGATTAACTTGTTAATGCAAGAAGCTTTTAACGAAACTGAATCAACTGTTACTTCTTTAAATAAAGAATTCACTGTAGATAATGAACGTTTTTCTCTGTACTTTAAAGAAGGCGATAAAGTCATTAACATGCGTAATAACGACTTAAAAGTTTGGTACAAAAAAAGTTACGTTTCAACTGAAGACAGTAACGTTCTTCTTACCCAATATACACCGAATAAAGATGCTAAAGGTGGCATTGCAAACGGTGAAACTGGTGTAATTGAAGCAATCCGAAAAATCAAAGAACCAGTTGATAATAAGGAGACTATAAAAGGTGCTGTTCCTGCAAAAACGAAGGAAATCATTCGTATAATTGTAAAATACGATGATGGTTATATCTTCTATGATAACAAGGAAAAAGAAGATTTAGACCATGCATACGCATTCTCTATTCACAAGTCTCAGGGTTCACAATGGAGAGCTTGTATCATGCCAATTTCTATGCTTCACTACAGAATGCTTGATAATAGCTTGTTCTATACTGGATTTACACGAGCTCAAGAATTTAATGTGGTAATTGGTGAAGAAAGAGCGATTAAACACGCAATTAAAACGTACAAGTCAAGAGAGCGTAACACCACTCTAAAAGAGCGTTTAGAAAGTTTATATCTCATTTAATAAAAAAGTCGCAAAGAATATCAATTTCTCTGCGACTTTTTCTATGTTGTGTTCATAACTTTACATGCGAGGTAACTGCTCCCAATTTATTTCGGCAACCTCTACTCCCCACTGCTTTGCTAATTGTTTTTCATGTTCAACAGCTTCTAATGGAAAAATCGTTTTGTTATTTTTTATATGAAATAAACAAAATTCATCTTTATCTTGGACAATGACTTCTTTCATTTTTTGTCTATTTCGATAGCAAAAACGAATAATTTCCTCATCATTTCTCAAAATAACAGGAGGTAATTGTACATCCTCCCCTTCTATTTCTGTTGTTAAGAAACCTTTATATGTATCTGTCGTCATCTATTACATCCCCAATCCATACCATTCAATATTTACCTCAAGTTTATCATAAAACTAACTGTGTAGTTATCATTCTTTTTATTAATGTTTTAAGAAATCGAAGAAATACATTATTTTATTTATACATAAAAATAAATCATATATCTTAGTCACTCCCCACTTCGTTATTAAGTAAAATATTTTTTATTTACTTTATCTTTTATATAGACTATAGTAAATGTTATAGTGAGTTATTGACAATAAAAGGTGGTGACAGCATGAATAAAGAAATGCATATCATATTAAAGGACGGAAAACCATGGTCTGGTGCTTCTCAAGAAACATTTGCTAAGGTATATTATGATGAGGAAAAAGCTATTCAAATTGCAAAAAGTGCTTGTACTGCTGAAGCAAATCGTTTTTATGAATATGGAGAAGGTTATTATCAAAATGAAGAGTTATCTTTAACTGAACGCAGAAAATTAGCTAAAGATTTAGCAGATAAAGAATGGATTAAACGATGGAAAGTAAAACCAATGATATTAAAAGAGGAGCAAAACTAATGATTGAACAAAAAATTAAACAATTACGTGAAGAAGTTATGAAACATGATTTGCTATATGATGAAGGTACTCCTATTATTACTGATAGCGAATATGACCAAATGTATTATGAATTGGTTTCATTGGAAGAAAAACACCCTGAATTTGCTGATGAAAATTCTCCTACCAAACGGATTTATTCAGTTGTAGTTGATAGTTTGAAAAAAATAAAACACTCTACACCCATGTTGTCACAAGATAAAGGCCATACAGAAGAAGATATTGTGAAATTCGCAAACAAATCTGATGATGAAATTATTGCGGGAGATAAAGAAGACGGATTAACGATTGTATTAAAGTACAACAACGGTATCTACTATGAAGCTTCAACAAGAGGCGATGGTTATATTGGTGAAGATGTAACACACACTGTAAGAACTATTACTAACCTTCCTAAGAAAATCTCATTTAAAGGGTATCTTGAGGTTCGTGCTGAATCCGTTATTCCTTTCTCTGAGTTTGAACGAATTAATGTAGATGGTAAATATAAATCCCCTCGCAACTTAGTTTCTGGTTCTGTACGTACATTAAATGCGAATATTGCTAAAGAACGTGGCTTAAGTATTATTGCTTTTGATTTAGTTAAAGCAGAGGGAATTACCTTTGAAAAGGATACTGAGCAATTGGAATTTTTAAAAGAACAAGGGTTTAACGTGGTTCCATATAAAGTGTTTAAAAACACACCTGAAGGAATAAAAGAATTGATTCAATATTGCTTAACATACAACAAAGAAGTTCGACCAACAATTCCTCATATGATTGATGGACTTGTGCTTAAATTTAATAATTTAGCTGTTCGAGAATCTTTAGGTTATACATCTAAGTTCCCTCGTTGGGGCTTTGCTTTTAAATTTGATAGTCTTGATGCCACAACCAAACTACTTAATATCGTAGAGACCGTTGGTAAATCTGGACAAATTACACCAAATGGTATTTTTGAACCTGTTGAGATTGATGGTGTTACTATTCAAAAAGCTTCTCTTGCAAATTACGACAACATAAAAGAACGTGATATCCGTATTGGAGATACAATTGTCGTCGCTCGTGCAAATGATGTCATTCCACAAATTGTATCGGCTGTTACTGAGCTACGTGATGGAACAGAAAAAGAAATCTTACCGCCTACTTGCTGTCCTGTATGTAAGGGAGAAGTAGTAAAAGAAGAAGATAACGTTCATTACTTCTGTATTAACAGTACATGTAGTGCTCAACAAGAACGTATTTTAAAACATTTTGTATCTCGAAATGCAATGAATATTGATGGATTAGGGGCAAAAACAGTTGAAACATTTTACGAAAAAGGTATCCTTTCTTCTATTTCTGATATTTATACGTTAAAAGATAACTTAGATAAACTATCTGTATTACGTGGATTCGGGGAAAAGAAGATTCAAAAAATGTTATCAGGGATTGAGGAAAGCAAACATGTTCCCCTATCTAAATTCTTATACGCTTTAGCTATTCCTAACGTTGGCTCCAGTACAGGAAAAGACATTGCAAAGAAATTTAAAACAATGAGACATCTAATCGAACTTTCAAAAGACCCTGTTGTGCTAAAAACAGAATTAATGAAAATTGATGGCATCGGTGAGACAGTAGCAAGTAGTATGGTAAGTTACTTTGAAGAATCTCACAATATTGAGCTTATTGAATTCTTGTATTCAATTGGATTTACAATGATGGAAGAAGTAGAAGAAATTATCGCTTCTGAAGAAATTGAGGGTAAAATTTTCGTCATTACAGGCTCATTATCTAAACCTCGTAATGATATCAAAAAAGAAATTGAAGCTCGTGGTGGAAAAGTATCAGGTTCAGTATCTGCAAAGACAAATTTCTTAGTTCTTGGTGGGTATAATCATGTAACAGGAGAATTGCCTGAAAAAGAAACGAACAGCTCTAAGTATAAAAATGCTGTTAAATTTGAGTGTCCTATTATTTCTGAAGAAGAATTATTTGCAAAGATGCAATAGTTGCCAGTACAAATATTTAAAAGCAGAGAACTTTCTCTGCTTTTTATTTTATTTTTAACAAATAAAATATTATGTAGATGAATTATTAAAAGTATTTATTTCACACTCATATAAAAACACAATAAAAAAACTTGTATTCATAACGAATACAAGCTCTTCAACTTAATGAATAATCGGATTGTAAAATGCTCGACCTGATTTTGTTAATTTCAAAGGTTTGAAATCATTATAAATCTGTTCAAAATGATTCGCATCAAAATCAAACCAACATGCATCCCATTCCCTATCCAGTTTGTTTAATTTGTTTTCAGACAAGAAATAAATTTGCATAGCGTGTGAACCGTCATGATGATGACCTGAGATGAATAGTGAACCATCTTTCTCTACACGCACATCAACCTCATCTACTCGTCCCATACACTCTAATGGATTTTCATCCCACGATAACATTCTACCGCCTACAGGATTTCCATTCCAAAGTCCTACACGACCTACAAGAGCAATGCGTTCAACGTTTGTTTTATATCGTTTTTCGTACTGCTTAATTTCGGATTGTAAGAAATCCATAAAATATCTTTTTTCATCTTCCCAAGCAGATTGTGACCATTGAATTGTACTCACATCAAATCCATCTTCTGCTTTAAAATCATTACCGATATGCCAAACATCCTTAACCTTGTTATATGCTTCTTGGCAATCTCCTGTTGATAAAATTGTTGTCATGATTATTTCCTCCTAAAATTAATTTGTATTTTGAATACACCTGTTTATATAATCCTTATATTATAGATAGATGGACTTCATCCCATAACAAGTATAGAAATTTACATTTAACATAAACAATAATATTTTATTGACTTTAGTTAATAAAACGTTTTATAATTATTTATAGATACATAACGTTTAGATAACTAAGGAGAGATATTAAAATGGCTATTACATTAGAGAAAAAAACGGAAATTGCAAAAATTGTATTAGAAAAGGTAAACCTTACAGGGGTCGTTGCTCAAGTTGTTTTTGTGCTCGATGGTTCTACTTCTATGACACATTTATATAAAAACAACACTGTACAGGACGTTACAGAATCCATCTTAGCTGTGGCTTTAAATATTGATGATAACAATTCTATTGATGTTTATGGATTCGGTAAAAGCCACAGAAATATTGGTGATGTAAGTCGAGCAAACTACCGTAATTACATTCAAAATGTTTTTCTGAAGAAGTTCGATTTAGAGCCTTATACTGCTTATGCAGGTGTTATGAACGAAATTGTAAACGAGTACGGAACAAAAACTACAACAAAAACTATCGAACAACCTAAAAGCGGATTTTTATCAAAATTGTTAGGAAAAACAGAAGTTGTAAAAGTCGACAAAGAACAGGGACCTGTAAAGCACCCAACTTTTGTAGTGTTCATTACAGATGGTGATAATTTCGATAAGCCAGAAGCAGAACGTATTATCCGTGAGTCTTCTGACCAACCTATCTTCTGGCAATTTGTTGGAATTGGTCAAAAAGGAAACTTTTCATTCCTTGAAAAATTAGATAATATGAGTGGTCGTGTAATTGACAACGCTAATTTTGTTCGATTTACCAAAGAAGAAATTAATAGCATGTCTCAAGAAAAACTATATGAAACGCTTATGAATGAGTTCCCTCTTTGGATTAAAGAAGCAAAAGCTCATGGTTTCATTCAATAATAGATAACAAATAGAAAAGCTCAATGACTTGTAATCATTGAGCTTTTTCTTGTTCATTTAAATGACGTTTTAACCCTTCCAATAATTCTTCTTTATCTTCTACTGCTACGCCATCTATTTCTTTATAGCGAATCACATCTTCTCCCTCTTTTTTGAACTCTATATAAGTATAAAAATAGTATCTAAAATTCAACTCTCCTTCTTTTATCTCATAAGGCTTTACAGTTATTTTTCCATTAAATTTAAAATGTGTATCATTTGCTGTTCTCTGTCCTTTGTACGTAAATAAAATCCAATCGTTGTGTTCATAACCTTCAAGTTGTGCTAAGAATTCAGAGGACTCAACACTGGAATCTTTCCATTTTGCATAAATTCCCTTCCACATATCTTCTATTCTTTCCACTCTTTGATTCCACAGTGATGCTGTGATAATTTGAATGTTCTTACCTTCAAACAAGAGCTCATCTAAATCAAAATATTCTCCATATATTCTTCTTTTATTTCCAACCAATGCAGGTTCCCCTTTTAAATCACTAACTTTTTGTTGTTCTTCTAAAAATAAATGCTCAAATAACGCCACCTCACTTTTTTTACGCTTCAAAACACTCTTTGTTCGCTTCACTGCAAACTTCTCGTTTTCTAACATCTTCAATAAATCTGGTACTCCCTTTTCAACAAGCATTATTGCAGTCGTTTGAGCAACTTCTTTTTCCCCTTTCTTCATCGCTTCGTCATATGCTTCTTTTAATTTTAAAATTTCTTGTATTTCCATTGTCACACCTCGTAAATTATTTTTTACTATTTCATAGTATATCATTGACTTTAGTTAATAACAAATGTAATATTGATTATAGATTTTAAAGAAAAAAGTAAATGAAAAGACATATAAATTTAAATTTTTAGGAGATGTAATTATGAGTTCAAACAAATTAGGTGCTCGAATGAAAGAGTACGAAAATAAAACAAAATTAACAAAAAGAAGCCCCGTAATTATTCGTATTGACGGTACACACTTTCACACATATACAAAAAATATGAAAAAACCGTTTGACGAGGTACTCGCAAAAGCATTCTGGGAAACAGCGAAATATCTTGCTCAAAACATTATGGGTTGCAAAATGGTTTACCACCAAAGCGATGAAATTTCATTATTATTAACAAACTATGAAAAAGTAACGACTCAATCATGGTTCGGTAATGACTTGCAAAAAATGGTTTCTGTATCTGCTTCTATGGCCACTGCAAAATTCAATGAGATTATGTTCCCTATTACAGGAACACTTGCATTTTTTGACAGTAGAGCATTTGTATTACCGAAAGAAGAAGTGACGAACTATTTCTTATGGAGACAACAAGACGCTACGAAAAACAGTATTGCGATGGTTGCTCAAGCAAACTTTAAACACAAAGAATTACAAGGATATAACGGTTCTCAGTTACAAGAAAAACTATTTACAGAGAAGAACATTAACTGGAACAACCTCCCTATTTGGCAAAAACGAGGTGTATGTATTACGAAACAATCCTATTTAAAAGGTACTGCTACAAGAACAAAATGGGATGTAGACTTTAACACACCTCAGTTCTCTAAAGATAGAGATTATATTGACCAACATGTCTTCAGTGAATTTGAAATGATTTCAAGAAAAGTTGAGCTGAATCTTCCAAAAGAACAACTTCAATCTTTATTGAGTGAATACTATGATTCTAAAATTTTGATTCCGTCTTGCCGTAATATAAGTGAAAAAGAGAGAATTGAAAATAGTCATTACCACGAATTATGGTCAATAACTGAAACCATTTTCGATGCTTTTAAAGAACATTCTATCCAAACTCTATCAGACTTTGCTGTTGTTCTTCGATATGTCTTTATCCAAACTTTCGGAGATACAGTGGAAATTAATTTAGATATTTATATGGATGTTGCGAAAAATTTAATTAAAAAATCAAAGCACTACGATTCGATTGTAGCGTAGGCTAACTACTATATAAGGAGTTGCATATAACATGCTTGCACTCATCCATAAAATGATTGAAAATCCCCACCTATTTGTGGTGGGGGCTTTATCTATAGCACTTCTTTTATCACTACTTCCTACCTCTAAGGGTAATTATAGAGGAACAATTCGTTTCCCCCCTCCCACAAAAGAAATGCAGGATGAATTTGATATGTTTTTAGGGATTAATAAAGAAATTTCTCCATCTAAAGATGATTAAATTGTGACCATTGAAAGGAATGAACACTATGCAATTAACAAAAGACGAATTATTAAAAAAAGTTGATGAGTTAGCACTTAAGAACTTCAAGGTAAGAGCATTACTACAACACAATGGCAGTTTCGACAATATTCCAGACTATCAACAAAAACTTATTCTTGATGCAATTGGTGTGAAAAAACAAGACATACTCACAAACTAATTACCTATTAACACTAATCTATCAGGGGATTTTTTAGATAACGGAGGAACCAACATGGAACAAAAGTGTAAGGATTGCCAAGAACCTTTTTCACTATCAGAACATGACAAGCGTTTTTATTCAGATAGGGATTTAGCACTACCAAAAAGATGTTATTACTGTCGTCAAAAAAGACGAGATAACAATAGGATTGATTTACATACATGCATTGGTCAATATATCTATCGAACGAAAGCCAGTGTCACTGGTGACCGCTCCTTTGTTGGTGAAATTAGTAAGATAAAACTATTGAATATCTTAGAAGATGGAACACTTGTATTTGAGGATAAATGGAAATGGCTTTCAGAATCAGAAGAAAGAACGTTACCTCCCCATTATAATGATGGCTATTGGAAAGTTGCCAAGGTTAAAAATACATAAAATCAGAAATGAGTGAGTAATAAATGGAAATGAAACACTTAGTTGAAATCAAGAGAAATAACTATTTGCTCTTCCATCCTGGAGAAGATACAGAAGTCATTCCATTTGTTTCGAAAGATGACGAACAAGAGGTTTTAGATGCACTTTTAAAGGACTCCTATTTGTTTAATGGTTATATCGTTAAGGCATCTCTTATTTATGGTAATGAGTATGCTGTCGTTGATACAGAGAAAAACACTACATTGGGTGAGCTACAAATTACTCCTATATTCGAACACTTAGGAAGATATTTTAAATTAGAAGAAATTGAAATTTGACATAAGGATGAATCATATTATGACTGAAAAAGAACGTTTATTAGCAAAGAGCGATGGTGTCAAAGATTGTGTAAAACACTTGAAAAAGAAGATTAAAGCGGAACAAAGATTATTAAAACAGGAAGAAGAAAAAGATTTTTTTGCTAACGAATTCCAGATTGCAAGACACAGAGAAACAATTCGAGTTTTGACTGAGGAAAAAATCAGCTTAGAAAAGTACGCCAAAAAATTAAAGCATTTAGCAAATGAATGCTGAAAGGATACGATACAACATGGATTTAAAAGAAGAGTTATTATTTATGGGATTCTTAGATGCAAATGTAGATGATGGAGTAGATGATGAAATTTATGTAATGGTACGTTTTAAATATCATTATCCTACCAAAGTAAATAAAATCTTCCGTGATGGAAAGAAAGAATTTTCAAAAGCTACAACGCCTGAACAAATGTTTAAAGAAATCATTCAATGGGCAAAGAATTGTCCCGCAAATCATGGATTCGAAATTATCTTTTGGTAAAAGGTTGTGATGAATATGTTTATCGGAGCTATACTGAAACAACGCATGTCTTCTCTTGGGTATGACATGAATCATTTATCTGAAGCATCTACGGTGGATGTTCATGTTATAAATGGATTATTGAATAATTCACTGTCAATGAAACAAGTACATGAAGTAGATATGGACTATATTTGTCAGGTTCTCATGTGTGAGCCAGTTTACTTTACAGATGCAAACATTAGAAAGCAGGATATGGTTTATAACTCCCCTATACAGGAAGTTAAATCAAATAGGGCAAAAGCTAACTTAATGTCATTTGTAAATGATTTTGCATTTATCATGGAAATTTCAAGAGAATCTAAATCTACTAACTAAAATTATTAATAATAGGTGATATACATGAATCTTATTTTCTTAGATATTGATGGTGTTATGAATCATTCAAATTATTTTGTGAGAAGCAAACAGCATATGCTACAGGCATTTTGTCCAAAAGCATTAGCAAATCTAAAAGAAATACTTGAAAAGTGTGATGCGAAAATAGTAGTATCTTCTACTTGGAGAAAACTCGGCTCGGTAAAAACACTCAAGAAGGCTATTTTCTCTCATTACGGTTTA
The DNA here is from genome assembly GCF_002975115.1 of Bacillus sp. MYb78. Taxonomy (NCBI): domain Bacteria; kingdom Bacillati; phylum Bacillota; class Bacilli; order Caryophanales; family Bacillaceae; genus Bacillus; species Bacillus sp. MYb78. The sequence goes on from NZ_PCOB01000003.1 coordinate 425,440, forward strand.
CAAAAATATATTATAGGCAGAACACCTGAATTAAGAGGCGAACCAAGAGGAGCTGAAATACAAGCATTTATGAATGGGTTTAAGAGACCTATTGATAGATTTATAATTATAGATGATGGCGATGACATGCTACACTTATCAGATAGACTTATTCTGACAAGCCCTTATGAAGATGGATTAAATGAAATAAAACGAGAAGAAGCGATTCAACTATTGAATGAATTTTAGGTAACAAAGTATATCAATTATGTTATAATATTTATACAAGGTGAAGTGCTCCAACATCTCGCCTTATGTAACTGTTACCGCAAGGTGGATGGTTGCTAAAAAAGTTTATTTTTTCTTAGAATCGCCCTTCGAACGCTTGCCGGCATTGTGGGCGGTTTTTTATCTTAAGAAATGGTAATGATTTGATTTTTACTCAATGAAATAATAAAAAGCAAGGATTAAATTACTCCTTGCTTTTTCTGAATTTTAATATTGTATTCCAAAAGGAATTTCTATATTGTTTTCCTGGCAGCATTCCACAATTTCCATATATTGCTTCGCTTCAATTTCAGTAAGTTTTCTTTCATCATTAAATTCAATTTTTGTTAATTCGTATAATTCATCTAATAGTTTTTCACTATATACATTCTCTTTTGAAGTTGAAATTTGATTTTTACTCATTTTAGTTCCTCACCTTTTTAAATAATTTTTAATAAATATCTATTTATATAAATTTATTTATAATAGACTTACAAAGAAATATAATTCTTGTTTACTAAAATAATTGTTTATAATTTTGTAACCCAATAAACGTCCCATTTTTCTGCTTTTGCATAATCATCACATTCTTTTTCCGTATCGTAATTTGTATAATACTTAATTCCATTTATATATGTATAGACTTGAAACATGTTAGTACCTCCATTTAAGACAAATATTTTTCCTTTGTTATTCTCAAAATTCCATTTTCAAATCGTTTATAAATATAATACTGTTCATTTTCTGTTAATAAATCGTGTAGAAATTTCCCTGGTTCACATTCAGATGGTTTAAAAAACTCATCAGTTTTATGCATTACTCCTACATTTCTTTCATAATACCGAAAAACCCATTTGTGAGAACCAAAAAAATCCGTCTCATCTACCTTATCTGGCTTCCCAAACCAAAAACTATCCGCAGAATCTAAATGCTCCTTATAGTTACTTCCTCGCATTACAGATTGATATTCTTGTACACTCAACATTTTTAAACAGTCCCTTCCTTTTTAGTGAATTTTTTAAAATACCTGTTTATAGTTATCTTTATATTATAGAAAATAGGTGTATTCATTATAAATATAAAAAATAAAAAAGAACGTACCTTATAGGCAACGTTCTTTCATCTGTCTATATATATTAGAAATATAAAAATTGTTCTCTTAATGCATCTGTAATTTTTAAATCAAAACTACCGACACATCCTAAAATATTCTTAACATCAGCAGGTGTGTACATAGACAATGTACAACCCATTAACGGAAAGGTTAAAATATCTTTACCTACTTCTGCTAATCTTTCAAATACACTTTCTTGTAAATAATGTGATAGACCACATCCATGAGAGTATTCCACTAATCCATTTACATAATTAAATGGGATTAACATTGCATACTCCCCTGGTTCTATATCTTTTTTAGCTTCTTCATTAAATTTATCAATAGCATAAGATAATTCACGAGTCACATCTCTCACTTCTTTTGTTTCCATAGAAAGATAAAAGAATCGAGTTTTAATTGCTCCAGGTACCTTTATTGAATTAATACATCCCACTAAAAATCCTGGTTCTATAATCGAATCATTCAATGTCTGATTATAGTTTCCTTTAGGATTTAAACCGAATTTAATTGATTTATTTTCATTTACTTGTGTCATTACAATTCCACCTTTTAATAATTTTTGTAAAATACCTGTTTATATCTGAACTATAATTTAACGCACATAAACCGTTGTACCAGTTTCTAAAATAAGATATTCTGCTTCATCTACTAATGTCTTTTTCTCAAATAACATTTTAAGACACTGTTGTAGTTTTAAATCATCGTGTAACCAATAGAAAAACGCTTCATATGAAGGGAAAATCTGAATATCTCCCTTTTTAATATCCTCTTTCAAGCTTTCTACAGTCCTTTTAAATTCATTTGCTACAGTTTGTAATTCCTGTTCAGTAAGTTCTAACATCTTAACTCCACCTTTTTAATCAATTTTATAAAATACCTGTTTATATTTATCTCTATATAATAGATATCATTGGCTTCACATATTCTATGGAACATAAAAAAAGAACCGCATTTAAGCAGTTCTTCTTTTTTTCCAATCTCTAAACGGTGTTACAACATCAGTAATCGTTTCATTTGAGATATGTTCATTTTGAGATTTAATAATTAACGAACCATCTACATGAATTTCAACTTTATCATACAAACCAATTTTGTCCATCAAATGTGGTTTCTTATAAATTTCCTTCATTACATCTTGTTTCCATTTGTTAATCATACTTTTAAAACTCATTTTAAAATACCTACCTTTTTAATAAATTTTATCAAATGCCTATTTATAGTTATCTATACATTATAGATATTTAAGATTATTTCATTCTGCATCCAAGAAAAAAGAATCGTCAGAAACGATTCTCGAAATGAATTAATTTCCATCAACTTCAACTTTGAAATAAGGTTTATTTCCCTTTAACGCTTGCAAGTCTTCTTCTAACACTTGAACAATTTGTAATAACATTTCTTTTGTTGTGTCTTTACACATATCACTTTCCGTAAACTCCTTAAAATATCTAACAATTACTTGGATATCCTCAGGCTCAATGAAACAATCTCCACTATTCAATACACCAAAAAAGATTGAAACTTTATCATCATATAGGAGAGCATTATTTTTACAAGTAAAAATCTTTAAATTGCGTGAGGAATACTCGTCTTCATCCTTCATATAGCTTTCTTTTTGGAATTCGTCAAACATACCAAGAGCCATCTCACCATCCCCGTCTTCACGGTCATCAGCCAATTCTGAAAGGTGTTCTAACACATTAGCCATCGTGCTTAATTCATCACCAGTTTCAAACACAATCACTTTTGGTACTCGTGCCATAATCATAACTGTATTTCTTTTTGCTTCTAACATTACTTCATTTTCTTTATTTGTAAAATCATAGACTAACATTTTCTCACTCCTAAATTTTTAGTTTCGCAGTAAAAGGTTGGTTGTCAAAATCCTTCATATCTCCTCTGCTACGCTTCCCACATTTTTCGCAAGTAAAAGGATATAATGGACCAAGACCCCAACCACCCGTACCATGACAAACCCATTCATGCCCTTGTTTCTTACATGAACACCTCCACGGAAACTTTACAATCATTACAACTGTAGTAGATACAAACTCCCACGCATATCCAAGAATAAATGCAACTAATAAATAGAGCAGAATCCCAAGACCTTTTATTACATTTACAATAACTTGCATTTAATTAACACCTTCTCATCAAACCTATAATCCTTATATGTAAAACAAATTATTTATCGTATACAATAAAGAAATCTTCTGTTTTAGCGTTGTCATAGTCAATAAATGTATCGGTAACAAAATCTAAAAACTTATCGTCTACTGCTCCAAATCGTTTAATTGCTACTTCTACATATAATCCATCAACAGTCAATTGTTCGGATTCAACACCATCTTTTTTCATTCGTTCATAAAATTCTTGTTCCTCGTATCTTTTCTTAAAGTACATGGCCGCATATTCGTCACCCTTGACATGTAAGCAAATTAAACCTGACATATTAACTCCTACTTTCATTTTAATCTTTTTGAAATACTATTGTTTTCGTTTCACATTTCCTCTTCTTTGACGATATAAAGATTCTTATCATCAGCAGAGTTATGAATAAAATTAAATTTTAGAAATTCAAGAAATACCTCATCTACATTAATAAACTCCTTAATTTCCACTTCCACACAAACCTCTGTTTCATCACAATCATCTTCTATAATTAAATTTTTAGAGGTAACTCCTTCTTTTTTCATTTTATTAAAGAAATCTTCAGGATTGTATTTTTCGTTGAATTTTTGATAAGCAAAATAATCTCCATCTATATACAAACAAATTATTTTCTTCAAACCTACCCATCCCTCTCTCATTGATTACATCATGAATTAATATTGATTTTCACATGTATAACAACTACTCTCTCGTAGCAGTTTTATTTCCTAATCCCATCTCTTTTATTAAACCTGATACTTCTGTACCTCTAACTTCAGTAACATCAACTTTCTGCTCCACATCTATGCCTTTTACCTCGTAAATGTTTACATCCTTTGCATGTTCATAATCCATCAGTTCCTTCTTTACCAGTTCGATAAATAAAGGACTAATATAAGGGAATTCATGAATAGAAACCACAATGGTAGTTCCCTCTTCGTGCAGATATTCCTTTTTGGTATTTCCGATATCGACCATTTGCTCATAAAATTCTTGAGGGTTATAGTCCTCTTCAAAACGACAAGAAGCATATTCTCCTCCATTTACTAATAACAAGACTGTGTTACTCATCATTTATCATCTCCACATAAGATTAACCATGGAATAATTGTACTTTTTACATTGACTATTGTCAATATAATTGTTAGGATTTACTATGTGCTTGATACGTTCGAATAAAAGGAGAGGGAATCATGATTTCACCACAAGAAGGAAACATATCGTTAATTGTAGGTCCCATGTTTGCAGGAAAAACACAGTTTTTAGGAAGGGAAGTAACACGACATCAGTATGCAAAAAAACGTATTATTGGCTTTAAACCAATGATTGATAACCGATTTAGTGAAAATACAATTACTGATAGAGATAGAATGTTTGAATTACCATGTCATAACCTCCCAAGGCAACTTACAGAAAAAGAGACGAGAGAGATTTGTAATCTATCTTCTTCTTATGAAATTGTTATTTTTGATGAGGTACAGTTTTTCTCTGAAGAGATTGTCACCATTGCTTTAACACTTCGACTACAAGGAAAAATTGTCTATATGAGTGGATTAGACATGTCTTATGAAGGGAAACCATTTGGTTTTACACCTCAACTTATGGCAGTTGCTAACGTTGTTCATAAGCTATCTGCTGTATGTCTTTCGTGTGGAAGTTATGATGCTATTCATACACAAAGACTTGTGAACAATGAACCTGCTCCTCCTGGAGATGTAGTTTTGATTGGAGATACAACGGATTATGAAGCAAGATGTTCTGCATGTTTTGTATATCCTGCATGGGTAGGAAATGACAAGGTCACAGGAGTATTACCGAAAAAGAGAGAAGAGTGGATTCAATGAAAAGATTTATAGAATACATATTACTAACCATTGGTGCAATGATATCAGCCGTTGCTATTGATTTAATTTTATCCCCCAATAATTTAGTAGATGGTGGAGTAACCGCCTTATCTATTATGGGGAATGAATTATTTGGATTGCCTGTTTATGTCTTGTTTATTAGTTTAAACCTTCCCATTTTGTTATTTACGTCCAGAACAATGGGGAAAAAGTTTGCAATTCGCACATTATATGCAAATTTAGTTGCAACAGGCTCTATGATGTTTTTAAAACAATTCCCTCCTATTACATCTTCTGAATTATTAATTGTATTATATGGCGGTTTATTATTTGGTCTTGGTGTCGGGATTGTCGTTCGTCTTGGAGGAGCGATTGATGGTCTGGAAATGTTAGCTGTATGGGTTAATAAAAATTATGGTATTGCAGTAAGCACCATTTTATTAAGTGCTAATGCTATTATTTTAATTGCAGTAGCAATTGTATTTTCTTTAGAGCAAGCAATGTTCTCATTAGCAATCTTCTATATTGTAACGAAAATGATTGACCTTATTTTAGATGGGTTTAATCAAGGGAAATCCGTAATGATTATATCTGATAAAGCCGAAGTGATTGGACAGGAATTAATAAAAGAATTGAATCTTTCTATCACCTACCTACATGGCGAAGGTGGTTACAAAGGAGATGCAAAAAAAGTCATCTACTGTATTACAAGCAGGGTAACCTATTCGAAATTAAAAGATACAGTATTAGAAATTGACCCTTCCGCTATTTTAGAGGCTTCACATACGGCAGAAACAACAGGTGTACGAGTAAGGGAAACGAAATCAGAAGAAAAATAAAAGATGAAGTAAAGATAGTAGAGTATATAAACCTACTATCTTTTTTATTACAAATATGTAAGCATTCTTTTTTGATTATTTTGAACTGATTTTCACTATAATAGATTAGCTTTATAAAATACATATTGAAATGAGGGATACCTATGATTATCGAAATGCTAAACGCTAAAAACAATTTAAGAGAAGAAGTAAAAGTAGGATTTAGTTGGACAACATTTTTCTTTGGAGCACTTGTCCCATTACTACGTGGTGACTGGAAGTGGTTCTTAATCCTTATTGTTGCAGGACTATGTACATATGGGTTTGCAGGAATTATCTTTGCCTTCTTCTATAATAAGATTTACATTCGTGAATTAATTAGAAAAGGTTATACACCTACGTCAGAGTTAGGAAAAGAAACTTTAAAGAGTCAAGGAATTATAATGTAGTTTATATTGACTATAGTAAATATAAAGTAGTATACTAATCTCAGAAAGAGGTGTTCAAATTGACAGAAACCGAAGCGGAAATGAAGAACATTTTAACAGATGATAATTTATTCTATGTTTTACAACGAGCTATTAGAAAACCAGAATCTATCGGATTAAGTCAAGATGAAACCGAACAATTCATGCAAGTGTTTTCTAAAATTAAAAGAATAAGAGATGAAAAATAGAATTCAATTTTTACGGGTAGATATGGTAACCATTCTACCTTTTTTGATAGACAATATAATACTTAGAAAGGAGATTTCATATCATGAGACACATTACTTCCTCCCTTTTATATTACATATGCTATATTCCTATCCTATTATTGATGGGAGTTGATTACCTATTACGGTTCTTGTTCTTTGTTGCGGTAGGTTGGTGGAAAAGTTACTTCTTTTGCTCTCTCCGAGGTCATGACTGGTATTTTATCGGTGGTGGTTGGATTTCTTTCGAATTTGGAAATAAAAATTCTTTTGAATGTAAATGTTGCAAGAAGCAAGTTGAAGATATTCCAGATAATGATAAATATTTAGATATGATTGTAGAAGAAAATAAACAAATATAACGAGGTGCTTCGATATGCACAATGCAATTAACACAAGATTTAGCTAATAAAAAAACAAAAAACCACAAAGAACAAAAATTCTTTTGTGGTTTTTATTTTATTTTTATTTTTATTTCGAGCTCACTATATTTGTATTAATTTAAATGTTCATGCTCAAATACATCACTAAATTTATGTATAAACTCCTTATTACTTATATAGTAAGTAATACAATCTTTTAAGTTTTTACAGTTTGCATATTGTTCTTTATGATTACCCTTTAGTATATAAAATACCTCTCTTTCATTATTTCCTATTGTTATAACTAAAGCCGTTGTATCTACTCCATAATCTCTTTTTGAAGGATTATAACTGATATAATACTTTTCTTCTTTACTACTTTTTGTAATTGTGTTGTTTATACTAATTGGCATCCCATTAAAAAACTTTATCATATAAATGCACTCCTTTTTCTTTCTTCGTGTTACGTGTCTACTATTCATCAATTTTCACTTTATAATTCCTTATCAAATCCATATTTTTCCGTTATATACCTTCGCCTCATCACATGTATGCATTACTACTTTGTCACCTTTTTTAAGCATCTTTCATTCTCCTTTTTAATGAATTTAATAAAATACCTATCTATATTTATCTCTTTATAATAGATATTTTTAAATTTCTTTATTCTCGTATATAATGAAATTACAAATTAAAAGCTCTAATACTATTAGAAAAAGAATAAAAAGCAAAGAACTACTCTCTGCTTTTTACATACTTTATCTAACTATTTTTTATGTCCCGTATTTCTTTTTGCATGTTCTATTGACCATTGTAGCTCATCAGCATAGATTCTTGTATGAGTTTGGATTGTTCTTCCATCATAGTTTTCATGTGCAAAATCTAAGAAATCACGAATTCCTTTCAATCTCTCTTCCATTACCTCCAGTTTTTCATCCTCTAAAAGCTCATCAAACTTTAATTCTCTACCCCATAATTCTCTATCCTCTTCTCTACGTTTTATGAATTCCCGCTTCATTTCATCCCTATCCGAAAATCTTTCAAGAATTACACCGTTTTTAACAATTCCGTATTTTTTCATTATAAACTGTCCCTTTCTTTTCTAAGTTATATTCATAACTCTGTTAATTATTAATAGCCTCTCGAATCATTTCCGCATTATTCTTATACCATTCAGATTCTACAAATCCATGTTTTTTATAGAACTTCTTCAATACTCTTTTCCCTACGCCGAATTTAGGGTCAATATTTAAAGATAGTTTGAATCCATGTGTATCTGCAATGCGAGTTAACTCTTCCATCATTTGAGTCCCTAATCCTTGTCTTCTCTTCTCAGTAGGAACACCAATAAAAGCAATAAATATATGTTCATCATTAATCTCATGTATTTCAAACTTAGAACCTGTTTGAGATTGAATTAAAAACTTCCCCATATACAAGTAGTTGTAATTGAATCTCAATTCATTGATAAGGAGATTATTAGATTGACTCTCAACAAAGATACCATTCATCGCTTGTTCAAATTCTTTCTCTCTCTGTTTCTCCAATCGCTCCAAATCTTCTTTTGAAATACTTGCAAAATCAATCATTCTCTATTCTCCTTTATATAAAAAAGAGCAAATGTTATATACGCTCTTTCATTGTTTTTGTACACATAATCAGCTATTTAATCTCAATCTTACTTAATCCTCTGTACTTTTTTCTCCTTCAATGATAAATGGTGCATACTGAGAAATATATACCTTTTTACCAATACGATATTTTAATTCTCCATCCATAATTTCATAATCATCAATTTTAAGTTCTTTTACTACTTCAGCATTGTTATTCAAAAATTGTAATTTTACATCCTTTTCTGGCAACCCACACAGCCACTTAATAAAAATACTGTTCCTAATGCAATCAATGTTTTCTTCATTATTATTCCCATCTTTCTTTGTTCGTATAGTTCTATCAATCTCTCTAAAAAACTGCACTCTCTTCATATATAGAAGAGAAATGCAGTTAGATAGATTATTTTACAGCTTGGAAATCATCCATTAGATATTTCCCAATTTTGATACTTTCATCTTTTGTAGCAAATAAATGAAAGCTTCTTTCTGAGAAATTAAATTCCCCTGCAAAACCAATTGCACATCCATTTGTAACTAACTGTCCTTGTTTAATGTCATTTTCCATTCGATATATATTCATTTGAATCGCAAGTAAAACTGAATCTCGCCAACTATTGTTTTTTCCTCTGTATACTTCTCTTGCTCGCATATATTCTTCATCTTTTCTTAATGTCTTAGAAGGTTTTTCGCTCACTAAGGCTTCAATGATTGAAGACACATTCCAATCTTCTTTTTTCTTTCGTGCCCAGGCTACAACAACCTCTTGTTCTTCTAAAATTATTGGTACAATATTTATAACTTCCACTGCTTCTGCTTCACTAACATCTTTCATAAAGCCTGTAGAATCTCCATTAATAATTTCCCATTTTACTTCATCTTTTTCTATCTCACTAAAGATAGTTTCTAAATCATCCTGCTCTGCATCAGATTGAGCCATTTCTTCAATCGTCATCCCTTTGTCATAACACTCAGGGTTTGGTACGTATTCTGTTACCATTGTTCGAATTAACCTAATTTTCTTAGTCATTTCTATCTCCCTTTTCAATTTTATTTATATAAACGGAAATAACGCTATATTTATCATTACTTTTTATATTTTGTAATGAGTTTATTTACCTTTTCTGCTATAGTTACATCCGAATAGAATCGCATTTCATTATAATTACGAGGATTCGGATTATCCTCTTCACTCGATTGACAACCTTCACGATTGAATTGATGTTGCATGTTTTCTTCAGAGCACCATTTTAAACCGCCCCATGATACCCAAGCGTTATCAGAAACACTGACACTGGCTTGTCCTATAGAGGTAAGCTCATTATGTTGTCGTAAGATTTGCAAGTATTCCTCAAGCTGTCTTTCCCATGATTCATAAGAATTACCAAACATTATTACCTTTTCTTTTGAAAATTGAACCCTTACGATTTTATCTTTTTGTTTTCTGGCCATTTTGATTACCTCTTTTCCTTTTTTATTAACAGATAAAAAAGAGTGCAATCATCACACTCTTTTCATTTGTTTATCTACTTAGTTAATGCAGATTTCTGAAATTTATTTTCAAGATTAATCCAAAACTCTTTCTTTATAGCAAGAGCAATTTCAAGTTTCTCTGCAACTTCCTCTGTAATGCGAGTTTCTGCACTTAAGATTTTTAATAAATTTTTAACAGGAATTCCAGTTACAGTTTCTAAATCCATTAGAGAAATATTTCTATCCATCATTACCTCCGCTAACGATTCCACAGGTTGAACACAACCTATAAATCTTTTAGCTTCTTCTAAATGCCACTGAATAACGTGCTCATATTTCTCACCAACATAGCCTATTACATACGTACTAAATTCCGTTGCATCAGCTCTTAAATATCCCATCTCCTTTGCCTTGTTAATAATCATGTCCCTAACTAATAAAGGAATACGACTGCCCCAATTTAAAGCGTATAATCCACTATATCCATGAATTCCATTTGATGGTTCTCCTGTCTTAATCCACTCTTTAAAATCACTAACAAGACCCCACATTGTTCCACCAGAAGAAAATCCTCGATGTTTACTTGCAGGATGGAAAGATACTCTTTCTTCCGTATAATTATCAATGTAATAAATATTTCTTCCCTCTAAAACAAACGATGCATAGTGATTTTGTGTTCCTTTACTTGATTCAGTCGAAAAGAACATTGCACTACTTTTTTCTGTGCAAGCCATATCAACATCTGCAATAAATTTAATTAATTCATTTACCATTTCTACTCTTTCTAATTTTTGGTCGTTTACCTTTACCATAACAAACATCCTCTCAAATTAATTTATCCTATTGATTTATTTTATTTACTGTTTAATTAATGGAGTAAAGTTATCCATTGAACATGTACCCAGACTTATTGCTTTTCCTTTTGAAGCAAATAATTCAAATGTCTTGTTCTCATCATTAATGTTTTCTGCAAATCCAACAATTGAGCCATTTGTTACAATTTGACCTTCAGTAAAACTAAAAGTACGTACAGCCTTTTCAAATTTGCTATAGTATGTATATAACGGATGGTCTTCCGCTACCATTTCAAACCCTTTCTTTTTCATTTCCTCGGAATGTAAATCTCTTTCCTCTGGAGAGTCATAGGTATATTCCCTCACATAAAAAATATCTTCATAGATACGTTCCATTTAAAACATCCTCTCAAATTAATTAGTATTAATACCTTGTTTTTCATATCTATTTATTATAGATATACGTGGCATTAAAAATTACGCAAAAAATATAGCGGAATAACTATTCTTAATTTGAATACATATCTATAAAGCTACACATAATGTTTCGACTCTTAATAACTGAGCTATTCTCTGGTCCGCAAAGTAATATCCCTGTTTTTTCATGTATTGCTTTCAAACATAGTAATGAACTACTGACACGAACACCTTTTGTTTCCCATTTATCATAGGTATAAAAGAGAAAGCCTTTGTACGTAAAATCCATTACATTTAATGTCTTTGCTTCGGAATCTATAACTAATACCTTTTCCTCATCTATGCCATACAGCAACTTAGGTCAACCCCTAACAACATTCGTAATACTTCTTCTACTTGCAATAAATCAACTAAACTTGCTTTACTATCATGAGTCTCAATTGTTCCATCCAAATAAAACTCATAAATAATTCCGTCCTTTTCAATAAACAAAACTTCATCTTTAATCGAACAGTTGAATTCATTTCTTTCAAATACTTGCTTGAAATCTATAAAGTCAAATTTATCTAATTTCCAAATCAAAAACTCTTTTTTCGAAAAATCCCCTTGATACACAATGACCCTACTTTTTGTTTCTGCTAAACATTTACTTCCGTAGCAAATCTCTTCATCTTTCTTTTTGAAAATTTGATATACCTTAGAAGACTCCCATTCTCTATAACGAGTATGTATCTGAAGCTCCTTCAAATTATTAGCAATTACTAAAAGTTCTGCTCTTGCCCTATGAATCGTTTCTTCACTTTTAGCTTTCTCATATGCATCTTGATATTTTGATAAGTTCATTTCTAAAGAAGACTTTCGTTTCTCCAGTTCTTGTTTTTTCTCCACGAGAGATTTTAGTTCATTTGCAGTTGTTTTAAGTAGTCGTTTTGGAAATCCTTCTAATTTCTTTTGATGTTTATCCATTTCTTTTAGCTGATATTTGAAATAAGCTCCTTCTGTTTTTGTTTGAAGTATATTTGCAGGTAATACTGTATATTGACTACAAAACGAATTATATATATGTAGTTCTGAACTTCCCAAATGCAGAAAGCCAATAACTTCATCCTCTACATACAAATAGATGACCACTTCAAAACTACCATGCATACCAAAACGAAAAACACTATTTGAAGGAATTATATGTTTGTTTAAATAATCCTCAATATCTTTGGTAATAACCATTTTGTTCGAATGACTTAATACTCTCCACAATTTTTCATTCTTTATAAATTCCAAACAATTTTCTATGCTTTTATCTTTTAATAGAAGAGTTGCTTCATTTATCAATGTTCTTGAGCTTTCTACAAGTTCATCAAGTTCTTGTTTTTTACCTAACATGTTGTATCACCTCCATTATTTCCTTGCTTCTTATTCTTTTTATTCCAATGAAATAATTTATATATCCCACTTGCGAGTACAGAGAAGACATTGTAAGTGACTTGATATGGTGTATGAGCATCTAAAAACATAGGATATTCTCCTGCTTTATCAGGGTAATTTTTCTTTACGAATTTTATGTATCCATCCATTCTTAAGTAATGTAATACAAATGTTGTCGTCAATAACTCTTCAAAAAAACCACTTAGCTCAATGTACAAACCCCTATCAACAATCTGAAATCCTGAACGCCTAAATCTATATGGTCTTTGATACATTTCACGTTTCTCTAACTTCTGTATCTTTGATTTAGGAATAAGAATGACAATATACTCAGATTTTCGAATCACATTCCCTTCCCAATCCATCGCTCCATCATGTCTTTCTCTTATAACCTTTGATACATAGCACTCGTTTTTCCCTTTAATGACAAATTTGTTTTTTCCAAATATAGAGCCCATTTCTGCCGATATCATCATTCACTCACCTCAATCAAAATAGTTACCGAACTTCATTTATCTATAGTTAATATTATTTCATTCATTTACTATAGTCAATTATTTTATTTTGTGTATAATAATGATTATGACTTACTATTTTGAAGTAATGGAAAGGGGAAAGAAAATGGCTTTACAAACAAACGCTGAAGAAACAGATTGGTTACATAGACAAAACAACATCCTTCTCGATATAGAAAGTAACCCCTCTTCTTATTCTGATGCACAAATAAAGAATTTTTTTGATATATTTTACAATACGGTTTGCTCTTGGCAACTAAAATATCCAACGCAACATTTAATGATGTTTTGGGCGATTGGTGCAGATTATGATGGGTTTATTGCAGGAAATAACCATTCTTTCATTGGTTTGTATCGAGAATTAATGGATATGGTTAAAGATGGTGATATGACAAAACCAATTAGAGCAGTTTCGAATAACCAATTAATTGAAATCCATGAAGATGGAACCAAAATTGTAGTTGACTCAAACTACGAGGAAAAAGAAAGAAAAAACAAAAAAGAAAGGATGATGCAGAATGAAGCGTAAAGATTCGATTAATAGATTAAAAGAAATTAAAAGTGAATTAGAAAAGAAACTATCCCAACTTGATAAGGATTCTTCCTCATATCAAATGCTTAAAAATAAAATTGGACATTTTTCAGAGGCAATTGATTTGCTAAATGTGTACTTCGATTCAAACGGTGTGTCAACCGCTACGATGATTCAAACAATACAAGTTGGGCAAATTGCACAGTGTATGAATAGCCCACGCACAAATGAATTAGACTTATGTCCTGCATATAACAATGCTTATTGTGTGAAGAAATATGAGGATGGTTCTATTCGATGGTTATTTGGCAAAAAAAGAACACTAAGAATGACACCTTTTGTGGTAGATAATGCTTTGTGGGTTTTACAAAAACAATAAAGTATCTAATAGGAGGACAAGCATATGGATTTACAGGTAGAAGATGCTATATTATTTGACGCTATTTTTAGGGAACTAACAAATAATCCCTTTGTTAAAAAAAAAGTCATCTTAGAAATTTCTCAACCAATTATTTGGGAGTTGAATTATAAAAATGAAACGTATTTGGTTTATCTTTTACAAGACAATTCAAAACAAAGTAGCTTTGGAGTAATAACCATTCGAGAATTATTATTCAGCGAAGTAAATGAGACTACTGTTTCTAAGTTAATGAACTCTGAGATACCCATATCTGATGCTTTCTTTAACTCGAATAATATATGGAGGATTGGGAAAATTGATAGTAAACTATATCCGAGAAAAACATTAAAAAGCTATAAGGAAATAAAAGATAGATTCCCAAGGCAGGGAATATCTTTAAAAGATGTACAGAGCATATAAAAAAGATGACTATTTATAAGTCATCTTTTTTGTTATATTCCTTTCCTTTGTGCTTCGTAAAATCTTTCATAAAAATTATCTGGTGTTACAGGAATGAAGAATCTCTCGTAATATATAGGGGATAGCATATCCAAAGAAAATGAGTCTAAATTCCCTAACTCATTTCGAACATACATATATTTTTTCGTTACTTTTTCAATCGCATATTCCTTGTCATATTCAAACAAAAGGATTTCCGCATTCTCTCTCATTCTCATTGTTGTACGAACGTGCGTTATTTCAACGCCCCTGAAGTCTTTCATCATACAGCTAAATCTCCTCTTTCTTTACCTGCTTATCTTTCATATTCTTAAGTTCTAAATCGCTGAAATATCCTCCGCAATCAGGACACCAAGACTTAGGTGGATTAGATGCATATCCATGCTCTAAACGTAGATGACTACATTTATCCTCTCGCTCTTTTCGGATTCTTCCTAACTCTCCATTTCTAAACTCTTTGCCACAATCCAAACATTGAGGGTATCCTTTTGCAAGCGAAATTGCGTTATGATAACATTCCATGAATTCTATCTCTCCCTTTATTATCTATTGTTGTTTTTCTATTAATTCCATTAAGCCCTCTTTCCGTAAGAAGACCTGCATGTAATCAATCGTATGTAATAGCTTATTAAGCAACTCTACATCTTTTGGTAAATCCATAATCATCCAATCTTCATATAAGGTGCTGTTTGATACCCTACACTTTTCTATGCATTCCTCATAATACTTTTCAACGTCTTTCTTATTACCTAATTGATGACGAGTAAAGAAGTTTCTATCAAACAGAATGGCAGGTTCTTTCATTTCAAACAGAACCTCTCCCCTTTCATCAAACAAATATATACTTCCGTATTTCTCAGCATATTCATACATAATTATCAAACCCCTTTCATTTTTTATTCAGTAATATGTATTAATAAACATACAAATCCATTAAACAGTTTCACTTTTGAACATTTTTTCTGCACATTGTTTTGGAACTACATACCAACCAGTTTTTAAGTTTTCGAGAGAATCTGTGTCTATCTTTTCCCATTCATCTACATGAGTATTTTTTTCTTTATGCCAGTATTCATAAATCCCTCTTTCACTATTAAATCGGCAATACTTGTTTGTTCCCTCCTGAATGCAACAGCAAATATATCCTGCTTCTAATTTTTCTATAGCACCAAAAATGTCCATGTATTCAACATCATAATCTTCTTCAACTGCGATAAACAATTTGACGGAGTTCCCCCCGATTTTCAACCAGGATTTTAATTCTTCATTGTCTTGAGATTCCTTGTAAACGTTATTCAAAACATCCACAGTAGAAGTTACGCTTTGCTTCGCTTCTTGTATTTTAATAGCTACAAAGTAAGGTATTTTTATTTTCTTCATATGACGCTCTCCTTCTATGTAATACATGGAAACTTCTTTTTAAGCTCCAATTCTTTGTTTTTTACTTTTAACTTCATAAGCAAGTACTTGAAAAGAAAGAATTTGACTTCCATCTATACAGAAATAACGATTCTCATCACAATCTTTTCTTGCATAAGTAATAGATAGTGGCATTTTTTGTTGTACTGCCTCTTTCATCATTTTTCTTATCACTTGCAATGTATCATCTATAGTATCTACAGAAAGATAAACATCTTCTATTTGATACGTTATGCCATTCAAACATTCGATGATTATCCAAACATCTACATCATTCTTTTCATTATTCGTATTATGTAGAATCACATCATATGTTTTTGTTTCATTCATCATAGGCAGTAATCTCACCATCTACAGCCCGAGCAATTTCAGATGTAATAGTCATACCTACCCATGCCAGAACACCTAAACAAATTACAGCCATCATCTCTACATGTTCTTCTTCATGCCTAATGTTTTTTTCCTTGTCAAATATTTTGAAATTATAGGCAGTTTGTTTTTCATTCACTCCTATTAAAAATTTCACATGTTGTTTCTTCAACTCATCTAAAATCATGAGAGCTTGCTCTTCTTTCTTCAAAGGATTAAACTTGTGAACTGCCATGATTTCTCGTCCATCTTTATCTACATATACACGAATAGGATTCCAATTCTCCTCACTGAACGGTCTTTCTATCTCTTTCCATCCCATGCATCTTTCTGCTATTACATCTGCTATAAAACTTAAGATATTCATTGCTTTTCCACCTCTTTCTCTTTTTCAATGAACCAATTTCCATAAACAATATCTTCTAACATTAATTTAAAATCAGATTCATGAATCATAGTGCGATTTAATTCGCCACTACATACGACTTCCATTTCGATAAAATATCTCGACTTTTTGCGAAAACGCATCTTTTTAAAAACCACATTATTATTTTCATATTTTTTATTCGTAACCACTATCCACTCTTGCATTCCTTTTTTTCTTAAAACAGATACAAGGTTTTGAAACGGACAAAACTCAATCTTTTCTAATTCCATTTCATTTACACACTTCTTACAAAAATGTCCTGATACTTTAAACCCCATATCTATTACCTGCACATGCATTTCTGCTACCTCATTACAAAATAAACAGTTCTGTATATCTCTTGTGAATTGCGGTGAAACAATCATTTGTTTTTTACACATAATGCACATCTCCCTCTTAGTTAATTTTGTTGAATTTGTATAATAAATCTGGATACTTTTCTTTTAAATACATACGTTTTTCATAATCGTCAATCATAGGCGAAATCACCTTATAACAATGAACAAACCCAATAATGAAACCAATACTTAAAATTGATATAAGCATTGTCATCATTACCCAATCCGTTGTGTTTGTATATATTTGTATGAGGAATATCGTTATAACGGCTCCAAATATGATTGATAATCCGATGCCCTTGTCTTTCATATAGAAGTTAAAAATGAATTTCAACTTGCTTATTCCGCTCAGTTTAACCAATCAGAAACACCTCTTTTTCATTGACTATAGTATATGAATAATGATAAACTAAATCCATAAAAAATGAAAGTTCAAATTCGATTAACGGTCAAAAATAGCGTAATCATAGCTCATTATTTTGAGTGTGTAATGCGTTTATTTAGGAGTGAAAAATAGAATGCAAATAAAAATTAGGTTCTTTGATGGATGCGGTAACTTCCATGATGAAAAAATCACATCTAAAAACATGTATGAATTAGAAACGTCCATTATTTCTATTCAACAGGAATTATCGGTTAAATGGGCATACCCTGACAATCAAAAAACGATTGTCAGATGGCGTAAAGTGAATGACCCTTCTCAAGAAGAAATTAATTTAAAAGTTGAGATTGATTTGCAGAAAGAAAAAGAATTTGTTTCGTTTTTAAATGAGCAAAGTTGGTTCTTTAACAAAATTCAATACACCCAGTCTTTATATTTATGGCGAGTAGATATTGATAATCAAAAAGATAAAGAAATGATTCAATCCCTACCCTATGTTATCCGTATCTCTGAAATGGCAAAGATAACAGTAGATTAACAAAACGGATGGAACTATAGCGTAAAACGATTACGAAATGCGTATAAGAAATAGAGACCAATTTACTAATAAAAAGAAAGAGGTGATAAAATATGGTCACAGAAAGAACAGTAGCAGTATACAAACAAGATGGTAACAACTATATTCGTCAATATTCATTCCCTACTGAAAATCGTCCATTTGTAATTGGAGAAGTCATTCGTGGAGCAGATGGAGGAAATTATGTAATTTTTGAAATTGATGTTGAAGTGGCCGTTGTTCCTGAAATAAAACATTCCGATTAGAGAGCTCTTATGCTCTCTGTTTTTGTATTCAGTGTAGCTTTTATATCTTTGTTTGATTATCAATCAATATTAATATAAAGTAATAAACAGTCTATAATAAAAAGAGTTTACATATCTGGTATTTTTTTAAAATATAATTACAAGGAGTGTTTTATTATGAAAAATTCTTACTCATTATGCTGGATTAATACACCAAAGTGGGGAGATGAGGGAACTTACAAAAAATCTATGCCATTTGATTCTATTGATGAAATCATTGAAAATATGAAAAATTGTTACTATAGAGGCGAATGGGTTGAAGATGAAAATGGAAATAAAGTAGATATTGATTTATCGAAGTACACTTTAAAAGAAGAAGCATAGGATAAGAGATTTATACAATGAAGGACTGAATAAAATGAAAAAAGAATTGAATGTACCAGTAATTTTACCAGAACATGAGAAAGTTGTTGTGTGGGTACTGCATAAAATAAACAGAAATGAATTTGCAGAAGGTCAGTTTGCTGTAGACTACATGGACTGTGGAACACCAAACAAACGCAAACTGCATGATACAGAGTATGTAACGATGTGGGATATATATAATTCTTATACAAGAGAACAGAGAGATAATATTAATCGTGCAATATTAACAGAGATGTATAGGCTGACAACTGATATAAAAGAAGAGGAAATTGTTACAGATGGTAACCGTGTGGGATTTGCCTTCACATTCGATTACAATTGGAAAAAAAGATGCTTCAAATTGGCGACTTCCAAAAGTGCTAATTTAGATTGGTGTAGTGATTGTAGAATTGATGAATTTCAGAGAGTTATTCAATTTTAAAGAGTTAATTAAATGAATTTAAAAAAACATCAAGAGTTTTATTTAAACCATACAAAAGGAATTACTCATTTATAGAGCAATTCCTTTTTCTAATTTCTCAAATTCCCTTTTGTATCGTTTCCAACGTTTGTCAATAAAAACATGGTCTTCCTTTGATAAAAGGCTTCCTTTACAAAATCTTTTTTCTACAAACCCTGGAACTTCATCATTGAAATGATAAAAGAAGAATTCACCATGCTCTAACAAATATAGTTTAGGAATTTCATTACCCATTACAAAATATTCTTTGAATACATTTATATCCTGAGGATTTAGACCTGGCATTAAAATGAAATTTTTAAAATTAGCAATTAAGTAATTCTCATAATCAGAAACATTCATTTTTAGTAATGACAGACTTTGGATATCGGCAATAATTGAAACATCCATTGCATAATTAATTGAAAAGAAATCCTCAAAGCCATTCATCCAAGCATTTAAATCTTTAACGTACAAATTATTGTTATTCTTTCCATTATTTCGTTTGTTACAAATACATGCTTGTTTATATACACCAGATATTAATTGTGGGAGCATTCTCGCAATATCCCTATCTAATGAATACCCTTCCAAATTAAAGATAACAACTTCTTTGTTTTTGATGTGTTTAACAAAATCAATTTCCTCAAACTCACCTTTTTCCTTCGTATTAAAAATGTGAGAAACTTTAGCGTTTGATGTTAAGCGAGACAACATCATTCTCAATCCACTATTATGCTCAAATGCTTTACTTCCTTCTTCAAAATATTTTCCAATATACAATACAGTAAGACTATCAGCATCCTCTAATGAGCAATATAAATCAAATAACTCTTTTCCTTTTCTATTTGTATTGTTAACAAAATCACTTAATTCTTGTAATGTAATATGATTATCAAAAATTTTGTTTAGAATTTTGATAGATGCTTCTAATATACGTTCATGTGTGTCTAAGAAAAATTTAGGGGTATCTCTCCCTTCCCATTTCACTATTTTTTTCATTAGATTAATAACGAATTCTTCTTCTCCCCTTAATGGGTTAAATTTCACATTTTTAAGATAGGGACTAAAATAAATCACGTTTCTTCGATTACTTTTTGCTAATGTATAAGCAACCTTTGCTACATCCCCTTGGTTATCAAAGACTGTGACACCATGATTCTTTTGTTCTATATCTTGTTTTATCATTGGTATGTGAAACATCCCTGATATTCCAGTACCTACACTGCCTACAATCAAGGTGTTAAGTCCTCTACTCGATTCTTTTAAAAAGACTTTCTTTTTCTTCTCCTTATCAGTTCCAACAAACAAACTATTATTTTTCATGTTAATTCCCCCTTCTTAATTATTGACTTTAGTTAATAATATAAATAGAAGAGGAATGTTATAACTTTTTTCTGCTCTAACAACCCATGTAGTTGCTCTAATCATAAATAAAATGTCCTGGAATAAACGGTTTTTGCACTGAAACCATTAATTCATAGAAAATAAAAAGAGACCTACTCAGGTCTCTTCTAATCTGTTGTTAATCATGATAAGCACGTTTCATACGAAAACCTGCAATTTCTTTTTCATATACTGATATATTTGAAATTAAATCTAATAATTCTTGTCCAGTAAAAGAGAATTTCGAAGGACATTGGATTACCTTCCCTATTGCAATTTCATATAGTGCTAATGACCGTTCCATATCAGCGATGTCTTCGGCAACAAGAGGATATACTTCTTTATAACTTTGCAGT
Source organism: Bacillus sp. MYb78 (assembly GCF_002975115.1). Taxonomy (NCBI): domain Bacteria; kingdom Bacillati; phylum Bacillota; class Bacilli; order Caryophanales; family Bacillaceae; genus Bacillus; species Bacillus sp. MYb78. The sequence continues at coordinate 446,637 of NZ_PCOB01000003.1, forward strand.
CTATTTTCAATCCCTTTTTTCTCCAATAACACATCATCATTGGTCTTAATTTTACTGTGAATATTACTTCTTTGATAATAATCAAAATATTTCTCTGCATGTTTGCGAATGCTTTTCTCATATTGATATTTCTCTATAATCTTACTTAACTCTACATTCTCATCTTTATTCATATAGACCTCCTGAATTGTTAAATTTTACATTATTATATCATAATCAACAGAAAGAGCATTGTTTGTTTATTAACTTCTTCAATTAAGTACGCATTCATAATCTGAAGATTTACCTATACAGTTTAAAGTACACTCCTTGCCAGAACCAACCAGTAAGTTTGTAGGAAACGGAAGAAATTGATTTATATATACACCTGTTTTATCTCGTATAATTATTTTGTTTTGTTGGCTCACAAAAATAGGTACATGCAATTTACTACTAATCGGAAAAAATTCCTCTCCAATTTCTTTTAATCTGTTTTTATTTTTGCTTGTTGTCATATTCAGCACCTCTTAAACGTTTTATAAACTACCTTAAATAAAACTTCTTTCTGAAGTTATCTTCACAACATGGTTTCATCCATTTTTTTATTAACCACATTTAATACATGTTGATTAGGAGAATATCTATTGTTGTCCATAATCCTTTTTGCCAAATCCGTATCCCCTAAATATCTTGCTACTCCAATTGCAATTGCAGGACTTCGACTCACTCCCGCTCCACAATGAATAACAAAAGAATCTGCTTTCTTATGGTTCTCAATAAATGAAAATAGCTGAAATGCTTGTAAGTCCGTAAAAATAGGATACTTTTCTAATCCTCTATTTCTCCATTCATCTTCTGTTACTCGTAAATCATAGAAATATAGTTCTAATATTCCTTTGTATTGCTTCTGATTATCCAGTGGAGGTAAATCCCCATCTTTATCTGCAATGCGAATTAGAACAGGGTATTCCCATTCTGATTGATGTTTTACCGCTTCATCTTCTGATAAAATTAGACACTTATCTTCTTCTAATTTCTTTAATTCAGGGAATATCTCTTTTACATCCACTTCTTTACCATTACAGTAAATACCAGGCGTATCCGAATTCAACTTAACTGTAAGACCTAATTGTTCAGCTAATGCAATTGCTTTTTCTTTATCAAATGCAAACTCTTTCATCCCTCACGCCCCCTTTTTGACAAACTGATAAGAATCCGATTTTTCTAAAGCATCCTCTATTTCTTCATGTTCAAATCCACATAAATCACAATCATAGGGAAATGAAATCTTTGATTTTTCACCTTCTACATACGAGTCCATTACTCGATAACATTCATAGCATAAAATATCATTCTTCTGAACTAATAATCCCTCAGATACAAGCTCCTCACATACTTCAGTGGCTTCTTGCGTGGATAGATTGAATCTTTTCACCAATATCGTATAGCAAAAAGATTTTACTAATCCTTTTGATAGCTTCTTAATATACTCTTTTGCTTTTGTCTGATTTTCATTCATAATGAATACCTCTCCATTCTATCTACTTATTTTAGTGATTTATTTTTTACTATTACACATAAAATTATTGACTATAGTTTTTAATGATTATATCATAAATATAAAGTGACAAACAGAACTATCGTTGATAATCACCTTAGATTTTACAGATAGATACAAGGAGATAACATGTACGGAAAATATGTAAATATTATTTTTAAAAATGAGAAATATAAAGTTTTTGTTCCTTGCAACCCAGATACACCAGAAAAAGTTTTGGAGGTATTTGCACTAAGGATACTACTTAGTTAATTAGTAAAGAAAAGAGTGATAAACATGCCAAGAAAAACTCGAAAAACAGAAGAAAGCAAACCATTAACAATTGAAGAAATAAGAGAAATAGAGCTACATAAGCTTAGAACAGGTCGGGCATTCACTCCCACTCCTACTTATCAACATAAAATTGGAGATACCGTAAATGTTAGTCATTTAAGAAATGCAAAAGTAGAAGCTGTTTACGATGATGGTCGTTTTTATGAAATTTCTTATCAGAAAAGTTTTAGAGTTGGAGGAGAACATAAATATACAGAGAGAATCGCTTGGTTTGAGTGGATGAAGGTAAGAGCTATTCCTGATGAATCTGCAACGAATTTTGTTAAAGAAGATAATGTTCGTTTGGATTTTTTTCAAGTAACTATCAATTCTCTTCTTCACAAGTTATACCATTTAGGTATTGATACATCACCTTTTTATCAAAGAGATTATGTATGGTCTCAAGAAGACAAAGAATCTTTAATTGATAGCATTTTTAATCACATTGAAATTGGTAAATTCGTTCTTGTTTTTAAAGGATATGAAGGCGATATGTATGAAGTGTTAGATGGAAAACAACGGCTATCTGCATTACAAGAGTTTTTTGAAGATAGATTCACTTACAGAGGAAAGTACTTTAGCCAATTAACACAACGGGACCAGAATCATTTTGGGAACTACTCTATTTCATTAGCCGAAAGTCAAAATGAACTAACAGAAAAACAGAAATTAGAATATTTCATTCAACTGAATACAACTGGTCGTGTGATGGATAAACAACATTTGAAAAAAGTAGAAACTCTTTATGCTACATTCACTGAATAGGAGAAAAAACATGGAATACAATTTATTTACAATGGATGAACATATTCCAACTCAATACATCCCTCCCACAGGCGAATATATTTCTTTTGGAACAAAAGAACATTACGTCGAAAAGTGTAAAGAATGGGGATTATTTAACACAAAACCAAAGAAAGATTTCCTATACAAAAGAGATAACAAACAGTTTGTTGTAACAATTGCAGGTTATCAAGAATCTGGCAAAGAAAAAAATGTAAATACACTGGTTATTCAATTCGATGATGGGAATTTGAGTTGTATTTTACCTGCGTTTTTGAAAGAAATGCAATCATCAAATTTCAATACGAAAAAAGAAATAATTTCAGAATAAAGACACTTTATATATAAAGGAAATATTGTTGAATGTCACTCATTAAAAATGTTATAATTTGTATGAAAGTGTTCATAAAAGCGTATTAAAAACTTCTGGGCTACGAAAATACAATCTACCACAAGTTCGTAAGAAAAGACTCTTTAGAAAAAGAGTCTTTTCTTACTGAATAACATTTACCATAAATTATTCAATGAGTCTTTCACCTTTTTAAGTGAAGGACTTTTTTATTTCTATGACCTAAATTAAATTGACAATAGTCAATGAAAAATAGTAATCTATTTATAAGGATATTAATTTATCCAGAAATAACAAAAAACGTTTTCTATTTATATTGTTTTTATGTAAATAGTTTCTTTATGTTTTATTTGAATAAATTCAATTTAAGAAAAAATATTTAAGTATATAGGTTTATGTTTCGGAGGGGTTTTGTATTTAATGGAAAGGCGTTGGTTCTGATGTTTCGATTTTTAAAATCTATTTTAGGTAAAAAGAAAGTGAATGTCACAAATTCAGGGACAGATATACCCTCTTCCCCTATTATCTTGACTCCTAAACAATGGGCAGAGGTATTAAATATTTCGTATGAGGATGATTCTATTTTATTTAAAAAAATTAATCACCGTGAAGATTCTCGAATTACAAAAAGCGAGTTCTTATCTATTAACTCTCTTTATCATCGGTCTTATTTAGCAGAAGAAATATCCGATTTATTGAGAGATAATGAATCTATTAAAAACGTGACATATGCGGGAACAAGAGTCTATATTGTTTCGAAAGACCCACTCTTAGGAACGTTTTATATGGATATTAAACGAGTACGTGAAAGTGTAGAGGATAGATATGACAAATAAGGTTTACGTATCAATTGAAGAAATAAAATCATTAGAACGTAATCTACATATAATAAATAATATTAATATCCTTATTGCACAGAGAAGACTGGCGAAAATGAGATTTGACATGATTTTTGAAAAAGCTAAACGAAGAATAGAAAGTAGGTGATGTATATGGATACATTCTTTTTCATTGCAAAAACTTATCTATTAATTGGATGTCTAACTCCATTAGTAGGTATTATCCTTAATTCCATTAGTCATAGAGAAAAACCAGATTTTACATTTGGCGAAACAAAACTCGTGGATATTATACAAGTCTATTGCATTTCCATTTTTGCATGGCCTATCGCCATTGCTTGTGCCATTATTGCACATAGTCGTGGTAGATGGCTTTAAAAAAATATGAAAGCAGGTGATTGGAATGGAATTATTTAAACTAATTTGCATCATATATATATCCTTAGGAATTATTTTTACATTTGGAATGATATTTACAAAGGCTATTAGAGATAAGGAAAAACCTGATTTTAAAATCGGAGAAGACACTTACCTGGATGCAATAAAATGTTATGCACTCGCTATTTTCTTATGGTGGCTTTGTTTATTTGTATTCATCTGCATGTCTAAACGTGGTGGATGGGTTTAATAGGAAAGGAGATGGATATTTATGTTGGTGTTTATCGGGAAATTATATTTACTGGCAGGGTTTTTATTTTTATTATCTATGATTTTTGCACGAACTATGAAAGAAAAATCAGGTATCAATCTTATGCTTGGAGCTTCTAACTTCAAAGATGCTGTAAAGAGTTATGCAGTTGCTATATTCCTATGGTGGCTTTGCATTCTTGCATTTTTCTTTGTATATAAAAATAAGGATTCTGAAAAAAAGGAGAATAAAAATGGTTGATTTGATTCATTTACTCAGTAAATCAGAACATGCTTCCGTTTACAAAATGCATTCAGAGATTTCGAATTGGGATGGTGTACACGTTATTGTAAGGAAAGATAATGGATATATACAACTGTCCATATAGAAGGCACAGTACTACCGAAAACGTCTAATATCAAGAGCAAGGAAAAATACAAAGGTGGCAATACCCTTTCCTTAATCGGTGCAGTTACCAACGCTCGATATGAATATCTTTACACGAAAAAAGAATATGCCGTCATATACTCTTCTTCCAGCCAAATAACGGCATGAATTTTTGTTAAAAAACCCTTTCTATATTCATAGAAAAGGTCTTTTTTATTAGAAAACGCATCTTTGAAACAATTATTAATATCAAAAATACCTTACTTGATTAAGTTTATTAATTGACTATAGTAAATAATTATGTTTATAATTTTAATAGATTAGATATATCAGAGAGGATGAATAACATGACAGAACCAAAAAAATATGGGATTCTCATGCAAGACAAATCAGGAAAAGTTGTACAATTAGAAAAAGGTTTAACGTTCAAGGAAGCCTATTCTAAAGTATGGGATTTAAGGGCAAAGCGTGATGGAAACTATTATCGGTTAGGGAATCTATAAAAATGAAAGACAAAATAGATTTACAAAAAATCAAGGGCTTCCCCTCTTCTATTAAACTTCTGTTTTTTATCTATTTCATTTTAGTTCTCTGCTCTTCTATGAGAATTTGTAGAGAAAATCTATATTTTGACATCTCCTATTTCTCAAGTGCCAGTATTTTAATATTTTTTTTATTTGTAGCAACCATAAAAGACCAGATTAAAGAGCCCAAATGGTAGTACCAAGGGTTCTTTTTTATTTAATTTGAAAGAACATTTCCTTTGATTTATAAATATGTGATAGAGAAATGCATGAGGAATATTCACTTATCTTTATCAATAACATATAAAAACTAAAATTGAGGTGATGATAATGGATAAAGAAATGCTTGAATTAATTAAAGAATTCAATATGAAATATAGCCAGTTAGAAGAGTCGTCTTTTTTCTCTGTTCATGAAATAGCAAAAGAAACGATATTAAAAGGGATTGATATATCATTAGATTCCTTTTCTGAGGAATCCTATAAGCAAATTTTACAACGGTACATACAAGCAAGTAATTATTTTCAACAAGAAGATGATAACAAAGCAAGATGCATCAGAGAAAACCTTCATGCTATATACTCCTACTACAGAGGACTAAACCCTGTCATGAAAACAGTGAATGGAAAAAGATTATATGGAAATAAGTTTAAAATATTTACAATTCATCAAACTGAACCTAAAATGAAAAAGGTCTTTGTTACAAAAATGACTGGAGAAAAATTAGAACATATTTTGATGTTTATTGAAGCAGTTGTTGGAAAGGAACTTGATTTATCTCAACTCGCTTTTTACGCAGGTTTATTCTTTGATATATACGAGTTGCAAAACGATGAATTGCGTGTTTTTGGTGAAGAAAATTTAATTGATTTTGATTTTGATAATTTAGGGACTGGTTATGGCTCACATATAAAATCAATTCGAAATCGTCATGCAAATCACAAGCCACTTCTATTGCAATCAAATTTATTATGGAAGGAAATGTACTTAGGAGATAGGCTACCTCGACTCATTCATTTTTATGAAGATAACTTTGATTTAATTACAGAAGCAGAATATCAAGACAATGGTCATTCCGTTCATGAACAGTTATATCAATGTTTAGATGCATACTTACATAACAGTCAGTTATTACTGACTCTATCAATATTTGTAAAGCATATCCAAACAGATAACGGTAGCTATATCGGCAGTGATTGTGCCGTAAGTATCATGACAGCACCATATACATTTGAATTACGTTTAGAAAGACCATCTGAAACACCATTCGAACTGTTTTTCAATAGAGATAAAAATGAAGAATTTACAATTGAAGATATATTGAGACCCTATTACGCAGAAGATTTAGTTGCAAAACAAAAACAAGGAGCCTAATTAGCCCCTTGTTTTTGTACAACTATTATTTGTACGATTGTGGTTGTTGTAAGCTTGCAACAAATTTATAAATTTTATTATAAATATATAAAAATTAATCATTGTTATAAATTGTTTTTATGATTATAATGGATAAATAGTCTAATTCTACGCATAAGTATATCAAGCGCACCGATATCACTTTAAATTGCCAGAGTATTAGGTTAATAATCACATTACAAGAAGTATAACATATTCTCCTTGAAAATCACTTTCCTATAATTGAGGAAGTGATTTTTTTGTTTAAGGATACTGGTTACTGTACTAAGTTTATTTACAAACAACTTCTATTCAACTCAATTTTCTGCTTTTTCATTTTTAACTTCATAACCGAAGTACATCGCTTTTATAAAATTATCTGTCCCTAATTCAGTAAGAACTTTAAGTCCATCACCTTGCTCCTCCCATTCAAAACGCATATCAAAATATTCATTTACTGCACAAACTATATCAGTTCTGCACATATTTAATAGTTCAGATAATGCATCAGCAATTTCTTTCGTAACTTTTATTTTGTCATTCTTCATGAGTAGGTCAGCGTTACTTTCGTTTTCTATCTTATTAATAACTTTTACAGTATTAATATCAACTGGATACCATTTTTCAAACCCTAAATCATTCGTTTCAAACTTGTCCTTTCCTATCTTTCTTAGGTATTCTCTATCACTCTTTGAAACAGGATATGAAGTATTTCCTTGTGTATACATACCATTATTTTCAGTAGGAATAATAATAGCTTGATGCTCTTTCTCGCAATCGGTTGTGTATACTAAATTACCTCGCACCCATTTCCCTTCTTTTGTAAGTCCTTTATATAATAGTGGTTTAATCATATTATTTCTCTTCCTTCTGGATAAAAATTATAATCCTTATATCTTTTCAACTCCCTTTTAACTTCCTCGCTCTTCTCTTCTCCACTTTTCTTTTTACCAAAATGAAAGATTCGCTCCTCCGACTTATTCTCAATTTCAGACTTTATCATGTGACACCATAATTCTTTAGAACAATAAATTCGTTTAAATTCATGGTCTACAAAGGGTTTATTTGTTTTTTCATCCCAGAAACAATTAATTTTCCCGATTTCAAAATACTCATATCGCTTAAAGCGGTTATAAATGGTTGGAACAACTGGCCCATTTACCCATGCGTGAATATCATCTGTAAACATCGGCTCTCCATGAATCCCTAAATTCCATCCTTGTGCATAGTACAGCAATTTTTGCAATTTTAGATGTGTGATAGACTCGTTCGTATTTGGTTTACTTTTATTAATTAATTCTTGTGCAATATGCATGGCTGTTATCTCAGTCTTGTTTTCACCTTTTAGATATATAAGTTCTTTCAGCATCCTCGCCTCGTAAAATATTATTTACTTAAGTATAACATATCATTGACTATAGTTAAATATAATATTATAATGTTACTTACAATAAATAGATTGTGAGGATATGAAAAATGAGATTAATTTCACTATTCAAAGATAATGAAAAAGCTTATATTAACCTCCCATTTAAGAGAGAGTTTTTCTTAAAAAGCCCTTTAGTTGAATGGATTTTAATTTTTTTATTTATTTTTACTGTTTTAATTGCAGTTTGCGGTTCGCATTTTCATATTAATAGTCCATACTACCAATGCTTTTCATTCTCTTTAAATATCATCTGTTTTTTCTTTCTCAATATTTATATTGGTGTTAAATGGAATAAGTAGAGTAATTAAAAACAGGAGGGTATAGAATGACTCAAAAAATAACCGTAACTTTAGAGAATAAAAGCAAACATATATATGATTATCACTACCTTGTAACAGTGATTCATTACTTAGAAAGTGAGAATATTGAACTCGTATTTCAAAGCGAAAATGATTCTGAAGTAGACGGTCATTCTGAACGTGAAGTTTGCATTCAATCAGATTTATTACAACGCATGTTATTTCTTGCAAAAACTACAAATAACAAAGTAAGTGTTACTGTAAAATCTGATTCATTTAACACACCCTATCCTACAGAACCATTACATATTTCTTATAATAAAGAAGAAGATTTTTTCGAATTAGGCATGGGGAATTCATCTGAAGAACTTGTTTTTGAAGCAGATATTTTATTAGGAGTAGTGAATTCTTTGCTTTTCTAAATAGATATTGTATGGATACGAGAAAGGAAGGAAGTATGATTAAAAGAGTATTTTATAAAGGTAATGAACGTTTTTTTACAAGTGAAGGAAAAGAAATCTTATTATTCGATATGGATGATACGATTGCTAATTTCGTAGATGAATGGTTGTCTGTATATAACAATCATTATCAAGATAATTTAAAAAAAGAACAATTGTTAAGTTGGGATGTTCAGCATTACACGAAAGATTATTGCGGGGCACAAATATATGACTTATTAAAACATCCAGGATTATACTTACACTATCCTAAGCCATTCCCTGGAGCCGTTGACGTATTGCAAGAGCTATCTGATACCTATGAAATCGTATTAGTCTCAGCAAGCCCAAGAGGACACGCTAATGGTGAGGCACACTGCCACAAGTATTGCAAAACTTCTAACCCTGCTGACGATAAAAGAAAATGGGTGGAGAAAAACTTGCCCTTTGTTCAGCAAAAGAACATTGTTTTTACTTCTTCAAAATATTTAGTAACAGGTTCATTACTATTTGATGATGCTCCTCATAATTTAGAAGAGTTTCATTCATTAGGGCGTGTTACTGTATGTATGAATCAACCATGGAACCAAGAGGTATCAGCGGATATTACGAGAGTGAACAATTGGCAGGAGTTTAAAGAAAAACTACCTGTATTGCTCCCTCCTATCCCTGAACTGATTAAAAGAATAACTCAATAACTAAAAAGAAGGCATTCCAGTTCATCCAAATGCCTTTTTGTAAATTTATTAAAAACAATAAGGAAGTGAATAGAATGGGTACATTAGATGCACCTCTTATGATACTTAATAAACATTTGGAGTGTATAAAAGAAGATATCGAGAATTACAAGAAACAAGCACGGGAAAATCCTACAAGTACGGAAATTATTCAAAATTTATTAATTCCTAAAAACGAATTAAATAGCAAAAAAGTTGAATTCGCCATCCGTATTTTAGAAACTTTTGAACCTAAAGAAGATAATTCTGATAAATATCCGTTTTTTAAAGGGGATTCAGTTCTTAACAAAAGAAGTGGCAAAACACATGTCATTGAAAGTTATGTAGGCAACGGGCAATTCAAAAGCAAGAATGGTTCTACTTTACATATGAAAAACTTAGAGAAAATCTCATAAATCTAATACATCTATACAATAAATTAGTTGACGAAAAAGTTTCTTCTCGATATGCTGAAAAAAGAAAGTGTATACATTGTTCAGCTTGTATACATTGAAAGGATGTTTTAGCATATGAACAAGAGAATTAAGAAAAAACAAATAAAACAAAATGTATGTATGGTTTGTGGTTCTACATTAGTAGAGAAATCTTCTAATTATAGTAGTGTGTTAATCTCAGTTAAAGAAGAATGTCCAAATTGCCATAATTACATAGTTGAAACAACGTTAACAGGAATTAACAAAACAATTTCAGGTTCTCAATTTAACTATAATTTTGATATGAATAACTCCGAAAAACAGGTTCTTGAAAGAAAAGAAAGAAAATTACTACGTTTCTTAAAGAAAAACGGAAAAATCAAGGTTAACTAACATTTGTTTTTCTCTTTGCAGTAAGATATAATATTGATTAATTGGTAAACATCCGATATGGAGATAGGAGTATAAACTTATATACTTCTTACAAAAACACCGTACTGTAATACGGTGTTTTTTATTTTATATAATCTCAAAAAACAATAATAATTGTCTATTTAAGTAATATATTTTTTACTTATTTTATATATTTTATTTACAATAGTTTAATTGTGTTTTACAATAGCTATATACGAGTAACACTGATAAAGGACGTGACTTCTATAAATGATAGAATTCAATTAATAAAGTTATACTTTTGCAGTAAAAATGCATATCTTACTTTATTACAGACAACATTGGCTGTACTATTCAGCTCCCTTTTTCTTTTGTTAATGAATGATAAAGAACTTGAATCTTTTTTGTTTCATAAAAGATTTTTATATTATGCACTGGCAATGAATGTTTTTGTCTGTTTTATTACTATGCCCTTATTAATATTCTTTGTACCAAATAAAAAATCCCACTAAAGAAAGGATTGTCTTTTACACATGGCTCGTTTATCAAAAACAAAAGCAAATAAACTCGGTGGATTCCTTTGTAAAATCCTTCGTCATTCCCCTTCTCAATTCCATGTTTCTTTAGATGAATATGGTTATGCACCAATTGATGAACTATTAAATGCCATTTCTTCGAATGAAAAATGGGTTAATCTTGTGACTGTTGAGATGATTTTAGAGGTTGTTAAAACAGACGAAAAACAACGTTACAAACTCGACTCTACAGGAACAAAAATAAAAGCTCGATACGGTCATAGTATTGCGGTGAAAAGTGATGAAGAGCAAAATCGAGTGTTACCAGATATTCTTTATCATGGTACTGGTATGGAACATTTGGACTCTATTCAAAAATTGGGGTTACTGCCAATGAAACGAGTAAATGTTCATTTATCAGAAACAACCTTTTTTGCAAATAAATCTGCGAAACGTAATCAGTTTCCCGTTTTATTAAAAGTAGATACCATTATGGCCAAGAATCTTGGCGTAACTGTTGAATATGCAGGTGACGAGGTGTGGTTGAGCTCCCCTATTCCATCTGATTGCTTAACAGATGTAAATAAAGAGATGTAAATAAAGGAAGTAGTTATTAATGAGAACCATTACATGTAAATGCGGAGAGAAGAAAACCATTGACAGCGGTATCGCATCTGTTGGAGATATCTTCTTACCGAAGTGAGCTTCATTCCTCCCACTTCTTTAGTGGTGGGAGGAATGAAGTTCTTTTTCCTTTATAGAACATACGTTTACATTATATAATATGCATAAACAAAAAAGAAAGGAGTGAAGGGCAATGACAAAACCAAAGAAAGATTGTTTTATTGTAGAACTAAAATTAATGTTGGATACATGGCAAACGGATATTCTATGTAAACGTTTTGAAATTGCCCGTAAACTCTATAACACCACATTATCTTACGCAACGAAACAATATAGGCTCATGAAAGAATCAAAAGCTTATAGAAAACAAATACGTTGCTATCAAAAGGCAAAAAAAGCAAATCACCCAAAAGAATGGAAAGAAATATCAAAAGAATTAGATAGTATTCGTCAATCTTTTGGATTAAGTGAATATCAACTTCACGCTTATATAAAAAAACACCAACATAATTATAAAAAACACATAGATAGCTATACCTCTCAAAAAATTGCTTCTACCGTTTGGAAAGCGATGGAAGATGTGATATTTAAAGGGGCAAAAGCACACTTTAAATCATACGGAATGCTTCATTCGGTAGAAGGGAAATCGAATAAAACGGGTATTCGATTTAAAGAAAACAGGGTCTATTGGAATGGATTACTCCTTCCTGTTCATTTTCGCAAGAATGATTTATTTATAAAAGAATCTCTCGCCCTTCATACGATAAAATATTGTCGTTTTGTCAAAAAAGTAATTCGTGGAAAAGTTACGTTTTATGTACAGCTTGTTATGGGTGGCATTCCCCCTGCAAAGAGAATCAATAAAACAGGAGCATTTCGACATTCCTACCAAAAGAAAAAGCGAGTAGGTATAGATATTGGTCCTTCTACCATTGCCATTGTTTCGGAAGAAACCGTTTCTATCCAAAAAATTGCTCCTGATGTTCCTTTATTTGAGAATCAAAAAAGACGTTTATTACGCAAGTTAGATAGAAGCCGTAGACGTACAAATCCAAATAACTTTAACACAAATGGCACAATAAAACGTGGCATCAAGCTTCATTGGATATGTAGTAAAAACTATCAAAAAACAAAAAAATTATTAAATGAGTTGTACAGAAAAAAAGCTTCTTATATCAAAGAAAAACATGGTGCATTAGCAAATCACATTTTATCTTTAGGTGATGAAGTGTATATTGAAACCATGCATTTTAAAGGATTAGCAAAACGTACAAAAGAGACAAAAACAAATCAACAAGGCAGATTCCAATCCAAAAAGCGTTTTGGGAAAAGTATTGGGAATCATGCCCCTGCCATGTTAGTGAACATCATCAATCAAAAATTGAAGTATGGTAAACAAGAGATACAAAAAGTAAATACGATAACTTTTAGAGCCAGTCAATATAATCATGTAACAAATAGCTATGAAAAGAAAAAACTCCATCAACGATGGAGTCAAATCGGAAATCATCTCGTACAACGAGATTTATATAGTGCTTTTTTATTAATGAATAGTGATGCAAATTTAAAACAAACCAATCAAGAACGCTGTATCGAAACATTCGATACCTTTGTACATCTACATAATCAACACATAGAAGCATTACAACAAACAAAGAAAAAATACCCACTCAGCATGGGTATCCTATAAAATAAGGAACCATTCCTTCGTAGGTAGAGCTACCTGCCTTCGTTAAAACTTATTGCCAACACAACATCGGTTGTGTAAATAAGAAAGTCTTATGGAACAGAAGATAAATCAAAGATGTTGTACACAGAATATCGTAACACCATCTGTGGAGAGCTTTGTAACGATTCTCTTAAGTACATAAGAACCCCACTGCTTTAGCCGAGGGAGTAGTCAGATACAGGATTTCAAACTATATTTACTTTTGATGCAGAGTGCATTCATTTATGCCCTACATGTTGGACTAAAGCAAAAGAACATGCTGTAGCCATACATCAACTTCTTGAAAAGCCTTATATATCTATAGACCAATTCTTAGAAGATGAGATTAAATGATGCATAAAGTAACTTGTACATGTGGACAGCATAGTATAGAGGCAAATAAAAACTCTCTAAATAAAGAACTAATAGATGCAGGATGGGGTGTAATCCCTTCTAATCGAGGTACATTTATTTATATTTGCCCTTCTTGCTATCAAAGAGCAAGACAGTTAATCAAAGAGTTTCATCAAATAACACAAGATACATACATTAGTATCTCCTCTATCATTCGCAAAATAGAGGAAGAAAATGAAACCAAGCAGTAATTAGAAAGGATGAATAGAAATGGGTTGGCGTTTTGAAGTATTATTACTACCAAAAACAATTAAAAATGAAGACTTAATTCAATCAACGCATCAAATACTTAAGGATGAACCAAAGATAATAATGGACAGCCATGTTTTAATGGTAGCCCCACCCTCACCTGATTTTTATTTCAAAAAAATCTCATTAGATTCTATTGGAAATTATGAATCTCCTGTTTTTACACCCAGGGAATTCGCACTGAAATTATCAAACGTAATTAGAAATGAGGATTTTATCATTGCCAATTATTGCGACGGAACTGCCCAAGGGTTAATCTCGCATTTTAGAAATGGATGCCTTGTGCAAAAAATTGAAAGTCCAGAACTCGATAAATTAGAAATAGGACGACAGTTATTAACTGATACCTTACACTTCCCTGTTTCTGAATCTATCCTATCATCAATTGATTCTTATTTTTCTTTTCTGCATGAGAGAAATCCCTATTCTCTTATCTCTTATGCTCACCTGCATTTCTCTTCTGTATCCGAAAAAAGACCGATGCGTAGAGCATTGTATGAACAAGTACAAGCGTTGATTCAAAATCCTAATGTAACGGATGAAGAATTAGGTACATTGAAAGGTTCCCACAGTTTCCCTCCTTCTATCGTTCGACCTTATTATCAACGTTACATAATGGAGTCAAATAAAAATATAGCGTTAGAAAAAATGTATCTGTTTACGAATGGATTCGAGGGTGACGCAACATTAAAAGATGCTCCCACCTATCTATCACCTAATAATTATTTCCAATTAACATCGGATTATAGAAATCTTACAATTTAATACACACGAGCAAACCTCCTTTAATTTTATTGACTATAGTTAATAATTTATTTATAATATAACTTATAAATACACATCGAAGGTTTTTCTTGTGTTCAGAGTACATATCTTAAATCAAAACTTACTGGTTACAGGCGGTATCGCAGTGGGAAAGACTTTTTTCTTAAATGAATCACTTATGGATTTATTAACAAAATGCGAAAACACCCTACTATTAACACCTAATATAAATGAATTTAAAACACCTATTACAACATTTAATGGAAGAACAATTTCTTCTACTAAAATAAATAATGATATTGATGGTTCTTTATTTCAAATCGTTGAAATTAATCCATTTTCACAATCATTAGATGAAGTCAAACATTCATTCATGGAATTTGTAAGCAGTTTTGAAACTATAATTCAAAGTGGAATAAAAACGGTAATGATTGATGAAGGAATGCAACTACTAAATGAAGTACCTTTCCCCTCATTTATAAAGTTTGTTGAACGATTAAATGAAAAAGGTGTACGAGTAATTTTCACCTCTCAATTAGAGCTTCATCGACTTCCTATCGACCAGTTCATGCAAGTAGATAAATTGTTTCCTTGTGTATTAAAACTGAATCATCAATATAAACCATTAGAAACCGCATCATAAAATGAAGGAGGATGAATATATGAGTAGACAATATTACGGAATCATGGTTCATGGTTCTATCTCAAACAAAGTATTAGCAGAAAAAACATTAGAAATTTTAAAGGATAACGAATTAAAAGTTAACTACGGAAGTCAGTGCTTAGTCACGCTACCTGTAGATGAAAAATATAATTTCAAGGTTATCAATTACGGAAGCATTTTGAATCACGAGATTACACCATTTGCTGATGAGACATTAGCAAAGGAATTATCAGAAAGAATTCCTTTTCAGGATTTCATAGTCTTCCATTTCCATAGCGTAACGGATACAGGCTATTTTAGACACTATATGAATGGTGTTCTGATTGAAGAAAAAGCTGATAAAATCGAAGGAGATAATTTTATCTGTGCTCAAAATCTATTCAAGCAGGTTTTTGGTATCCCAAGATATAAAAATCTGATGCAAATCATTGAGAAGTATTTCAAAGTGGCATTAGAACGTAACCCGTATTTACAAGGTGCCTCTTATGCTCATCTGTTATTCGCACAAGAGGATGCATTTTGGGGAAATAAAGAATTATGTGATGCAATTCAAGAACAATTAAAGCATCCAACGAAGCAAAAGGAAAATCACTCTTCACTTCAATATTATTTAAATAGATATGAAAATGAGAAAGTAGATAATAGAGTAATGTATTACTTATTAACTAACGGTTTTTATCGAAGTGCTACCTTATTAGATTCTCCACATCAGTTAAAACCTGAAGAATACTTTGAATTTCATCAAAGTGTTAAAAAAATAGCATAACAGAATGAAAGCAATACCTAATAGGTGTTGCTTTTTTCATTGACTATAGTTAATTAAATTGTTACTATAATATTATCAACAAAAGGACGGTGAAAGAAGGTTATGAAAGGACTTGTAATTAAGAAACATTGGATAAATCTTATATTAAGCGGTCAAAAAGATTGGGAAATTCGAGGAAAAAATGCAAAAATCCGAGGAACAATTGCGTTGATTCAAAGTGGTTCAGGCATGGTATTTGGAACTGTCGATTTAGTAGATTGCATTCCCTTAACGAAAGAAGCCTTTAATAGCAATCATGAACATCACAAAATCCCTGTGACTGGAGATACAGAACCACCTTATAAAAAAACTCACGCATGGGTCTTTAGAAATCCTGTTATCTTTCCAAAACCGATTCCTTACTCTCACCCTCTCGGTGCAGTGATATGGATAAATATTAAAGAGAATATAGAAGTAAAAGATGATGATATTAGGGATTGGTTCAACATCTCAACATCATCTAACTTATTACATTCAGGCGATGTTTCATTCAATAATCTTTTACGCTTATATAAATCAGCACTCATGAAGTATTACAACATTCATACATCTACAAATATAACGAACTTTTTTGAACAGGTGAAAAAATTAGAGATGCCTCGTTCAGCAGAATTATGTACGGAATGGATGTTAGACAAGGGGCTTTCTCACTTAGAGACTATCAAATCAAAACTACCTATTTCTAAAGAGGATATCCCTTATTTAGATTATGATGCTTGGGCTCTTCAAGAGACATTAAAGCATGAAGACTCCCCATATGCAGATGATTTATGCTCTACATTAATAGACATCCTTAGTACCCTTTCTACAAGTACATTAAATAGAAAGTTCCGAAACGAAAAAGAGTGGAGTGAATGAAATGACAAAAGAATATCAGATAAAAGAAGGCATGATTATTTACGCAATTATACCTTCATGCAGAGGTGAAAAAGTTGAACCCTGTAAAGTAAGGAAGTCACTGAATAACTCTATAGAATGGAACTTAAAATGCTTATCTGAGGAAGAGAAGTATTTTAGCATCGGGTTTGATACGAATTATATTGGAAAAATCTACTCCTTTGACAAAATAGAAGCAGAAACACACTTGAAAGAAATGAAGGAGAAAAGCAATAAAGCTTTCCAAAATGCCCTCTCCTCAAAAGAAGAGATTTTAAAAAGATTATTTTCAGGATGGGCATATGATATGACGGAAGGTGAAGAAGTTCAGATTATGGAAAGACGAATTGAAGAAGAGTTTGGAGTAAAAGTGCGATGAACTACTCTCTTAATTCGAAGACTACATTAGGTTTTAAATGGTCAGAAAAAGAGAATGATTGGATGATTTATTTTCCAAGGTCAGGAAGTGGTTCTTATCTACATTCTCAACTGCTTGAAAGACGTTTCTTTCTCTCTTTATTACAGGAATTGTTAAATAGAGATTATGACCTCTCTACTTTTTTGTTCCGAGTTCATACAAACGAATTTTCTGAATCACATCCGAGAAAACGAACAAGCCATTTTAGAAAGGAAAATGTTCTGGCCGTTTACTGGAACTACCAGACAAACGATTGGATGATTCGCTATCCTGATAAGTCAGATGGCTCTCTCATTGCATTTGACTTAATCGGTAATGATTACTTCAAGAATGTTTTAAAAGAGCTTGAAAACCGAAAATATGACGTTAAAACACTATGTATTTACGTTGAAAGAAGAGAAATGGATTCAACGACCCAAAACAATATAAGCACTTGGATAAAAAGACGTTTATCAACCGCTTATAAATAAAAGGAGGATACAACATGTTACTGGTAGAGTTCTTTCAAAATACACATGACCTAAGACGTGAAGTTCAGAAACAGTTCAAAGAACGTGGTTTTACACTTCCTGAAAAATATTTCGTTATGAATGAAGCATTAGGATATGCTCCTAATATAAAAGAACTAACAAATGATGAGATACATAGAGTTTTAACATTACTGAAGGAAAAGTATTAGACAGTTTACGGAGAAATTTATGTCAAAAAAACGTGAAATATTTAGATTATTAGAAGAAGATTGTGTAAACCCTACAAGTGAAGAAATCATAAAGAAGTATATTAATAATTTGATAAGAGAAAATGAAGAATTAAAAAAGAAAAAACGAAAGGTTGTGTCATAAATGAACGAAGCAATTGACGGAAAGAAAATGTATGAGAATTTAATAAAGATAGGATATAAAAGTGTTGGTGTACACGATGATAATGAAATTCTTTCTAAAGAATTTTCTGAAGGAACTTTCATTCTTTTCGCATTTAAGAACGATGAGTGTATTGGAACAATGATTCTATCACAAGAGCAGTTACATGCGATGCAGAATCTTAAATAAGAAATGAATAATAAAATCAAGTTTATTCATTTCTTAGTAACCATGATTTTAGGTGGGGGCGTGGGGATATCAGGAATTTTTGCTCTTGTAATTCCTTTTGCGGAGAATAAATCCATGTTTAGTTTATTCGTATTAGCATTCCCTGTTCTCTCTCTTATTTATTTTATTTACTTAATACGTTCCAATACAAAAAATATAGGCAGTTTATTCACTCATGTAGGAGTATTTATTGCATCTGTTATATTGATACCTTGGCTTGTACTCTATCTTACAAGTTAGCGAAGAAAAGCACCTATTGGTGCTTTTTTCTTTTTATGTGGTAACTATTTCAAAAAAACAATCTATCTTTCGTTGATTCCCCATATAATAAGTATAACTGTACAGAATGGAGTTGATAGTATGGATGGATTTTTCGAGCTAATTCTTCTTGGTCTTATTTTATTTATATTGATTCTTTCTTTCTCTGCTTTTATCGAACAAAAATATCCTGAAAAACAAGGTCTAAAATTTGTGCTACCTACAATTCTTATTGCTATGTCCTGCTTAACCTTTTATATCTCTGCATTCCTTTTTGACGGTTGGTTTATCATAGGAGTAAGTGTTTTATGTACAACTGTTTTTATAAGCTCCACTATTGGTTTTATTGCATCTGTATTTATACATAATAAAAAAGAGCAGTAATTTACTGTTCTTTTAATCAAATCTATCATTTTCTCCTAATACCCATTTCAAAGCTGAAATTTGCGAGCTATTTTGTAGCAGTTGGGAACGAAAGGCTTCCCTATCTATTTCCCTTTTCTTGTAAGAATCTCGTATAATATCTTCGGTGGTATCCAAATCCTTAATCTTATCTCTTATCCACTGCTCTGTTTTCATTTTTAAAACGGAATTAAATGATATTATCATAGATTCATTTTCCATAACGACAGTCTGGAAAACATCTTTAGGAATTCGTTTTTCATAAAAAGCATTTTTATAGTTTTCAATCGTTTTAAAACAAGCTCTCATTTCGTCCTGTATTTCGTGAACTGTTTTCATGTATTAGCTCCTTTATTTTCTTTTGTATCGTTTGTACCAATCCTTATATGAATAATCATCACAATAAGACCATTTTTGCCCACTATTTAATAATGATTTTTCTTCAGCTCCTTTATCTTTAACATATGTATTGTAATAATAGGTAACTTTCCATTCACAAATGTCATATTGGTCATATAGTTTTTTATATGCACTTCCGTTTGCAATCTCACCTTTAAACTTTCTAACCTTTCGATTGGCAAATTTTCTTTCTGCTTTTTGATTATCTTTTACACATGGTACTTTTTTATAACTTCTGCTCATACATATCACATCCCTTTCTTAGGGACCATTATTTGGTCCACCTAATGGACTGTGAAATGAGGAATTCTCACTCTTTGTTGATGCATCTTTCTCATATACACCACATCCTTTCAGTCTCTCCATACGCCTATTCAATCGTAACAAAGTGTTTAAATACCCTTTGTCTTTCTACATTATCTAATCCATAGGCATATTTATCCGTAAACTCTTTCCAGTTTGTACTTTCATTCAAAGTATCCATTTTTACTTTCAGAACTTTTTCTAATTCTTTTTTATTGATAGAAGCCTCATATGTTTTCCCTTCAAACGGAAGGATAACTTCTAAGTTTTCTAATACTGGATTCTTTTTGAATAGTCTTGTTGTTTCAATCACAAATAATTTATCAATCTTGTCTCCTGTACTCCAATACTCTTTATATGTTTCTTCTTTTAAATCTTTCATTGAAGAGTTTTCAGAAATGACCGCTTGATATGAATCATAATAGGTTAAGGTAGCATGAGTATCAGCAATATCAATTTTTTTAATGTATTCCCCACCCATCATTAAATTCACTTCATTTGTAAACTTATCTTTTTCCAACTTTGGCTTTTCTTTCTGCTTATTTTCGTCAGATGCATTACCATCTTTATTTTCTTCAGTTTTATCTTTTTTCTTATTCTGAGAATCTAAAACTTTTTGCAATTGCTCTTGTGTTAATTTTGTAGTTTGTGTTTTTTGTTCTTCTTCATTGTTTTCACAACCTACAGAAATCGCTAACACACCTATACTTAGAATCCCTAATAGACACCTTTTTGCAGTTTTATTCACGATATCAACTCCCTTATTTAATTTTATTTATTTTATCAACTAAAGTCAATAAAAAGAAGTTTTATAGAATATATGCCTTTTTGTTATCCTCTATTAACAAAATCATCTTTATAGAGGATTATTTAACAATAAATCAAATAAAAACACAGATTCTATACAGAACCTGCGTTCAATTTATTCTCTCCCTCAAATAAGGAGATATTTTATTCTTTATCACTTTTTCTGACAACTCATCTAAGTATGTTACATACACTAAATCCAGATTATAATACTTACATAAATCTATTTTTTCCTTATCTCTTTCCTGCCTTCTCTTCAGTCCTTCTTCACCACCCATGAACGGAATAGGTTTGTAATGTTGTTCCCCCTGATATTCAATGACAAGCTGTAATTCTTCAATATAGATATCCGCTTTTAGATGGTCTAACTCATATTGATGAATAACCGTGTATCCAGGAAACATTTCTTTAATTAATTCTAAAAGTTTAATTTCAGATGTCCACTTTTTCCCTATTGCAAAGTACCCCATTCGAGTTCTTATAACATTTTCACAGTATCGTTTAAAATCTTTAGAGGATTGCTCGTCCAGAACCAGTCGTCCCCCATATTGCTCTTCTGCAATTAGAAGCGGGACAATATCCCCAGGAATATGCTTTGGGTAGCAAATATCTCTAAATCTATTATCTAATCCATAAGAATAGGACAATGCCTTTATATAATATCCATAAATAGAATAAAACTTTGTTTCATTCATTGTTTTTCCATGTCCATACTTCGGACAAACTTTATTACAGATATGGCATAAGTTATCTTCGAATTTAATGTTTTGAATAAAGATTTCCATTAATTCCAACTGTGATGCTTTCGGAAGACCACTAAACGATAAACGTTCTTTTACTTTTAAATAATTTTCAACACCTTGCTTTTGACACGAACAATAAAATAAGGGGCCATATTTCTCTTGTTGAAAGGCATGAAATACTCCCATTCTTGTAGGATAGTGAACAAATGGATATGGCAACTCTGGTTCATATTCGACAAATACTCCTCTTGTAATCTCAGGTATCATTTCTTTCGGCACAATTTTAGAACGCATGGGTTCACCTTCTCATCTTTGTTATTGATAGATTACTTGATAACCATCTTCTTCTAATAAACGCCCTACAATCCCCCTATGACACTTATCTTTATTCTCGCAATAACAAACCAATACTGCATTTTCTCCTGCCTCTAAACGCTCTTTAAGACGCTTATACGCTTTTTGAAAGTCCTTTCTTTCTGTTGCTTCTTTAATAAACGATTCTTCATACAAATCATACCATGTCCCTGTATTTCCTTTTTTTAATTTCTCTTTCTCTTCCTCTGTAAATTTTAACTTTTTCCATTTATCTTTTGTTTGAAAAAAGAGATGTAAGGATGGAGATAGATGTGGTACATGAACAAATCCTTTTCCAACCATAATCCCTTGTTTTATGCTTCGGGTAATATGCAGACGCACAGCATATGGGTGTGGGTCAAAGTCGTGTAAATTCTCAAATGATGTAATACAAACAAACCCTTTCACTTTTGTTTCCCCCTTATTTTTTATAATCAAATTAATAGAAATATTTATATATCTTTCCCTTTGCAAACGAAATCCTCATTCACTCTCTTATTTTTCAGCACCTTCGAATATATAATATAAAGTACACATTAAATAAGGCGTTTCTATGGAAAACTTTATTAAAAAGAGATGCAGAAAATATGTAACCTTATACAATCAGGAGGGATTTCTATGTTAACTATGAACGATGTATATTATGGGAAAATTTTCATTGAAGAAAAGTTTGATAGCATGTTAGCTGAATATGGTGTTATAGTTCTTGGTGCTTATAATAAAGACTTAGGTTGCTTTGAAAATTGTCTAATGTCAGGTGTTGTTAACGATAAATTGAAAAAATTAGCACAAGATAACATCTTAGGTTTTGATGGTGTTGTGGTTAATCAATTAGATGGACTAACCACACTTTTAAAACGACAAGCTACTATGTAAATCTAATTATTACAAACAAAGGTCTTATACAATACATGTAAGACCTTTGTGATAAGAAAAATTCTTGTTTATTCTTGTTCTTCAATCAATATAATTGAATGACCAATTCGATTTAGTTCCTTAGCATTTTTCAATGTTATTGAACTTTCTTGATTCTGCAAAGTAGCATCTACAACAATTAATTTAGAGCGAGATAGTAACATAATCACTCCTTTACTAAGCGAATTCTGAAAAATTTCTTTATCAAAAAAGTGAACATTCGATTTACATCCATCAGGGAAAAACTTATCTTCATCCCCAAAAATTGTTACCTCATCATAACAAAGACATTCTTCAATAAAACCACCTATATCACTCTTTTCTTTCTTATACGTTTTGAGTTGACACTCGTTAAGTACGTCTAATAAAGGATGAGGAGTTATTGTTTTTACTAAACCAGTTTTCAGCATTTTTTCGATATCAAACGGAACGTCATGATTCACTTGAATAAAAGACAAAATATCTGCATCTGCTTGAGAATATGAATCAAACGGAATAGCGTTCCAAGAATTCCCCCAAAAACCATGCATGTTTTTTGTAGGAATACCTCCTACATAAGACCTTAACTCTCCATCATCATCCATCGCCAAATACTTAGGAGAACCTACCAAGAGGTCTTTATTGCTATGTATCTTTACTAATAAATTCATTTGCTGTTCATTTAATTTCATAAACTCCACTCTCCCATTCTAATTATCTACAAAATTTATTCACACTATAAAACTTTTATCATGTAAAAAAGACCACAAAACAATATTTGCAGTCTCTTGTACGGATACTATCAGTGCTTATTTTTTCTGGAGAATTTCTTCGTATACAACTTTAGACCAATTTTCTAACTTGTCTTTAATAGATGGTAGGCCTTCTTTATCTACCCAAAGCCCTTTAATCACGCCTTCTTCTTGGCTTTGAATATCATCTGTACGTAATTCTACCATATAAACAAATCCTAAATGGTCATCTTCTACACCGCCAGATAGTTTGATTAACCCTTCTAAATGAATAGATTCAATCATTTCTGAAGTAATTCCCGCTTCTTCCGTTAACTCTCGATACAAACCATTCTCAATCGTTTTAAACAGGTCTACATCCTTATTGCTTACGTGGATATCTTCTTCACCTACATGACCACCAAGCATCCCCATTTTTCCAATCAATCGAATTTCACCACTATTACCTTCTCGAATAATAAAGAAGTATTTGTTTTGATGTTTTACAATTACATACGGAATGGGATGTCTTTGCACCGCATTGTATTCAAGGATACTTCTTCGGTCCACTAATACAGGAACGGTTTGCATAGCATCAATAATTGCTTCCATATTTGTAAATCCAGTTGGAACAAATGCTACTTCCGATTCCTCAAAGCAAATAATACGTTCTTTTGTGGAAGGCTTTAATTCCTCTAAAATAGATGCTTTTTCTTCATGTAAAGCTTTTAACTTCCATTTATTTGTTTCTACTTTGATTTCTTCAAGAATTTTGTTTAATTTTTGTTGCATCCTATTCACTCTCCATCTATTTAATCTATATTAAGAGTAAATCATAAATTAACTATAGTCAATATATTTTAATTCATTTGAGCCTCTTTAATTAAGAAGTATACTGCAAACAATACATGAACAATACTAACTGAAAGAAATACAAATTGCGTAAATATAGATGCACAATTCATTGAAGAATAAATATAACCACTATAAGCCAATGCAGAAATCGTTGAAAAAAGCACACAATGATTCATGCCCATCACCTCTTTTCCAATCTGAAAATTTATTTAATTCATTATAGAAAAATTGAGTGATTTTATTCGTTTAATCAGCGACAACAAAAAAAGACCTTGACAAATGTCAAAGTCTTTTTCGCTATATTCTTACATGCTCATTGCTTCTTTTGTTTGTTGACTAAATGTACTACATAAAATCTCCAATTCCTCTTCAGATAAGATACTCTTCTTCAGGTCTATTTCATTTGTAACACCAATTTCATAAGCATACCCATAAATTTTAGCTAACAAAATCTCCCCTGCTTCCGAAAGGTCTGATTGAGGTGTACCAGATAAAGTGTACATATCATTCGCAATCTCATCTACAAAAGCATTTTTAAATAAATTCTTTTTCTTAATTTGATATGAATTATTTTTAATACTGTTTAATGTTGTTTTTGTTACACGATGATTCTCTTCGTAAACACATAATGAACGATTTACAACTTGGAATGCATCATTTAATACATTACCCATAATTTCATATACACTTCTTACACTTTCTTGACGAAGACTTTCTCTTACTTCTTCTGCCACATCATCATCAAATAAATTTACATTCGCCATAACAGGAAATGCTTTTAAGCTTGTTCGCAAATAAAAGCTTTCAGCGTATTTATCCTCTGATGGAATGCGACTCATAATACTTCTTTTAATGCCTTCTTTATTTAAAGCTCCCATTTGTTCCAAACTGCTCTCTAATGATTCTTCAAAGATTTTAATCAATTGAATCCAGTTGGCTAAGATATTGTCTCTCACTTCAAAATACTCAACTCTTGCTTCTTTGACGTATTTTGAAAAATCTTTATAGATTTCAATTGGTAAATATTCATTATCATAACCAATTGCCATACTTGCTTTCATTTTTCTCACTTTTGCTTCAATGCTTCTTAGCTTTTTCTCATAATCGTTTGGAATGAAATTCAATCTTCCATTTCGAATATAATTCTTAAAGAAAGAACCCAACTCTTCAGATTGACTTACATCTACCCCAAATAATCCAGGTGTAACTTCTACATAGTTACGTAAACGTCCCACATGAACTTTTACTAAAACACCTTGTTTCTGTAAATATTCATCCACATTTTCTACGGTTACATTTACTCCATCATCTTGTAATCCTTGTAAAATCTCTTCTGTTTGTACTGTGTTAACTGTTTTCATTGTGTACACTCCTTTTTAATTTTCAATACCTGTTTGATGATTAAACCAAAGTTATGAAGACAACTTCATTCTAACTCTCAAAAATAAAAATGTCAAATTTTAACATTTAAGTATTGATTCAAGTTATTAAAGTACCTGTTTTTTATATTCCCTTTATATTAATTAAATTTCATAGGAGATATTCAATGAATTATTGTTTTTGGCAAATAAAAAAAGCCCGCATTTTCGCTGACTTTACTTTCGTCTTATATAATTAAGTGCTGTTCATCTTCGTGTTATTTTTCATGCGTTTTTCTTTAAATGTCAGATACTCCATTCTGAAAACAAATAAAAAAAATGCTAATCCATAACATTCTATGACTACGTTTTCTCGTTTTGTAAATAAATCAAATGTAATAATTGTAATTCCTGTTAGGGGATACAACATAGGAACTACTTCTGAAAATTTTATCGTTCTTTTTCTTTTCATGAAGTCTCCCCCTTTCGGTTGTTATAACAATACATTGAGCAGGAGCGTCAGAACCATTTTGACGTTCCGTTCATTCGCTCCTGGCACCTTGTTTGTCATGACCCTATATCATATACATTTCATTATATTTATATTCAAATTTTTATTAATGGAGCAGTTCTACCACTTTATCTTTTGCTTTTGTCATTACATTTTCACCAGTTTCATTTGCTTTATCTGCAATGTGTTGTGTATCAACAATTTTATTTTCTTCTCGTTTCTTATCAAATTCCGTTGCGAATGTATTTACTTCTCGCGATGAGTCTTCTGTTAAAAGCTCAGATAATCCTAATTTTTCATTCAAGTCTTTTGGTCCCCAAACAAACCCCGCTCCAAATAAAATCACAATCGCCATAGCGACTAAAGCTAATTTCGCAAATTCTTTCACGATAAACCCAATTATAACAAGAACGGCAATTATAATGATGAATACAATAATCATGTTCATAGTATCACCTCCTTACTTGCTTTCTGTGTACATTTCGTCTTTTTGATATAAAGATAAGAAGCCCTTAATATCCTGCATGATTTCATCATGTCTCTCAGCATATTTTTTTGGAGGTTTTAATTCGCAAATCCTTTCATAACTCACTTCGACTTTTCTTATGTTTAAATCAAATTCCCTTTTCTTTTCCTCTGTTGATAAATTATTTTGACGTACTTGTCCCATTCCACTTAATGCACAGTGAGAAATCGATACTAAATTATTCAAATACTCCTCGTTGCTTTCTTTTTCATATTCATCTGAAAAGAATCGTATAATAGCAAAATATGTTGGTGGTTTTTTATCAAAAAATAAATTAAATAAAACCACTAAATAAAATACGATGCCAAATCGGAATAACTTCTCGTACAAAGGAATTGACCCTTGAAAGGCTAAGAACATAAAAAAGAATGATAATACATAAATAGTGTGTTTAAAGCATTGCATAATAAACTGTTTTTTCATGAAGTCACCCCAATCTTTATTTTTTATACATATTAATGTACTGCATTTTAGCCCAAAACATTCCGCATAGTAGAACCCACTTTACATTGACTATTGTCAATGAAATACATATCCTTAAAGTATGGATTTTTAATTCATAGAAAGGAGATGGTAATAATGAAATTACAAAAAAGATGGTTATTATGTGGTCTATTTTCACTATGTACACTCCCTCATATCGTTCATGCAGAATCAAAAGAACCAATTAATCATGAATCTGTAAAAAAAGAACCCATAAATAATGTAGAGAAAACATTTACACAAAAACATACTTCTATAGAAGGTTGCGAGATTAGTGATGAAGGTAAAAATATTATCGAGGATTATATGGTTAAAAAATATATGCCTATCGAGGGTTGTGAGGTGGTAAAGCCTCTTCCTGTTGAATGTGATATTAATCATGAAAAAACCGAACCACCACCTGAACCTGCTCCAGAAGTACAACAAACTGAACCACAACCAGTACAACAACCAGAAGATACCACTCAAGAAACCGAAAATGTAGAGGTTCAAAAGCCTGAACAACATATTGAAGAGAAAAAAGAAAATCAAAATGTTAAAAAAGTTGATAAAAAAGTAGTTCAAGAGAAAAAACAAGTTCAAAAGACACAAGCTGTAGAGCAAGAACCAAACTCTGAAACTCAACCAAAAGAAAAAGAAGTTTCGAAGACTACTATTATTAATAAAGGAGCTTCTATCGAGATGACGGAAGATGAACGTTATTGGTTAGAAAAGTTGGTAGAGGCTGAAGCGGCCGATGAGCCATATGAAGGAAAAGTAGCTGTTGCAACAACAATTGCATATCGAGTAGACGATAAAACAGAGTTTCCTGATACAGTGATGGAAGTCATTAAAGCTCCTAAACAGTATTCTCCTTGGATGGATGGTGCTATTTACAAACGAACGCCAAGTGAAGAAACAAAACGTGCAGTAGCAGAAGTATTCGACAAAGGTGTAAGGAATTTACCTGAAGGTACTGTGTACTTCTATGACCCACGATACGCTCCTCATAACTGGATGGAACGTACAAGAGCATATGTAACTACAATTGGCAATCATGTCTTTTGTTCTATACACGCTAAATAAGGGATAGAAAAACTGAACGAAAAATAAAAAGGCTCGCAATAAGCGAATGCCTTTTTTTATTTATATATAAAATTTATCCCCGATTTATTAAGCAACAAACTTTTTCTCCTGCACATTAACAATTTCTAAAACCTCTGGATTTTTGTGGCAAATATACACTTCTCCCAAAGATTTATCATTGTACTTAATTACACTATTAAGATTCTTTATTACAACATCCTCAATTTGTCGCTGTATACAATCTGATTCGTATGTAATTTTGTCTTCAAAATCAAAATAGAAAGATTCATTGCTGTCTAATTGTAGATTTATCTCTTTATATATCTTCGTTATAGACGTCTCGCCTTCTAAGACATACATAATTAAATCTTCAATATTGATATAATCAGAAAAATCTATACCTATCTCATTTCCTACTTTTCCTAAGAAATCATATAATTCTCTCTCTGATGTACAATCAATAATATCTTCTTCTTTAATACCAACAGAATAAACAACATTTCCATAAGAACTTGCTACAGAATAGTTTTTTGTCATATAAATGCCATATCCTTCTACTAAAATATGTTCCTTATGAACCGCTAATTCCTTACTGATTTTAAACTCATCAAATACACGATTTGAACAATGAAATAAAGTTACCATACTATAAACATCTCCTGTTTTATCAAATTTTTAAAATACCTGTTTTGTATAATCAATGTATTCTATGTATTTGAATTAGAAGTTATAATGCATTATGATTAATCTCAGATAACGTGATGATTTTATTGTGTAGTTATATGAATAAAGTTAATTAGTGATGTATATCAGGAGTTGAAAGTATGACAAAAAAGGATATAACGGAAGAATTAATTCATATATGGAAGGCAGAATATGAAGAAGGAGCATCCCTTCGAAAAATCGGCGAAAAACACGGTGTGTCGAAAGCAACTGTAGGAAAGCATCTGACTGGTGTCGTTACCTTTAGAGAAAAGGCTCCTCATAAGAAATATGCAGATGAATGGTATGAACTTTATTTATCAGGATGGAGCAAATCTGCTATTGCGAAAAAATACAACGTTTCGGCTGTATCTGTTGGCAAAATCCTACGTACTGAAAAAGGAGTAGAGATGCAAGGTCGCAAAAAAGAGTTGATGCATTTACTACCAACTTTCAAATCTTTATATGAAGAAGGATATGACTTGACTTATATTAGCGATAAGACAAGTGTATCCAGACAATGTATCTTAGATTATTTAAATGATGCAGGAGTTGAAATCCGTTCCTATAGTGAATCCTCTCGAAAATATGAAGTCGATGAAGAGTTTTTTGAGAAAATTGACTCAGATTATAAAGCTTATATATTAGGATTGGTATTTAGTTCTGGAAACTTACTGGAGCACTACAAATCTTATTCCTTATCCATGGTTGTAAAAAAAGATAGAGTCTCGATATTAGAAGAAATATTTCAGGCTTTGACAAACAAAAAGACAGAAGAATTACTTTATGTCTCAGTAGATAATTGCTATAAAGACCGCATCTGTTCTTTAAAAATATATAATTCTCTTAATCGCCTGGGATTAGATTTTAGAAGTAAGATGACATTCCCTACTCTTGAAGACGAATATTTAGAACATTTTCTAAAAGGTTACCTAAAAGGTTCTTCGAGCTTTGCATCCAAACGGGGATATTTGACTATTAATTCTGAGCCCCTTTTTTATGAATCGTTAGTGAATTCCATTTCATCTATAATAGATATAGATAAGAAATATCTTCGAAAACACAAATACTCAACTGCCAGTATTACCGTTTATCAGAAAGAGTCCGTAGAGAAAATTAAGAATTTCATTAATAGCTAATTGTTCAATATAAAAAAGACTTCTTCTCCTAAAAAGAGAATGAAGTCTTTTTCTTAAACCGCTTCTTGTAAAATGGTATGAGATACTTCCCTTACTTTTGTTTTAAACAGTTCTACGTCATTGTTTGTACCTGACATTTCAAACTTCATCAATACAGGAATTCCATATTGTTTTGAAATCTTATTTGCACTCGCTCCAAACATATCTCCCCAATTTCGATTACCACTCGCTACTACCCCTACTACATTCTTATTGTTCTTCTTCATAAATGCTGACACCTCTTCTGGAACTGCACCAAATCCAGTCGTGTAAGTAATAAGCACACATTTTTCATTAACCATTAATTCCTCACTAATTTGCACAGTTTCTAATCCTGTCTTTCCCACAAATCTTTTTACATTACCCGTTTTTGAAGCATACACTACTAACATTCCAATCTCCCCTTTATCATTTTATACGTTCATATATACCTAATTTATAAATTCTTCTTATTCTACTTTTCTTTTTCTCTTTTTATAAAAATGATTGTAATCCTTATAAAGAAAACTCATTTGCATAAAATAAATAGACTATAAAAACCAGGTATTTATTTAAATTATTTTTAAAGGAGCGTTTTATAATGGAAAATTTATTCGTAAAAATGGAAGCTATCGTAAAAAAGGTAATGAAGTCTCATATGGATGATTTTGAGGTTCATGACAAAGAACGATTAACCAAGGCTTTTAAAGAAGAAGAACATGAATTTTATTGGATGTGTTCAATGTGTGCAACACATATCATTGCAGATGAAGATGTTAGTTGGTTAGAAGCAGTTATGTATCAATATCGTGATAAGCTTAAAGCAAACAAAGGTTTCTTATTCAAGATTGATACAAAAGAAGGTACAATTAAAAAAATAAACTGGCGTAAAAAACCAGAGTTGTTAAGAATGATGGAAATGTAGTTTTATCATTCACTACGAAAAGCAGGTTATGAAATAATTCACAACCTGCTTTTTTATGCCTTATTCTGATTTAGACATTTTAATACCTTCAAGTAATAGTACAATTGCAGTAACTAAATGTAATAACCATCCTAAGAATGGAATAGCTCCTAAAACAGAGGCGATAATACCTACCACATTACCTCCAATCGAACATTCCTCCTTTTTACACATAACAATTGTTGCAATATGTAAAAGCAAAGCAATAAATAGTGGTATCCATAAGAAGCTCAAGATAAACGTTCCACCTACAATCGGAATAGCAAAAAAGGCTTCTACTCCAAATGTAACCCACTTCAATGTTGTTGCAACAGGTGATTTCCTCATAGTATCCCTTCCCTTCTATAATGTTTTCTTTTTATTATAGAAATAACATAAGAGTTTATAATGAAACCTATATCTTATACCCTCGAATACAAGAGTTGTAGCCACCATATAGCTATAACGTTTCAAGTTTTCAATAGTACCTGTCACAATTTAGCTATAGGGTTTCATAAAAGTAGAGGTATCTTTGCCGAAGTAAGAAATAACATTAATGTTTGTTAAGTAGAAATCAACAGTTTATCGGTATTATATCAATAGAATTATATTCATTCTTTAACCCCATTCAATAAACTTGCTTCATACATCTTGATATTTCGCTTGTGAAACTCCGCTTTATCTAAACAAGCTTGATATAACGCTTGTTCTTTCTCTAATTTCATGCGAACAACACTTGCATTGGCTTGGTTATGCATTGCAACATTATCAATCTGCAAAATCTCATATTCTTTTATACTTCCCGTTTCTTTTTCATAAGAAAATTTTAGTGCTTTAAAGAAGTGCAGTAAATTTACAAATCTATTTGGTGTTGGTTTTTCATCTAACCTTTTTAATAGTCTCATAAATGTTTTCTTTTTATTTTTAGAAGTAATCACATACGAAAGCAATTCAATAAACGGCTGTTCAGCGACTCCTACCTCCATCCAATTATTATCTATTGAATCCTCTGCTCCCACTAATACATACAGTGTAGAGGGAGCAATAAATGGGAATTTATTTGGGCTTCTCTTATATTCTGCATTTGCTCTATAAGCTGTTGTCGTATATCCACGTTTACATAGTTCAAAGACTGACTTTCTAAATACCTGATAAAAATATCGTCCTAATTCTTTCATCGTATTTTCCTACCTTTTATCTTCTGTTTTTTAAAACCCATTATGTATTCCATCTGAATTATATGATATTATATTAACTATAGTCAACGCAAAATAAAGGAGAGTTATAATGAATCTAAAAAAAGTGATGGTATACGCTTGTTCAATTGGTACCTTACTTGCTCTGAACGGATGTGATTCTATCTCCACCGAGATAGATAACAAACCACCCGTTGAAGAGAAAAAGGATATTACATATCAAAAATTTGAAAACATTTCAGCGACTATGACAAAAGCTATTTTGAATAGTATTGCTATAGGAGATACCAAAGAAATTCCTGACGTGAGAAATGCCTCAGTAATTGTAAACTCAGATGGCACAAAAACATACGCATTCTTAGTTCCTTATGATTTTACGGGAGAAGCAAAAGAAACAGACAATGCAAAAGGCAAGCATTACACAGAGTTAACTGTAAATGATTACAATGCATTTATTGATATTCTTGTTTCAAAAGAGATAACTACAAAAAAACTTGTAATTAAGAGGATAGAAGAATCTCGCTATTTTGTTCAATACCTGGTTCCTGAAAAAGATGAGAAGCTACTCACTTCTACGCAAACACTTAAATATACAGTTTCAAATGGGAAAATATCAACTACTCATGCTATTAACACGTATCCATTAATCTAATAAAGGAGATTTAAAACAATGAAAAGAAAATCCTTATTTTTAGCCATTTCAACCCTATCCCTCTTACTTATTAGTGGATGCGGAGATGACCTATCTAACGATGCAGAAAAAGAAATAAACAATTATACAAAGTACGATAAAATGACTCGTGAGTTAACTCGCAAAGTTTTAGACACAATTCCTAAAGGGAAAGAGCGAACTTATACAGACATTCAGCATTCTTATATCATTTCGGATAATCAAGACAAAAGAACTTATCAATTTTTAGTTCCATACGAATTAACCAATGACACAAAATTTACAGATAATGACAAAATAAAACATTACGGATATCTTACTTTTTCTGAATCTAACTATTATATCGACATTTGCAGTTCACCAGATGTAAAAGAAAAACAACTCATTATTAAACACTTAGAGAATGGCGATTTTTCTATCCGATATATTCTCCCAGAAAACAGTCAACCACAGGTAGCATTTAGTGAAAGTAATACTACCGAATATAGAAGCGGAAAAAACTCAACAGGGACCATCACTCATGCAGAACTATAAGAAAAACAACCAACAGACAGACTCTTCTTTTCGGGGTCTGTTTTTTATATTTCTTTTTATAAATACATATGATTTATAGAACTTATAAAACAGGTAATCATTTAGATTCTATAAAAAGGAGACACTATCATGACTTATGTATTCAACCATAATTTTCATTCATTTACAAAAGGAAGACTCTCATTAAAACCTTTAAATTTAGATTTGGAATTTGATAAAGAGGTTTTTCAGTTTATACAAAGAAGGATTATGGAAGATATTTCATCTAAAAATATTTCAGTGATTTATTTAAACGGAAAATTCATTGGCTTTCTTCAGTTAAAACCATACAATTCTATGCTATTTCAAAAGAATTATGGAGAAGATGACATGCCGTTTGATTTATCGTTCTTTCATGATGAAGAAAACACTGTAGTCATCGAAAATTTATTTTTGGCAAACAAACATCAAGGAAAAGGTATAGGAAATATTATCGTTCAGTTTTTAAAAGGTGTATTTGCAAGCAAAACACTATTACTCTACTCTTTATCTGAAGCAGAATCATTCTGGATGAGAATGGGATTTAAAGAGAATGATGATGACTATGTATATTCATGGAACCACTCTCATGAATTAAAACAAATTGCATAAACACAAGAAAGAGCAGACATTTTATCTGCTCTTTTATATATAATCAAAGATACTATTTATAGATTACATCCTTACCCTTTCGAGTTAAAATCGCCCCAAAATAAGGAAGACGTTCTGCCCCATTATATGTAATTCCTGTTATCTTACTCAGTTCATTCATATTGTCTACAATCGTTAACAATTCACTATCTACCTTTTGTACTTCTCTTAGGTCTTTAGCAAGGAAAAAATCAAATATTGTTGCTCCACCATCTATTTCTCTTAATGCTTGTACATGATTCGCCTGTAGTTCCATATAGTCCAACCTCTTTCCATTTTTATTTATAAAAAAATTGCGAAACTAATATTCACACTTTTTACTATCCTATTAGTTAGTTTTTAATACAGGAATCCCATCAAGATTAGATTCTTTTAATCTATTCCACACTTCAATAAATTCCGGTTCATAAACAAAACCATCTCGACTATTTCTAACTACAACATTCTGTAGTTTAAATTCATCTAACACTCCATTTTCATCATAAATACAATCATCACCAGGCTCCATCGAACCAAAATTATAAGATGATGCTTCATGGATTGTTAAAACTCCTTCGTTGAACTCAAAAGAACTTTCTTTTACATCGCTAAATGCCATCGCTTCAGGGTCTTCTTTTGATAACCATAAAGTTTTTAACTCTCTTTCTTTACCTATACCACCTAATGTCACAGGATGAACCAATTGTATCTTTACAAGGAAAACTCGTTTATTTTCTGTTTTTATTTGAAACCATTTTCCGTCAATCACACTTCGCAGAAACTCCTGTTTATCCGCCTGTTCTATCATACCCTTAATTTGCTTATATCCTGATTTAACTTCTTCTCTTGTTTCATCAGTAATATCCGCATCAATATAATGCTCAAACACATAGTCTAATATATGTAATAATTCTTGGTTACTTTTTTTCATAGAATAAAACTCCTTTTTATTTATCTTCTCTTATTATATCAATAATAAAATAATATTACATATCTATTACTTTCCGTTCTTATTCCTCTTCACCTTCCATCCCCTCTAATATTTTTTGCTCTTCCCAATAACATTCTTCGCATAAGTTATCTTCATAACCTATACATGCTCTACTATACAATCTTTCGCATGTACAACATTCTTTTAGTTCAAAGATATCTAATATCCATTTCATTAATTTCTTTCCTATTTCATCAAACTGTTCGAACTCTTCAAACTTATCATTTTTGTAATTTGCACATATATAAATTTTCCCTTGCTCCTTATACTTTACAAATCTAAAATAAGATGGCTCTTGTAAGGTGATAGGACCAAATAATTCTAACGCCTTATCATCTTCTTTTAGTTCTTTTAATTTTTGCAATAGATTTATACCCATCAAAACATCTTCATAAGAAACAATTCGCACCTCACCATTTTTTAACGTGAAATAAAATCCATGATTATCCAAATTCAATTCTACATCCATGCCTATTTCTTTAGCTATTGTATTGATTTTTTTTACATCAAACATTTTGTTATTCATTTTATAAACTCCCCTTTTTAAATAATTGATTTTCAATACCTCTTTTATAATCTGTCTCTTTATTTTAGATTGCTAACCAATAAGCTATAACTACTCAGCATAAATAAAAACCCACTATCATTCAGTGAGTTTTTTAATTTATATTTGTTTCTTTTTTCATGCTTAGTATAAATATAAAGTTAATTTAGTGAGGATAACATGAAGTTTTTATATAAGTATGTACCTTAGCTTGTTGCAATGCCATCGGATTGCTTTTCTAATAACACTTAGTTCCCTTTATACTTTCATATCTCAATAGCATAGTTAATTAGAACGGTTTTTCTAATAACACTTAGTTCCCTTTATACCCCTTATACAAAAGCCAATGATAATAAGCTTTTGCAGAACACTTTTGCAGTGAATCCTTAGTTATGTTTTTATAAAAACACGAAAAATACTCAAGAATCCTTATATCTAAAGAGTTCTTTTATTTTTAATCTATTTTTAGATTTACTGCATTTTTACTTATTCCGATAAAGGATAATTCTCTCTTTTTTGCGTCTCTCCAAATAGCATATCAATAAATGTATTTACCAAGTATCTATCAATTGGAGAACCTGCTGATTGTGGATGTCCACCTCCACGGAATACATAAGCAATATCATTTCCAATATGGATATCATCTCTTACACCTCGATAACTAATTGTTCGAGATGGATTAATAATAATGATAAAATCCAAATCAGGTCTTCTTTCAGCTAAAACATTTCCTAATTCAGAATGATACTGTTCCGCAAAAATAACTCCTGCTGAATGTCCCAAAATATTCTTTTCAATGATTGTTTGTTCTTTACCATTAATATAATTTTCAATTCGTTTTTCTTCGATTTGAATAATTGTTAATTCTAATTGATTAAACTTATATTCTGTTTGTAGTTTCTCCAATACTAATCCCTCAAATTTCTTACGACCATATAAATATAGCAATGCATTCCATCTATTGGGCTCAATATCATCATACACTTTATGCCATTCCCAAGTATCATATCTTCGAACAGATTCAACAAATTTCTTAACAGCCTTTAGATTAGCATTGAACTTTACATTTTGAGACATGAAGTATTCAAACAATAATGATGTAGCAGATGTTTTAGCGTCCATTCTTTCATCTACAGGTTTAGAAAAGCTCGTTTTAGAGGTCGCTGATTCAATCAAAGCCCATTCGTATTCAAGAATCCATGGTCGCTTCTCTGTTGAATGATGGTCAATATAAATGACAATGATTTCCTTATTCTTGTGTAACTTATCTAACGCCTTACAGTTCTCCTCACTAATAAAAATATCTGTGATAAAAACAACATCATATTTCTTGTAAGAGCCATTGGTAATAAACGTCTGAACTTCCTCATCTACTCGCTTATAATCTAAATAACGAACGTTCCTGTTCTTAAATGCTAATTTTGTTAAAATGCCACAACCAACCCCATCATAGTCATTATGAGAAAAGTGTTTTACTCGTAGTTCTTTTAATAAATGAAATGGTAAATCTGCTAACACATTAAATGGTAAATTTGCTGTCACATTAACTGGTAATTTTACTAACATATGAAATCTCTCCTAAAATTATTATTTATTTTATGACAAGTATCTTAGCAACATCTTCTCATTTACATTGACTATAGTCAATGTAAATATATAACCATTATGCTATTTGTTCCGTTTCTCTGATAAAAGGTATAAATAGGTCAAATAAAATTTTATTAATATCCTCTATATC
This sequence comes from Bacillus sp. MYb78, assembly GCF_002975115.1. Taxonomy (NCBI): domain Bacteria; kingdom Bacillati; phylum Bacillota; class Bacilli; order Caryophanales; family Bacillaceae; genus Bacillus; species Bacillus sp. MYb78. The sequence goes on from NZ_PCOB01000003.1 coordinate 484,037, forward strand.
CCAAAATGGTATTCTAAACATTCTAATCCCATTTACCTTACAATAATTATTTTTTATCTCATCTCGTTTTTGCAAAGTTTCAAAAGCTTTTTTCCCACCAAAAATAGAGACTGGCGTAATATGTTGTTGCCCATCATATTCAATTACGGCCACAAGATTATTATTACTGAAAATACCAAAGTCAAATCTCAAGTCTCTTTTGTATCTACATCCTTCTGCAATATATTGGGATTCATAAACGATATTATGCTCTTGTAAGAATTTTTCTATCTCTTTTTCCCCTTTGCTTGCTCTACATTTCGGGCATCTTCTACCTGCAAAAAAATTATGAGGTGTACTGTCCCATATATGACCGCATTCATTATGTTTTAAAGACACATGAGTTTTAACATCAATATATTTACCTATAACACTGTATTTGTCGCCTTCTAACCGATAAATATCAGATACAAACTCTGCGTGTGTTTTCCGTTTTTTGATATTAGCCTTTTTAGATGAACATTTAGAACAACGACAACCTTTTGAAAAATTATTAGGTGCAATTTCAACTATTTCACCACATTTTCTGTGCAACATTCTTATTTTTATCTTATTGTTTATATACTCACCAACAACTATATATTCATCACCAACTATTTGATTTACTTTCTTTTTAAAATCTTTTATCCCTTTTTGTTTAGAATTGCATTCTGGACATCTGCTATTATTTGTTAAAAAGTTCTTAGGTGTGACTAACCACTCATTACCACATGTAGTGTGTTGCATTAATATCTTTTCTCTATTATTTTTATAAGTTCCTAAAACTTTATATTCATTTTTAACATTTTCATAGACTTCTTTTATGAAATCCGCATGTGTTTTTTTATATCTTTTGATTTGTTTACTATTACAAGTTGTACATCCCTTGCATTTTTTTAAATTCAAAGGTGTAAATGCCCACTCCCTGCCACAAACCAAGTGTTTCATTTTTACTTTTGTGCGATTATTAATATATTCTCCGATAACAACATACTCATCGCCCCACTGATTTAAAACATCTTTTTGGAATTGCTCTTTTGTCTTTCTACCTTTTCCACAGTGAGAACATTTACTCCTATGCAAAAATTGATACGGAAATACATCCCATTCATGATTACAAAGTAAGTGTTTTATTCTTATTTTTTCTTTACTTCCCTTATAAGTTCCTATAACAACATAATCATTTCCTACAAAGGTTTTAACCTCTTTAACAAATTCTTCATGTGTCTTTTTCTTTGTCATACGTAACTCATTCTTTCTTACACCATGTTTTTTCTTTATCTACTGGAACCACTTCTGAATAATCAACATCCATTTGTAGAGATTGATGATTCCCCCGTAAGTCTATAGCACCTGAAGCAACTAATCTCTCTTCGTAACAGTGAGAGCAGAATGGGTTGATTCTATATGTTCTATCATTGACATTCACTTCTCTATCACAAAACTTACAATTGAATCGTTTCTCCTTGAATGTTGTTGTTATCTTCATAACTTCCACCTCTTTAATTCTCTTCTTCTTGCTTCCACGGAAACCCAACTATATCTTCTGGAACCCCCCATTTTTTATAATGCGAATGAAGTTTCCTTAGATGCAAACTTACTTTTTTTTGAATTCTCTCTGTAAATATTTGAGAAGAAAATGGATTTCGTAGTAAGTAAAAATGATGTGATTTATCTTCTTTATTGAAGACATTACATGTTTTTAAAAGAACCCTATAGATAAGTCCATATGGTTCAAAGCTAACTTCTACTCCATACTCTTCTTTTTTATCAAAATAAAAAACAGAGTGATAAATTGTATTTTTCTTATTCCCTCTCATGATTCTTTGCTCCTTTTATATACATAAAGAAAGCTACTGTTCTTATTATTCATCTCGCAGAAGTTTCTATTTTATTGCATCTTAGGAAAAGTACCTTTCTTCTTTTAATACATTACTGACAAAACCCAATCCCATATTCAATGCCTTTCTTTTCTTTATCTTCCCATGCGGAGACATCTACATTTTTCGTTTTTAGTGCACATAAACACAAAGCTAATTGCCAAACAGTTGCTTCTGCTGTCCACTTCCGTCCACCTTCCCTATCCTCAACTATTTCAACAATGGTATGATGTTCCCTAATCCTGTATGTATTTACCATGTATCCCATACCTAATAGCATGGATGCGAATTTTATACCATCACCTTCATTAGAGGCAGGACCCCAGAAGTTTGTAGGCTCCATCTTGTCACCTTTTTCATCTACCCAAAACTCTGCATAATAAGGAAGTCCTTGGTCATTGTTAGGAACTGTTCTTTTTGTCCAATTTAAACAACGTTCCACAACCAATGCATTTACATGTTTATATTGTCCTTGTTCCATGAATTCTCACTCCATTTTTATAATGTTTCCGTTCGATTTCTAAAGACTAATTCACATGTATCAGCATCAATTACTTCGAGTCTTAATTGCGGTGTGCTCCATGCATTTGTATAATCTGTAAAATACTCTGTTACACACTCTAATCGAGAAAGTGTTGTCCCTGAATTCAACCAAAACTTCCCGTTTTTCTTTTTTCGAACATCACGAACATGTTCAATCAATGCGTCTTCATTATGCTCAAGAGAATTTACAAATTTCAGCATTTGTTCAATATCACGTAAAGATTCTTCTTTCGTTGCATATTCATCAACTTCATGTAATTTCATAAATAGTTCTTCTGCCTCTTGTACTTCTGCCTTCTTTAATTCCAGGTCTTTTTTTATACCTTCAAAATCAGCAACAACTGTAAGAGGTACCTCATTAATAACCACTTCAATATTCATATCGTTACAACCACCTTTTCTATTTTTATAAATGATATTCTTCCTTTAATTCTCTTAAGGATTGAAGCATCATGGAGAATGTTTCGTTCATTCGAGAAGGCTCATTTTTTAGTAATCTACTAAGCTCCTCTTTAATCTCCTGTGATTTCCCCTCATATCTCTTTTGATTATTTAGAACATCCTTTTCAAGTTTTTCGGGATGATATTCATATTTACTCGAACCCATATTTGACGATTTTTTCATATATACAAACCTTCTATTTATTTAATTGTTTAATTGTTTCTTTTACTTTCTCCCAAAGAGCATGAATATCATCTGACTCTTCAAACAAAACTACACCTTGTCTTTCCAAGAATTCTTTCATTTTCTTCGGTGTACATGCCTTAGAAACTTGTTTATCCATAGATTCTGGATTTCTATAATTCCTATGACCCATGAATTTAATAGCAAACCATGCATAATCATAAGCATTTAATTCATGTAGTTGTTCAATCGTAATGTTTTTCATAATACATCCTCTTCCTTTATGCAATTCTTTTGATTTGTTCCCATTTGTTTTTGTCATTCTCTATATTGGAGATTAATTTCTCAATGATTTCTTTCTGCATTTTTACAGAAACAAAGTCCGTTGCATTCATTAAATTTCCTTTATCAAACAGAATTTTCATCTCTGCTAATTTGTTTTTTAATTCTTTTAATGTCATAGCGTCCAATTCTGATTCATCAGAAATATGAGGACGAATCAGCTCCCTTGAAGAAAAGAGAGATTCAATTTTATCTTCTTGTTCATCAGTCAAATCCTCTTTTGGCTCTATATACCAAAGTCCATCTGCTTGCCACACGGACAACAAACTAACTTCCCAAGCACCAAATTCATTTTGTTTATTTAGACAACCATTCAAAACGGTATATTTCATACCATCTTTTTCAGAAATACAAACGAAACCATCCTTCATTAATTCAAATGCAACCATAAAAGGAAATCGTTTAAAATCAGGACTATTTATCAATTTCTTTTTAACTTCTACAAATTTCTTACAAATTAATGAGTCGTATAACATTTCCATCCCTCACATTCTCATTTACTATAGTCAATTATACAACTTAATATAAACTATAGTCAATTTTATTTACATTAAAAAATAGACCATGTGAAAACAATGGTCTATTTTTATACACAACTATAAGGTTTTTGATTTTGAACGTGCAGGGAAATTATTCTCATTAGAAATGTATTATGCTCTTAATCCATTCAATAAGATGAATAGCTCCATAAACAACAATGCAGGGCACTATGAATGTAAAAAAGAAAATAACCAGGAATTGAATTGACCCTTCATACTTATTCCAAAACCTGTTCGGATTTTCTTTTCGTCGCTTTCTTTTTTTATGTACTTTATGTATCTTCTTTAGCGTTTTTTTTAGTTTTCCATCCACTTTATCCCTCCTTCACTATCTTTTTTATTTTCACTGGTTTGTACATCTCCACATCTTCTTTTTTTATCTGCTCTGTGTCAAAATACACGATGTATTTATTATCATCTGTTTTTACATTTGCAGACAAATCTTTATTTATCCAAGAACTTGAATAAGACTCACCTAAAACCTCTCCCCCTCTATCAGAAAGTATAAACTTTTTCTTTTCTGTATTTAGTTCTTTCGCTATTAAATCCTCTGATATTTCAGCGTTCTTATGGGATTGCTCATGCTTATATTCAATCTTCTTATTCTCTTCGTCTAACACTTTCGTTAAAAAAAGATACCCAACTATAACTGAAGCAAAAACTATCATACACGCGAAAAATATCATTCCTGCTTCCACTGTATCATTTGAGTTCCTCACCATTTATCCATTCCTCCATATAAAAATTCTATTCCGTTAACTCTTTCATCTCTCTAACAACATCTACTGACAATGTTGCCAATTCCTCTAACAATGCAGACAGCTCTTCTGGAGACATATCCTTTCGAATTCCATATAGTTCTAATTGGTATTGAATTCGCCTCACTAAATCTAAATCTCTTTTTTGATTAATAGACATTTGTTTATTCATCTCTAACACCTCTCTTTACAAAAAATGACTACAACTGTAGCCACTCTATTTTTGATTTTGTTGTGATAACTTTTCATATACGAAATTTTGCGATTTTAACTCTGTTAATTCTTTCTCATATCTATTCATTTCACTTTCCATGTCTTTCATTTTTTCAATTTGGTTAGCAATCTTCGCTTCAGCTTCAAGCTTCAATTTCTTTAATTGTTCCACTTCAGCAATTTGTTTATCTCTTTCAATCTTCGCTAATCGTTGTTCTTCCTCTAATTCATCTTTTAAATCGCTTGCTTTAAATCCCCATATTAAATAGCCAAAAATAAGCCCCATTAATAACGAACCAATACAGCAACCAATCATAACAAAAATAGCAACATTCGGATTCATCTATACCGCCTCCTTTCTTTCAACAGTATACTATTATAGTATTAAATTTATTAACTATAGTCAATTAAATGTGTGTTTAGTAAGCTACTAATGATAGAAATATATTCATCCTAAATCCCTGTTTTTTCCGATTAAATTGCATATAATACATAAACAATAAAAGGAGTGGTGATAAAATGAATCCATTAAAAAATAAAAAAGGTTATGTTTCAATCGAATCTATGATTATCAGTTCTCTAATCATTGCATTCTCTATGTTTTTAGTCATTAATTATTCAAATCATACAAATAACATCACAGATAAAACTGCAAAGAATATTGATACTTCTATACATGAATACAAAGTTGTTAGTCCTCAGTAGCTAACAGCTTTGTATTTGGTTTGACGAACCTTTCAGTTCTTCATACAATGAGGTTATGACTAATGCCTGGAGATGATTATATGCACATCAATTTAAACGATGGAACCAATCCCTTACTAAATAATTATTATTATATGCAACGAAATAAACTGGATATTGACTTCATTATGTTCATTGCTTTAGCCTCTGCTCCAAACGCTCATTCTTTGATTCATTCCAAATATAAAGAAAATGAATGGGAATACTATCAGGCTTATAAGGAAAGTCCGTATTCAAAAGAACCATTATTAAAGATATATCTAATTGAAACAGAAACTGTATTACGAAAACTTATTGGAATATATGCCTACTGCAAAAATGACAGTCGAAATATACCTGTAGAAAGAAAAATGGAGCCTCTATTAACAATTATTAAGAAGGGGTATAGTAGGGCTTATCGCTTTGTGAATGAAAGGTCTGAATTCAATCTTATTGAATATACAGATTACCTAAAGAAGAAAAGTGGAGGGAAAAATCCACATACTGTTGAATTTATTTATTCCGTTGCTATTTGCATTTACTTAGCATCAGTGTGGAAAAAACGAGCGTTGATACCTGAAGAATTCTTAAACACATATGATGAAATGTTAAACAGCCCTCATTCTTACCAATCAAAAAAATTCTTTTTAGAAAAGAATAAATCGGGTGTAAAAGAGTGTATGAATCAATTCGGAACGACAAAGATAGATGCTAATCAATCTCTATTCCACTGGTTGACGGTAAACTACCTGCAAAGGATAAGTGAAAAAGAAGGAAAAGTATTGCCTAAAAAGGAAGAAGAAATGAATTCTTACCTTATGTTACTTGGCAACTGGATAGAAACCTTAGATTTAGATCCTGTAGAAATACAAAATAAAGTTTTTCTATCAAGAGAAGAAATGGAATTAGTATTCCAAGAAGTGTTAATTGCAGATATTGAAAATGATACAATTTCCGATAAATTCGAATTATTAATCCCTACATACCTATTCATGATGGCTATGGCCAAAATGTATAAGGACTTAAAAAAGATGTATTTAGAGGACAAGCAAGAGGAGACGTACCTTGCTAATAGAATTAAAGAGAAAAAGCTAAAAGAAAAAGAAGAATCTTTACAGAAGCTGAAGAAAACAACGGAATTTAAATTAAAAGAGGCGAAAGAGCAACATTTAGCACTGGAAAAACAAGTAAAAGAATTAGAGAAACAAAACGCTCGACTGGAGTCAGAGGTTGAAACGTTGTCTAAAGAAAAGAAAGAACTCTCTTCTTTAAGAAGCTTTATTTATGGCATGAATAGTGACATCCCTCAAGACACTATAAAACTTGATGACGTTATCCATTCATTAAAGAAAGTTAAAATAGCTGTATTTGGTGGTCATCCGAATTGGCAACTAAAAATAAAAGAGTCTTTACCTCACGTTCGAGTAATAGATGTTGATAGTTTAAACAAGAGTATTTCATTTATTAAAAACATGGACTATGTGTTTGTAAATACACATTACTTTAATCATACATTTTACGAGAAAATTATGAAGGAAGTTAACAGGACAAATGCAGAACTTGTCTATTTAAATCGAACAACGAATACAGAAATGACATTGATGGAAATGCACTCTTATATTAAATAAACAAAAGAGACCGTAGTTTGCTACAGTCTCTTTTTTCTGTCGATTCTTGATGTAAGGTTGACATGGATTGCATATCAACCATAAAGTCAGTATTCTCTACTACTTCCAATTTTATTCCGAATCGCATTCAATTTCTATAATTTTATATGGTGTATTCCCTGACTCTTTCAAATCATACATATCTAAAACTTCATTAATTGTATCAGTTCTTGAAACCAAGACTTTCTTTTGCAAGGAAACACATTCTCCCATAAAGCGATACACACAGTAATCCTTACCACATGTCTTCATGACTCCTCCATCTTCATAGAACTCATCATCTGCAACATACACATACACTCTACTTTTCGTGAAATGAATTAGGAAAGACAATGTTTCTTTATCATCATCTTCTTCTTCTTCATACTCATCTACTTCATCGTCTTTAATATTAACTCGTTCTTTCCATTGAACTTGAGAATTTTCTTGTTTTCTAAAAGGCCACATTTAATTCCACCACTCTCAATCACTATTTTTTCATTGACTTTAGTCAAAAATAACACATCCCCCCTCTCCCTTCAATATCATTTTTGTTCGAGGACATAAAAAAAGAGAGATGAAATATCTCTCTTAACTAATACCTGTTAATAACTGATGGGCTAATGCAACTCTTTCTTTTGATTCTTCTTTCCTTAAATAACTCACATCTAAATCTCCAAGTCTAACTCTATCTAAAGCATCACAATCTTTAAAACATTCATAAAGATTCCAAGTCATTTCTTTCGTACCCTTTGAAATAGCTTTAGATTTCTCTAAATGCTTTTTCGCTGATTCATCATCTTTACAATGATACTCTATAATGAATTTAATAATTTCTATATTTTCGTCTGTTAGAAACTCCAAATCATAATCAAAACGACCTTTTGTTCGAGGTGTAACATAATTTACGCCAACAAACGGAATAGCAACTAATTCTTCATGTTTTTCTATACTCCATTCACCATGCTTCGTACAATAGCCATCGTGCTCCCTACCAATATCATGAAAAATAGCTACATTTGCCAATATTGCTCTTTCCACACTTGATAACTTCAAAGTTCGAGATAAAGATAATACGAGAAGCAACACTCTTTTCACATGTAATGGACCATGAACACTTGTTGGGTTATGATAATATTCATCCAAAATGAATGTGTCTCTATATGTAGCAAATTCATCAACGTACCCTTCGTCTTGCAATAGATTTAATTCTTTCATTACATCAAGCTCTTTTTTCTTTGTGATTTCAGTTATGTTCATAACATTAGATGGGTAAACAAGTATTTCAGATTCATTCCTATCTTCTATATAATCAATTACATTTTCCTTTAATACTTCCCCTTTATAAACACTACCTTTTACTGCAAACTTTCTGGCCACTTGAATATTTGTAGTCCAACTCATTGCAGTTTCATGAGAAACAGAGAATGTACCTTCTCCTCTATATACAACAACGAAATCATTATTGCTTAACGAATTTAATTTCAGCATTAATTCTTTTTTAAATTCTTCTGTTTGACAAGAAATAGCCTCATCTATTACTTCTTTTTTTATGACCTTATGACTATAATTTATATAAGTATATATTTCACGAAACAATTTATATCTCTCTTCACAAGGGATTTCTCTATAAATCTTATTTAGTATGTATGGCTTTAAAAAGTCTTCTGTAAAGCTAAAAACCTTATAAAAGTCCTTTGTCTTATATGCCTCTTTTACCAAATTTTCTTTCGCTTTAACTCTCTTTTCCATATCCATCATTATAAATGCCTGTTCGCTTATTTGAACTACAGAAACAAATACAATACCATCCCAATACCAAAAGGGTTCTGCAATATTCTTGCAAACATACATGTTTTCAGGGTTAATTCCGAATTCATCACAAACTTCAATAACCTCATCAAACAAAGGAACTTCCAATTTCACAATTTCTTGTACTCTATTTTTTTCTTCTATAGAACAAATTGTTTTTAATGGAATAAAGTCTTTTTCAACAATTGTAGAATTACTGTTTTTTTCGAACCAAGCATGACCAAGATTACTCATAATAACTGACTCCTTTATACCTGCTGATTTTATTATTATACACTATAAATATCTTTCTAAAGAAACAAGACTATAATAAATTTATAGTCTTGCACATCACTTTAATTCATATGAATATGTGTGTTAATGAAGTAATTAATCCCATTTAATACACAAGGATTAACTGCAACTATTTTACGTAATACGTGAGAACTAATAGTATGACTATATCCTTTCACTCTATCTAAAATCATATCTTTTTCTTCCTTTAGAGTAATTACAATTAGTTCTTTTACTTTCGTATTTACATTAATCAAAATAAAATTCCCCTTTTTAATTGTTTAAATTCTCTTGAAATTGATGGATTTTCAAGAATTGATTGAATACCTGTTGTTTAATACAACCTGCTAAGAAAACTAACCTCCTAAGTTAAAATTCATCATTTACCTGTTTTATATATTCCTCTTATTTTATTAAAATAATGTTATCTATATAACATTTCACAAATCTATAATTTTATATTTAATATGAAAAACAATATAAAATGAAAAGTATTTTCATTTTATAAACATAATATTTTAAATAAAAAAAAGACCGCATTATATTAGCGGTCTACACAATATCTTTGTATTTGTTGAATTTAGGTAGGACTTCTCTATCAAAGTAGGCTTTTAATAATGGCTTGGGTTTTTCCTTAAAAGCCTTCTTCCCTTCTTTGTCAGTTACCATCTTCACATATTGAGCATAGTAACTGTCAAATTGAGTTTTTTCCATTTTATCAATCATATTCCCTTTATCATTCTCAAGAATATCATCAATCCCTTTTCCTAATTCAGTTGCCCACATACAAACATATATGTTTTTATCAAACTCTTCTTTTAATTTATCTGTCATTTTTTTGAATTGATTATAGACGTTTATGTTATATGACATGTCAGCATCATAAGCAATGCAAATATGTTTAATATCATATCCCGTTCTTTCCTCAATATCTTTGATTTCTTTTTCGATATTTCTCCAGTTACCAATACCTTGAACAGAAATAGCAATACATCCATATGTACTTGCTATCTTTCTTGCTTTGAAGCGTCCTTCTGTAATAAATAATGTTGTATGCTTTATCTTTTCTGGATAAACAACATCTAAAGGAGCCCCTGCACCTGTTCCATTGATGTACATGTTACTTCTATCTTCTGCATCTGCAAATGTAGATGAGAACCAAATATAACGTCTGGAACTATCTTTCACTTCATCTAAACGAATTTGAATTCCTGCAATTTGACCTTTTGCATTCTTCATTGGGATACAGATACCTTCTTGTCTTCTATATGCATATATCGGAACTGTAATTTCTCCATCCTTCGTTTGAAAGTCCATCTTACAGTTTTCTGTACAGAAGAAACCTGGGATATCCTTCAAAATTTCTGGCGTATAACCAAACTCTTCATACATTGTATTATAAAAGTTTGTCAAGAAAGCAGAATGTCTTCCAGGGAATGAAAAGTAACCATCTTCTTCAATATCCTTATCCGATAAGCCTCTTCCTTTCAAATAAGCTTTATGTTCTTCCGTTAACTTATCATGTCCTTCACATAAAGAAATCCCTTTGCTAAATACAGAAAATACATTATGAAGAACTTCAATATCCGCTCTTTCTTCTTCATAATCCACTTTATCCATAGATGCAATGTAAGTTTTTCTTACTGTTTCAGCAACATCTACCTCTGCTTTATCACCAAACGCTTCTTTATATTCTTCATTTGTAATCAAACCAAATTCCAGTGCAATTTTAATTGCTGATGCACCAAATGAAATCTTATCATACTTCGCAATGAATTTTACCGCATCTCCTCCTTCATCACAGGAGAAGCATTTGAATATTCCTTTTTTATTACTAATTGAAAAGGAACCTAATTTATTGTCATTATGAAATGGACATTTGGCTTGAAATGAATGTCCACGTCTCACTACATCAATGCGAGTTTCCATCACACTTGAAATAGGAAGTTGTTTCACCTTCGCAATAACTTCTTCAATAAATTCTTCTCTATTCATTTTCATAATAATTACCTCTCCTTAACGTTTCCTGTTTAAATTATGCAAAAGAAAAGAGCAAGGGACTTGTCCTTACTCTCTTTCCTTTGTACATCCCTTTTACTTAGAATGGTAAGTCGTCATCAGCAATATCAATCGGCTGACCAATATTATTATCCGATGGCTCTTCATTAGAACTTTGATTTCCGTTACCTTTACGTTTAATCGTGAAATCCCAAGCTGTTAAATCGAAATATTTGTTGCCATTATATTCTCGACTTTTTAAATCACCAGTAAAGATTACAGTGTCACCTTTTTGAACTGCTTTAGACATACGTTCACCTAATTGTTCCCAACCTGTAATGTTGATAAATTCGCTGTCTTTTTCTTGTACTTCGACTTTTAAAGCTTTACCAATTTTCTTCGTTACATTTTGAGAAACCATTGAAACTTTAGCTACCTTCTTGCCATTAGTAGTATCCTCTAATTCCACAGGTTTTGTAATGTAACCTTCAATTGCACCAAACGCTTTGTTTTCCTCAGTATTTCGAAATGATACGAATGAATAATATTTTCTCTCTGCCATAATAAATAACACTCCTCAGATTTTATTTGATTTTATAAAAATACCTAATTTATATACTTATATGTATTGTATTTTATCTATAAGTTTTTTATAACTAAAGTTAATGATAAATCACTTTTTGACTAAAGTCAATAAAAAAGACAAGCGATATATTCTACTTGTCTTCCTTGTTACTATTGAATGATAGGCATTGCAAATTCTTTTGGAACATCTAATGTATATGCAATTTTCTCGCCACGAATATCTGTAATTTCTAAACGAGTTCCTTTTTTAGAATACACATATCCCTTTGAAGCAACACTGTTACTTTTTTCATAATCAACAATCTTACGATTATTAGGAGTCTGGAATGGTCGTACATCTTTCTTAAACTTATCCTTATTATTTAAAACTTGGATGAGTTGTTTTGGATGTGTTTTCTCATTTACTTTTTGCGAATAAATAAGTGTTTCATCATCTCCATCTGGGACTAATGGTTCTACACGATTAGACTCAAATTTATGCATCTCTTTTACATATAAGTCATCTGCTCGTAAACGTAACACAATGGAGTCTTCTTTTCCATTTCCGAATTTGTTATAGGCAATAATCTCGTTTTTAACTGCAAATAAACCTGTTGTACTATCACCAATTTCAATTTTCTTTTCTTTCTCATCTTTTAAATCAACACTATGAATGAAACTATTTGTAGCAAATACCAACTGTCCTTTATCAACTAAAAAGTCACTTACTTCTTCAGTAGATGCATATTTTTTATACGTTGATTTATCTTTGACATGCGTTAATTCTTTTTTATCTTTTGACAAGAATACAATATTCTTTCCATCTGATTGGAATGAATCAAAATCCACTAAAGCATCTGAAACAGATACAATCTCTTTATTATGTAACTGCTTTTCATTTACTGTGATTTCATAGAACGTGTGATTTTTCTGATTGTATGCATACACAGATTCTAAATTTTTACTTCTTGCAAATTTAAATTCATTCCCTTTCCCATCTCCTAAAGAAACATTGTCTAATTCATCTCCACTCTTTGTATCCAATAAAGACACCTTCCCATTTTTGTCTCCTGTGACAATTGTATCTGCCAGTTTAATATGTTTATCAAAGAGTGTTTCATTTTTACTTTTAGTTTCATTGTCATGAAAGAAAACAAAATACACACCAGTTCCAATCCCAATCGTTACAGCTATACTTAATCCTACAAGTAATTTATCTTTATGCTTTTGAAATAAATATTTCATTTTTGTTCTATCCATACTTTCACGCTCCTTTTTTTACAAATTCTTCGATATATGCTTTAATGGCTGTTAAAGCTATACCAATCGCATCCGTTTCATGATTTGTTTTGGCTTTTATCCCATGTTGTTCACAAAAATCTTCTATCGCTTTTTGCAGGTCTTCTTTTGTTGCTCGCCCATACCCTGCAACGTGTTTTTTCACTGTACCTGGAACAAAATCTTTAATCCATAAACCTAATTCTCCTGCTACAAGAAATACAACACCAGTAACCATATTTGTCGTCATAATTGATGCAGATTTATTTCTATTGTCATTTTTTTGTTTGGGATTATAAAATAGCTTTTCACAAGCTATGATATCTGTATTATATTTAAGATTGTAAGTTTTTATCATTTCATAGATGGTAAGTAGTCTATCTTCTAACAATTCACTGGATTTTGTTTTTAGCGTTCCTGTATCAAGTTTCATGTATTGATTTGTATCTATATCATATTCAATAAATGCATATCCCAAGTTCGCCAAACCTTGGTCTATTCCACATGCAATAATTTTAGTCATTAACCTGCACTTCTATTGTTATTCCAAATTCATCAAATGATGTCTTTAATAATTCTAAAAACTCTGGGTTTGCATAAGAAATAGTAATTGATTCTGTCTCCATTAATAATGCAAGTGCCGTAACAAAACTCAAATCATGAATTAGCGAATTCATTTTCACTCTGGTATCATACAACTCTATCCCAAAACATTCCTTCATTGTATCAGCCGTATAAACATCACCATCTGAATCTTTTATTTCCACTCGTTCATTTACAAGTAATAATTCTAAACGTTCAAATGCACATAACGACTTTCCTTTGCTTATTAAAGTTTGAAAACAAATCAAGGAAACATCTTGCTCTTCTTCTGCATCTTGTTCAAAACTTGTTAAAGCATTCTCCATACTATTTACAAACAAAACAGCACTTCTTTTCAAATCAGAAGTATTAAATAGAATAAACGTCTCAATATCCAGTTGTTTTTGTGATTCAAAAAATTCCTGCAACCTATCACTTATCATTTGAACAAGAATAGACATTCCCTCTACTTGTTGAAGTAATTCCTTACTTAGGCAAGCTGAAATATAAACATCCTCAAATCCTTTTTCTTGCATTTCCATCTTGCTGTATTTTTTAAATGCCTGTTTTGTAATGTGTCGTGATAAAACATCCAAAATACGATTATATCCATCTTGATTATTCCAATTTAATTCTAATTGGTTCCCACTATGTAATGCAGAGTAAATCATTAATGGAGTTAACAGCATTTCCGCATATAAACTTTTAATATCTTCTGTATTTTTTACTGTAATTTTATTCATTATTGCACCTCTAATTTCATATTTATTTACTTAAATTATCCTATTTACACAAACTATAGTCAACGCAAAAAGGGTTCGTCTCTTTTCTACCTTCTAAGAGACAAACCCTTTTATTATGCACTAAAAATTAATACCTTTTTTACCCCTCGTCTTTCGTTCTACCTTCGATAGTTCTATCTGTTTTCCATTTAGTTGTTTCACATCTTTATTGTTTTCATTTAAAATGTAAACCCCTTCAATTACATCCTCTTCCATAAGCGATACAGCTTTAACACCTTTTGCATTTTTCCTCAGAACAGGGATTTCATTAATGCTAAATCGTAAGATATAACCTTTTTTCGAAAACACAAGAACATCTTCATCTACTTCATTAATTGGAGTTATTTGAATAACTTCATCATCTTCTTCTAATTTAGTCGCTACTACAACTGAACGACTTGAAATTAATTCACTGCATAACGTTTGTTTAATCAAACCTGTCTTTGTTAACATGATTACTCTTTCTGTTTCTAATTCAGTATTTGTTGTAATGTATAATGGATACTCATTCTTTTTCATTTTTCCTAATCGCTGAATTGGTACACCTTTGTCTTTTATTTTTACCTTAGGGATATCCGCTAATTTAATTTGATATAGTCGTCCCTGATTTGTAAAAACTGAAAGCTTAGATGTATTTTTTGTTAGAATCTCTTGTTTATACTCAGACAACGTTTCTTCTGAACTTCTTTCAACAGAAATTGTATCTACTGACTTTGTGTATCCAAACTTATCAATCAATACCCATACATCTTCTTCTTTTATTTCTTCTACATATTCAATTGTTTTCTTTTCTTGAATTTCAGTTCGTCTCTCTCTTCCGAAATCCTTTTTAAAACCCCTTAAATACTTCTTGATAACTTTTAACATCTCTTTTTCACTACCTAAAACCAATTCGTACTCTTCCATTTCAGCAAGTACCTCTTTATATTCCTGATTTAATTGCTCAACTTCTAATCCGATTAGTTTTTGCAGACGCATATCTAAAATTGCTTGTGCTTGCTTTTCTGTGAAAGCGAATTTCTTAGCAATATTCTCATGCTTCTTTGTTTTAAACGAGATTGATTCAGTATTCCCTTCCATTAAACACACTTTTGCTTCTTTCGATTTCTTAGCCCCTCTTAACATTTCAATGATGGTATCCATCATTTCCTCGGCTTTGACTAACCCTTCTAAAATCTCTTTTCGAACTTGTGCTTTGCTAAGAAGATATTCATATCGCTTTCTTGTTATCTCTTTTTGGAAATCAAAATAATGCTTACAGTAATCCTTTAAATTAATTGTAGTTGGAACTCCATTTACTAAAACTAAATATTGATAAGATTCACTTGATTGTAAAGGTGTTTTGCTATACAGCTTATTTAATAAATTATCTATATCTACACCTTTTTTTACTTCCAATACAATCCGAATACCATCTTTATCGCTTTCATCTGTAACATTCACAATTTCCTCTAATTTCTTCTCAATTACCATTGTTATTAACTTGTATGTTAAATTCGTTTTAGATCCTGAATATGGATAAGGAATTTCTTTTACCACTAAATTCTTCCTACCATATCCTGCATCTTCTATATCTATCTTGGCTCTTATTACCGCCTTACCAATACCCGTTCTATATAAGTCTCTCAGTTCATTCTTATTTGTAATAATACCTCCAGACGGATAATCAGGTGCTTCTATTATATCAATTAATGACTCTATATCGATATCTTGTTTATCTGCATATGCAATCAATGTATCAACAACACTATTTACACCATGAGGTGGTGTTTTGTAAGCCATACCAACCGCAATACCTACCCCACCATTTACTAATAGATTTGGAACTTTCGCAGGTAATACAACTGGCTCTCTTTCAGATGCATCAAAGTTGTCTCTAAAATCAACTACACCTTTCGACAAATCCTGTATCATTTCCATTGCTACAGGAGATAACCTCGCTTCTGTGTAACGCATTGCGGCCGCAGAGTCTCCATCTACTGAACCGAAGTTACCATGCCCATCAATAAGCGGAGCATTTTTCACAAAATCCTGTGCTTGCTTTACCATTGATTCATATACTGCCGAGTCTCCATGTGGATGATATTTACCAATTACTTCCCCAACAATACGTGCTGATTTTTTATAAGCCTTATCAGGATACATTCCTAAATCACCCATCGCATACAAAATCCTACGATGTACAGGTTTTAGTCCATCACGAACATCTGGCAATGCTCTATCTGTAACTACAGTCAAAGCATAATCTATAAATGAACTCTTCATTTCTTTTGAATATGATATAGTTTCAATTTTTCCTCCCAATTGTATCAACTCCTTTTATTTTTACAACAAGTTACTCCATATAACTTGCTATCTATCAACACATTTTATTACATATATTTTTTATTCATAATTCTATAGAACTCTTATAAAACCAAATTAATATGCCCGAAAGATAGAACAATTATAACATATTTTTATTTACTATTGTCAATAAAACTTGTAACTATAAAACCTCCCCTATTAAAATACATAATCCATTCTTAAATCAATTAAACACAAAAAAGGTAGCCCATTTACTGGACTACCTTCATCTATTTTACCGAATTAGTTTTGTTTTTTTGATTTACGTCTCATAACCACACTTGCAAGTATTGCTAATCCACCTGCAATTAAACTTCCCATAGTTGTAGATTGGTCACCGCCTGTTTCTGGTAATTTTTTATCTTTAGCTTCTGCTTTCGTTTCCTTCGCAGTTTCTTTAGATGTCGCTTTTGTATCTTTTTCTACTTTTTTATCAGTAGGTTTATTAATCTCATCTTTAACAGTTTCTTTTTTATCCACTTGTTTTTCAGCAACTTTTTCATTACCTTCATTGTTAGTAGATGTTACTGTTTCTTTGTTTTCTTTTTCAGCAGTTACTTTGTCTTCAATTTTATTATCTTTATTTCCCGTTACAGAACCACCATCTGTTTGTGTACCTTTGTCTTCTGTTACAGTGCCTTTATCGTCTTTGTTGCCTTTGTCCTCGTTCGTACCTTTATCTTCTGTTACAGTGCCTTTATCGTCTTTGTTGACTTTGTCCTCGTTCGTACCTTTATCTTCTGTTACTGTACCATTATCTTCTTTGTTGCCTTTGTCCTCGTTCGTACCTTTATCTTCTGTTACTGTACCATTATCTTCTTTGTTGCCTTTGTCCTCGTTCGTACCTTTATCTTCTGTTACTGTACCATTATCTTCTTTGTTGCCTTTGTCCTCGTTCGTACCTTTATCTTCTGTTACTGTACCATTATCTTCTTTGTT